>JABUTC010000005.1:7075-21964 GCA_021442505.1 Mogibacterium sp. | reverse complement strand
CCCTCAGGCAGTGTGCTTACAGATACTGTCGCTCCGTGAGTCTGTCCGTCGTATGTGAATGTGCCGCCCGTAGTAGTTACGGTTACAGCACCTGCAAACTCGTTAACTGTCAGAGTTCCAAGCGACTCGCTGATAGCGTAGTTGCCTGCCTTTGCGGTTGTCGCCTCTGCATCCCAGTCGATGCTGTAAGTGTTCTGGCTTGAGCCTACAGCAGTCTGTGATCCGGTTGTGGCGAAAACAGCGGTCTCGCCGTTTACAAATCCGCTGATGCTTCCTGCCGATACGAGCGCTGTTCCGTCGTAGGTCTTCTCAGCATCCGGAGTTGCAACTGTCAGAGTCGCCTTTGAAATTGAGATTGAACCGTCAACATATCTGATGTTGAGCTCGTCTGTTACATCATATCCGTCCGCATTTACAATCACGAGATTGTCGCAGCTAGCTGTAATCGGACTTTCAGTTACATCAGTTGCAGCGGCATCCGAGCTTGCTGTCTCAAGCGTGTATCCCTCAGGCAGTGTGCTTACAGATACTGTCGCCTTGTGCTCCTGTCCGTCATAAACTCCCGTGTATCCTGTTGTGGTTACAACGATCTCGCTTTTGCTCTGAGTTACTACAAGATTTCCAAGGTCTTCGCTTGTAATCGTGTAGTTCTCCGCCTTAGCCGTCTTATCCCATGTGATTGAGTAAGTGTTCTGACTTGAGCCTACAGCAGTCTGTTTTCCTGTTACGGCAAAAGTAACTTCCTCGCCGTTTACAAGTCCTGTTAACTGTCCTTCTGCCGTCAGAGCTTTTCCGTTGTATACCCTTGTTGCTCCCTCAGTCTTAACTGTGAGAGATGCCTTTGCGATTACGATGCTTCCGTCTGTGAAGCTCTTGTTCAGCTTGGCTGTAACATCCTCGCCTGCTGCATTTCTGATTACCAGAGCGTCGCAAGTTGCGGCAACGCCTGCAGTCGCATCAGTTGCTGTAGCGCTCGATGTTGCAGTCTCAACCGTGTATCCCTTTGCCGGGAGACCGTTTACCTGAACTATCGCTCCGTGAGCCTGTCCATCGTATGTTCCGTTATATCCTGTTGTTACGACATTAACCACGCCGCTGAATTCAGTTACAGCCAGCTTGCCGACTGTTGCGTTAACCTGGTAGTTGTCTGCATTAGCGCTTCCCCAGTTAATCTCGTATGTGTTATTGCTTTCGCCTACTGCAGTCTGTGTTCCTGTGTTAACCAGCGTTGCAGTCTCGCCTGCCACAAGACCTGTCATAGTACCTGTCTGTGTCAGAGCCTCTCCGTCGTAAACCTTGCTTGCTCCAGGCATTGTAACTGTGAGCGGAGCCTTGTTGATTGTAATGCTTCCGTTCCTGTACGAAATATTGAGTTTGCCGGTTACGTCATTGCCCTCGGCATTTCTGATAACGAGTTCGTCGCAGTGTGCAATCACAGGGTCTGCGGTAACATTTGTCGCTGTCGCATTGGAGGAAGCTTTTTCCAGCCTGTATCCTGCAGGCAGTGTGCTTACAGATACAGTAGCGCCGTGAGCCGCTCCGTCATATGTAAATGTTCCGCCCGTTACTGTTACAACAATCTCATCCTCTGTGTCTGTTACCGTCAGAGTTCCGAGGCTCTCGCTGATGCTGTAGTTCGACTGTACAGCAGTTCCGTCCCATGTCAGCGAGTAAGTGTTCTGGCTGAATCCGGCCGCTGTCTGTGAACCTGTTGTTGCGAAAGTCGCTGTTTCGCCGTTTACAAATCCTGTGCAGCTTCCCTCTGCAGTAAGAGCAGTTCCGTCGTAAACCTTGTTTCTTGTCGGTGTCGTTACTGTCAGCGTTGCAGCTGTGATCTGCAGACTTGTCGTATTCTTCTCGATATTGAGCTGTGCAGTTACATCGTTTCCGTTGGCATCGTTGATTCTGATGCTGTCACATGTTGCGCTTACAACTCCGTCCGCAACGTTTGTAGCCTTAGCGTTTGATGTTGCGCTTACGAGAGTATATCCGGCAGGAAGCTGGCTGACCGATACTGTAGCCGCATGCTCCTGTCCGTCATATACGAAGCTTCCGCCTGTTGTTGTCGCAGTGATTGTGCCTGTGAAATGCTCTACTGTCAGCGTTCCCACAGATGCACTTACTGCGTAGTTGCTCTGCTGAGCGGTTGTTGCCTCGTCATCCCAGTCGATGCTGTATGAGTTCGAAGTCGTGCCAACCTCAGTGATTGTTCCGGTTGTGGCGAAAACTGCAGTCTCGCCGTTTACGAATCCGCTGATGCTTCCCTCTGCAGTGAGCGGAGTTCCGTCATAGGTCTTGCTTGCATCCGGTGTTACCACTGTCAGTGTTGCAGCTGTAATGGTGATGCTTCCGTCAACCTTCTTGATGTTCAGCTTATCCGTTACATCTGTACCCTTCGCATTTTTAATTACGAGATTATCGCAGGTAGCAGTCACTGTTCCGTCTGCTACGTTAGTTGCTGTCGCACTCGATGTTGCCGTTTCAACTGTGTAGCCTTCAGGCAGATTTGTTACTGCGACTGTCGCTCCGTGAGCCTTGCCGTCGTAAGTGAATGTTCCGCCCGTTGTAGTTACTACTACCTCAGCCTTGCTCTCTGTTACTGTCAGAGTTCCGAGGCTCTCGTTAACTGTGTAGTTGCCCTGTTTAGCCTTCTTGTCCCATGTGAGTGAGTATGTGTTCTGGCTCGAGCCTACATCTGTCTGTGTTCCTGTTACTGCGAAAGTCGCATCCTCACCTTCAACGAAGCCTGTGATTTCTCCTCCTGCCGTGAGTGCGTTTCCGTCGTAAACCTTGCTTGCAGTCTCTGTTGTAACTGTCAGTGCCTTAGGTGTTACAACGATTTTTCCGTCTATCTTATTAATATTGAGTTTCGATGTAACATCTACTCCTGCCGCATTCTCGATTACGAGAGTGTCGCATGTAGCAGCAACGCCCGAAGCTCCTGTCACGTCGGTGGCTGTTGCGCTTGCGGTAGCGGTTTTTACCGTGTAGCCGGTCGGCAGTGTGCCTACTGAAACTGTAGCGCCGTGTGCCTGTCCGTCATACTCGGCTGTTTCGCCTGTTGTCGTTACATCGATTGTTCCTGTGTACTCGCTTACGGTCAGGTCGCCGACAGATTCTGTCAGGCTGTAGTTGCTCTGTTTTGCCGTGCCTGTCCACTTAAGCTCGTACGTATTTTTGCTTGTTCCTACCTCTGTCTGTGAACCGGTAGTCTTGAAGTCTACAGTCTCATCGCCGACAAGTCCTGTGATGCTTCCTGCTGATGTCAGTGCAGTTCCGTCATAGGTCTTGGTCTGGCTCGGTGTGCTTACCGAAACTGCTGCCGGTTTAACCTTGAGTGTGCCGCTTACATATCTTACCTTCAGCTCGCTTGTAACATCGTCGCCTGCAGCGTTTCTGATTACGAGCTCGTCAACTGTTGCAGCCACCTCTCCGTCGGATACGTTCTTAACCTTTGCATTCGATGATGCCTTCTCGAGTGTGTATCCCTCAGGCAGTGTGCTTACCGAAACTGTAGCCTTGTGATTTGTTCCATCGTATGTGAACTCTCCGCCTGTAGCAGTTACAACGATTTCATCGCCGTACTGAGTTACGGTCAAAGTTCCGATGTTAGCATCAACGCTGTAGTTGCACTCTTTTGCCGTGCCGTCCCATGTGATGCTGTACGTATTCTGGCTTGAACCAACACCCGTCTGCGAACCTGTAGTTCTGAAAGTAGCTGTCTCATCATTCACAAAACCGCTGATTGTTCCGGCCTTTGTGAGTGCCGAACCGTTGTATACCTTCGAGTCGCTTGGTGTGTTTACTGTCAGCGTTGCCTTGTTGATGACGATGCTTCCGTCTTCCTTCGAAATTGTCAGGTTGCTTGTTACATCAGCGCCCGCCGCGTTTCTGATTACGAGATTGTCGCATGTTGCCGCAAGTCCTGTTGTCGCATCAGTTGCTGTTGCGTTCGATGTAGCGGTCTCAACTGTGTATCCGCTCTCAGGAAGTCCGAATACCTCGACAGTCGCTCCGTGCGCCTGGCCGTCATAGGTGAAAATGCCGCCGGTGGTTTTTACCGTAACCGTGCCGGCAAATTCATTGACTGTCAGCTTGCCGACCGAAGCGTTTACTGTGTAGTTGCTTGAACTTGCCGTGCCGTCCCAAACGAGGCTGTATGTGTTGTTGCTTGTTCCTACGCCTGTCTGTGATCCGGTAGTGCTGAAAGTAGCTGTCTCGCCGTTTACAAGACCCTCCATTGTGCCGGCAGCTGTGAGTGCTGTGCCGTCGTAGGTCTTGCTTACGGTCGGTGTTGTGATTGTGATTGGTGCAGGGTTAATAACGATGGTTCCCGGCACTCTCTCGATATCGAGTGTGTCTGTTACATCTGTACCCTTTGAATTCTTAATTACGAGCGAATCGCAAACTGCAGTTGTGCCCGTTGTTACGTCAGTTACAGTAGTGCTTGAGCCTGCCGTAGCCGTGTATCCCTTAGGGAGTCCGGTTACGCTTACTGTCGCACCGTGTGCCTTGCCGTCATATGTAGCTGTCACATTGGAAACAGTCGCAACGATTTTACCCTTGTACTCCGTAACTGTCAGAGTTCCAAGGTTCTCGCTTACACTGTAGTTGCCTGCCTTTGCAGTCTTGTCCCATGTGAGGCTGTATGTGTTCTGGCTTGAGCCTACGGAAGTCTGTGTTCCTGTGGTGCTGAAAGTTGCGGTCTCGCCGTTTACGAAGCCTTCAACTTTTCCTTCCTTTGTGAGAGGCTCACCGTCGTACTCCTTGCTTGCGCTCGGGGTTGTTACCGTCAGCGTAGCCTTGTTGATAGTGATGCTGCCGTTAACTCTCTTGAGTTTGAGCTGGCTTGTTACATCAGTTCCCTTAGGGTTCTTGATTACAAGTTCATTGCAAATTGCCTGAACCGGTTTTGCCGTTACATTTGTTGCAGTTGCATTCGAAGTCGCCTTCTCAACGGTATATCCCTTAGGAAGTCCTGTTACCTCAACTGTAGCTCCATGCGCCTTTCCGTCGTATGTGAAAGTGCCGCCTGTTGTGGTTACTGTAACCTCGCCCATGAACTCTGTTACTCTCAGAATTCCTGTGCTCGAAATTACTGTGTAGTTGCTCTTCTTGGCAGTCTTGTCCCACTTAAGCTCATAAGTGTTCTCACTCTGACCGATGTCTGTCTGCGATCCTGTTGTCTTGAAAGAAACCTGCTCGCCGTTTACAAGGCCCTCAACCGATCCGTCAGCTGTAAGTGCTGTTCCGTCGTACTCCTTGCTTGCGCTTGGCGTGCTTACCTTAAGAGTTGCAGGTGTTACCTTGAGTGTAACGGTCGCGATAAGTGTCGACGAACCTGTCTTTGACGCCTTAATATATACGGACTTTTGACCGACGTTCTTGATGCTTGGTGCAGTTGTGCTCCACTTGCCGTCTACGAGGTACTCAACCGTGTATCCGGCTGTTGCCGATGCAGTCGCCGAGTGTGCCTGTCCGTCGTAAACTCCGGTGTAACCTTCTGCCTCGAGTGTTGCCCACTGAGCGTAGAGGCTGATTCCGCCTTCAGGAACCTTCACTCTGCTTCCGTATGGATAAGCCGTACCGCTTCCGTCAGCTTTTGTGTTCCAGCCTACGAATGTGTATCCCGGATTCTCGAATGTGCAGATTGCCACGATTGGATTCTGTCCAACATAGTACTTGTAAACTACAGGGTCTGTCGTCTCGCCGTCGTTCGCATAGTACTTTACTTCTACCGGCTTTGGAGCCGCTGTGTACTGTGCGGTCAGGACAACATTCGAGTTTACTTCAACTTTATCGCCAGGGTAGTACGATACACCGTTCTGGTCGGTCCAGTTCAGGAACTGCTTTTCTGCAGGGGCCTCTGCATCCGATGGGAACGCCCATACTGAAGCAAAGGAACCACCGCCGTAGTTCTTTTCATCTGTCTTCTGTTCGTTTGACCAGCTTGCGCTTGAGCCCTCACCGAGATCGTAACTTACTGTGTACTTGGCATTCTCAGCGCCCATCAGAACTGCGACTACCGATGTGTCCTTATCGATTGCCTGGTTGATGTCGAATTCTTTATTTGTACTTGTGTCTACCCACTTCTTTACTGACTTGCCCTCTGCAGCAAGGTCGTTGAGAGCCTGGGTGTACTCCGTTGTGTTTGAAATAACCGTTCCTGCCTGAACGCTGGTCTCGTACTTCTTGCTTGGATTCGAGTTCAGCGGAACTGTGATTGTGATGTTGACAGGCTGCTCCTCCCAGTATGCGTAGAGAACCATGTTGCCTGCCGGCATCTTCTTGCCTGTGAAATTATATGGCTGAATGCCCTTCAGCGATTTTACCTTTGAAGGGTCAACCTCATACCATCCCTTGAAAATCGCACTCTCCGAAACTGACGAAGGTCTCTCTGGTGCTACGTTGTATTGCTCGAGTGATGTGTCAAAGCCTACGGTCTTCTTGTCTTCCTTACCGTAGTTGTTGAGAGTGAGTGTGTAATTGTTTCTGGTGTAGTAGAAGTACATATCACCGGTTCCGATGATTGTCTCATCTTCTTTCGGTGCTTTTCCGTTTTCCTTTACGGCATTCTTCTTTGTGTATCCCTCGAACTCCAGGAACATATCGCTTTCGTTGTACTCTCTCAGGTCAGTGTTGTATACAGTGATGAGTGAATACTTTTTGCCGTCATATGTCTTGTCGCCGTTAGGATCCTCTCCGTAGTAGTAGCACTTGTAAGCTGCGAGCTTGAGTGCTGCATAGTAGAAGTGGAATGTGACATTCTCTCCCGGCATTGTCTCAACCGCTGTGATTCTGCGGGAGTAAACATTCTTATTTGTCGCCTTCCATGTGATGAGCTTGTCCGATCTTGGATATGACACTCCGTCACTTCCTGTGAATGCGAACTTATCTCCGATATATGCTCCGTACTTTGCGGAGAAACTGTAGATGGTCGTCCAGCTCTTACTGATTATCGAAGTGTTAGTGCTGATTGGAGACTCGTCCCATCTTTCCTCAAAGTGACCGTTGCGAAGTCCGCCTACCCACTCTTTTCCCTTCTCTCTCTGGAAGGTGAATGTGTAAACGTTTCTTGTGTAGTAAACATTTATTGCAGTCGAACCGTCCTGGCTGATTACTGCCGAATCAGCATGACTGAATGTGAAGTGCTCTCTGTCTGCGAAGTCCTTAGGCAGAGGTGCTTTTTCTTTGGTCAGTGTGACTGTTGTTCCTGCCTTTGCCTTTTTCTTTTCTGTAGCAATTACCGAATACTCAGTGTCGTTGGCATTCTCACCCCAGTAAACGATTGTGTAATCAACATCTGCTCCTTCCCAGATTGCATAGAGCATAGTGTCGCTGTTTACTGTGAGATTTGTGATAACCGTTCCGTTTGGTGTCTTGCTCCAGCCCTTGAATGTGAAGCCCGCTCTTGTCGGCTTTTCGATTGTCGCGAGATCGAGATTTTTTCCCGAAGTAACGGCTGCCGATGAAACGACGCTTCCGCCCATCGAGTTGAAAGTAACCCAGCATGATGATTCAACCTGAGGTGTGAGTGTCACGTCAGAGCTGATGGAGAATTTTTCGCCCGGCGCATAGGTCTTGTCGCCAAACTGCCAGCCTGTTACCTTCGAACCCTGTGGCTCGTATCCTTCGTATGCGGTTATCTGCTGACTCTTGTCATTGATAACTGCGGTGTAAACTACGGTGCTTCCGTCAACCGAGAGGAAGTATGCGTAGTAAGCTTCTTCGTATTGTGGCACGTAGGTGATTGTGCTGTTTTCACCTGCGAGCTTTATGAAATCCTGTGCATTTGCGTCTGTTGGGAGAACCAGCTGATTCTCGCCCGAGAACCAACCTGTAAATTTCTTGTTGCTGCCTGCTGATGGTGTTTCCGGCAAAACAAGTCCGACAAGAACCTTGTTGGTCTTCTTGTCTATCATTACTACCTGCTCGTCGATTTTGGTGCCGTCGGCCGTGTTGAAAATAACCGTAATCTCGTACTGGTCGTTTTCAGCTTCCGGAGTTTCCTCGACTGTTCCTATTCCGAGAAGGTCCTTAAAGAATCCGATAATTGAAGAGTCCTCTGCAGTTTCCTTATCTTCTGCCTTTGGCTCTTCTTTCTTCGGCTCTTCCTTCGGGTCAGGGTCAGGCTCGTCCTTGCCCGGCTCGGCCTTGTCGCCCTTGTCGCCTTCTCCGGTCTTGTCTTCTTGTTCTATCTTAACCTCACGGTATGTCACCTTAACCTTGGTGTTCGCATCGAGGTTGGCAATCTGATAGTAACCTTCTCTGCCCGGTACCGCATTAAGCTGGCTGCCGTTGCTGTGGATGGACTCGAGCTCGTACCCTTCGCTTACTTCTACGCGCAGGTTAAAAGTCGACCCCTCGACTGCTTTCTTTTCGAACTTTTTACCGGAGAAAGAAACTGCCTCTTCGCTGCCATCAGTCCACACGTAAAGCTGGCCTCCGCTAAGCGCAGGCTCCTCAATCGTTACCGTGTATTCTTTTGGCGCCGGCGTCTCCGGTTCCGTCTGCTCCTGTTCGCCGCCCGGCTCCTCGGTCAGGCTGAGCTGTTCTTCCTCAACCTGCGGAGTCTCGTTCTGGGCGACCTCCTCCGGTGCGTTCTCACCTGTCGGTTGCTCTATCTGACTTCCGAATTCCTCCTCAGAGGCCTTCAGCACATTAGTCGTCGTATACGCAAGGCTGGTAAAAACCAGTGCTCCCGCGACGACCAGAGCAATTCCTTTCCTCAACTTCTCTTTCATGGTTCTCCCTCCACTACTTGATGCACAAGAATAAGTCTCCTATCTTGCTAACTATATTGATTCTGGGATTGATGCTTGCTTTGACGCCTATATCCCGCAACCCTTGAAATTTGGGGCTTGTGGGTACTTCTACTACAATAAAGAGCATCACAAAACCAACTGGGGCTCACTTATTGCAAAAGAAATACGCGCCAGTTTGCTTTTTAATCCTACTACTCAACAATATTATACCGCCCAAAGCCTTGAAAAATCAAGCATTCGAGGCGATTTGACCCCTCTGTTGCGCAGATGAATAAAGTTCGCCGGCTTGTTATTTTTGGGGGAAGAAATTTTGGAAGAAATTATTGAGGAAAATAAGACTCAAAACCTAAGTTTTGAAAATTTTTCCTAAAAAGCTCGTTTTTGAGAGCTTGACGAAAGTTTTTGAGGTAACTTTTTTTGATAGTTGCTGAAATGCTGCTTAAGCGATTACATTAAGTAACACTTTTCTAACAATGTGTATATTATTTATAGCCAAAAGTTGCTCAGTGGTACTCCGGAAATACCTTATCAGGTGCAGAACATGGCAAAAGTTTCGCTGACTGCCTCATTTTCCCATCTTTTCGGAAAAATTTTTGAAAGTTACGTGCAAAAACTTTCGCCAAGATGCGAAAAATGGTACTTTTCGGAAAAACGCTCCATTCGATGCCCGCTGAACTACCACACTGCACAAAATTGCAACGAAAAAGAGTGGCGCCACAGCGGGCGTCACTCTTCTCTCTTCTCTTTTATTAAAGCTCTGCGTCGAATGGCAGGAGTGCAACTACTCTTGCTCTCTTGATTGCCTTTGCTACTGCTCTCTGGTGCATTGCACATGTACCTGTAACTCTTCTTGGGAGGATCTTGCCTCTCTCAGTTGTGTACTTCTTCAGAGTCTCGACGTCTTTATAATCAATCTTCTTATCCTTGTCAGCGCAGAACTGGCAAACTTTCTTTCTTCTCATGCCCATGCCCTGACGCTTCTGGTTCTTGTTATACATTCGTGCTTTTCCCCTTTCTTCTAGAATGGCATATCCTCATTGATTTCCTGGAAGGAATCCGGATATGGCTGCTCTTCGAATGAGCTCTGGTTTCTTGTCATGGAATCTGACTGACCGCCGAAGTTGTCTGAACCGCCGAACGAACCGCCGAATGCAGATCCGCCGTTTCCGCCGTTTCCTGCATTTCCGCCTGCGCTTCCGAGGAACTCTACTCTGCTAGCGATGATGTCAGTTGTGTAAACTGTAACACCTTCCCTGTTCTTGTAGCTTCCTGTCTGGATTCTGCCGCTTACAGCAACCTGGCTGCCCTTCTTCTGATACTGCGCTACTGTCTCAGCCTGTCTGCCGAACACTGTGATTCTGATAAAATCCGCCTGTCTCTCCTGACCTGCCTGTGTAGGTCTGTCAACTGCGAGCGTGAATCTTGTCACCGGTGTCTGGTTGTTTGGAGTGTAGCTCAGTTCAGGATCTCTTGCGAGCCTTCCGATCAAAATAACACTGTTCATATACGCCTCCCTGGACTAGTCTTCGTCCGGACATACTATGATGTGTCTTACAACCTTGTCGGAAATTCTCAGTCTTCTGTCAAGCTCCTTTGGCAGTTCTGCCTCAGCCTTGAATGGGATTACAACATAGTAACCCTCGTTCTTCTTGTTGATTGGGTAAGCAAGTTTTCTGTTGCCCCAAACATCAGCTTCGCCAGCTTCTCCGCCCTGGTTGATGATTCCCTTGACTGTCTCGACCATTGCTTCCTTCTGATCCTCTGCAAGATCAGTATCGAGCACGAATAACAGTTCATAGTCTCTCATGTCTTCACCTCCTGTGGACTTAAGTGGCACCTTTCGGTGCAGGATTAAAGCGAGCCCCAATACGAGACTCGCTTGTCTATTATACCCTTTTGCCTTGAAAAATCAAGGATTTTTTGCTAAAACTTTCGGTGTTTTCCTAATACACCACAAGCGCGTTTGACCGGCGAAACTCCGCCATCGACTCCCTGTCGTTTACCATCAGCTGTCCAAGCAAGTCGGCATTTATCGGGAGGGGCTTCGTCGAAAAGACGATTTTGGCCGCGTAAGGTGTCCGCAGCGATTCCGCCAGCGTCAGGATAAGGCCTGTGACGCTCGTCTGCCCCTGCGAGGAAGGCGCCTTTGCATAAATCGAAACCTTGTCCGCCTCGTTGTATGGATTGCTCGCCTGAATGCTGATGTTGTTTTCAGCATAGGTGATATTGCCCGAATAATAGTAGTCACACNGATTGGCGTAATCGCCCTCGTCTTTTACCCCGTAGTAGAGCACCACACGGTCCTTGTCGCTCTCCGGCTTTTCGATAATCTCGAGCACGCACTTGTTGGTGCGCTTGTCAAAACCGGAGTACTGGTACATATAGTAAATCTTGTTCGGCTTGAAAAAGGCACCCGCCGAGCCCGACACGCTTCCTGCTCCAGATTCTCCGTTGCGCTCTTTTTCGGCCGCCTTCGGATTGCGGTAATCCGTCAGCTCATTAACCGACACGCCAAGCGCATCTGCAATCTCAAACATCGTATCGACATCGATTGGCACCATTCCGGTCTCATATTTTGAAATAGCAGAAACACTCCTGTGGATCATCTTTGAGAACTCCATCAGGGTGTATCCGCTTTTCTTTCTAAACAATCTTATTCTCTGACCCACATGCTCTGTGGGGGTAGGATTTACTGTCATAAATTCCTCCGAAAAAAATTGCTTAACCTCTCGTGAAAATTATAACACGCTGTGCGCTTTTTTCCTATAAAGAAAAATTTGGTTTGTGTTTACTCCTATTTGATGTGGCTATAGAACGAAACTTTTCGGCAGCGAAATGTTGATATCTGCGATGATTTTCTCCACAAAATCAATGACTTCGTCGATCGAACTCACACTGCCTCCCGCCATCCAGCGATTGAGAACGCCGTTGCAGCCCTCGGCGATGAAATAATAGAGCCACTCCTGCTGCTCCGCCTGCATCGTCGGAAAATACGACCGAATGACCTTCATATTTTCGTCGTAGCAAAGGGCGAAAATCTTCTCGCGAAAGCTCATGTCTCCGTTCTCGGAGAAAATTATTTTATATGTCGCGTAGTTTTCCTTTATGTCCGAGAGTGTCACGCGAAAAATATCCTGCAGGTTCCCAGCGTCGGCCTTGTCGAGTTTTTGCTGAAGTGAGTCGAGCTGTTCACGCTCGAGAGCCTCCAGAAGATCCTCCGGATTCTGATAATATTTGTAGAAAGTCGCACGATTAATTTCCGCGCGTGCACACAGTTCTTTGACAGTAATCTTCTGCAGGCTCATCTCTTCGAGCATTGCCAGGAAAGTCTCCCGGATTATTTTTTTGGTGAATTTCTGCCTTATATCCATTTTTTCTCCTTATTGNCGCAGGTCCAGAGTGTCGCCGAAACCGACACAGCTCGCAAACTTGCATATTGTTTTACCCGTTTTGCTTGGCTAAAATTGTGTCATCGTCAACAGATGTTTAATAAATAACATAAGTCTATGAAATTGGCAAGTGCTCGCAGACAAAAGAGCGAGCGCAATAAGTATATAAAGGAGACTCGAGATATGAGATTAAGAAAACCTGTAGAGATACAGTACGACAGCATTAAAGAACTGATGGAGGCGACTTGCAATAAGCACAGTGACCGCACGGCTTTTATAATCAAACACAAGGTTCACCGCAGCGTTAGTTACGAATATATAACATACGAAAAATTCCTAAATGATATATATGCATTCTGTGCGTATCTGAGAACTCAGGGGCTTCGCAATGAGCGCATTGCCATCACCGGCGCTAACAGCTACGAATGGATGGTTGCGTATTTTGCCGCACAGTTCGACGGGCACATTGCCGTGCCGATTGACAAGGAGCTGAGAAAAAGCGAAATGGAAATGTCGTTGCGCGAAAGCAATACCACAGTTGTAGTTTATGGCAGGAAGCTTGAAAACCAGGTGCTCGACATCATCGGCTGCGGCTGCGGCGTCAAGGCAGCCATCTGTATGGAACAAAGTGAGCACAAGCCGGATGTAAGAGCCTGTATCGACGAATGCAGGAAGTATGTAGACGCGATGAAGGGCGATTTCGTGCCGAAGACGCCTGACGAGCTTTCAGTTCTTCTTTTCACCTCAGGCACAACCAGCAACGCGAAGGCCGCAATGCTGTCAAACCGAAATATCACTTCGAATGTTTACGGTCTGACCATGCATCTCGTTGATGTTATTAAGCCGGATGATGTCAATCTGGCTCTGCTGCCTTTCCATCATACGTTCGGCTCGGTCGGCACTACTTTCATGCTGTCTCGAGGAAGCACCACGGTATTCTGTGACGGGCTAAAATACCTCGCAGACAACCTCGTCGAGTACAAGGTTTCGGTATTTATCGCAGTGCCGCTGCTTTTCGAAGCTATGTACAACAAGATTATCAAGACCGCCGAAAAGTCGGGTAAACTCGGTCTTCTGCGCAAGATGATTGCATTTTCGAACGGCCTTCTCAAGGTCGGAATCGATGTAAGAAGAAAGCTCTTCGGTTCGATTCTGGAGCCGCTCGGCGGAGCACTTCGTCTCGCTGTAGTCGGTGCCGCACCTAGTGACCCTGAGATTTTCGGATTCTTCAGATCGATAGGAATCGATACTTTGCAGGGATACGGACTGACAGAAACGTCGCCTGTACTCACTGCAGAAAAACTGACGCATCAACGCGCCGGTTCCGTCGGACTTCCTCTGCCGGGTGTGAGCATCAGGATTGACGGCGTGGACGAGAACGGGATCGGCGAGGTTCTTGCAAAAGGACCGAACGTTATGATCGGATATCTTCGCGACGAAGACAACGAGGGAGTTTTCACCAACGGCTGGTTCAGAACAGGCGACCTCGGTTACATCGATGAAGACGGTTTCCTCTTCCTCCGCGGACGCAAGAAGAACGTTATCGTTCTCAAGAACGGCAAAAATGTCTACCCTGAGGAGCTCGAGGAAGTACTCGCTTCAGCACTGCCGGATGCTTCCGAGATTCTCGTCTTCGGCTGGCAGAAAGACGACGACCTTCTTGTCAGTGCAAACTTTGTTTTCGAGGAGTCGTACATAGAGGAATACGGCCGCCGCTACCTCGAGGAGCACGGTCAGAATATGACAATGGAGCAGAGATTAGAGCACTGTCGCAGCGTTGGCGAAGATGCCCTCAAGAAACACATCTACAGCGTAATTGCTGAGGTCAACACAACTCTGCCGCCGTACAAGATTATCAAGCGTCTGCTGCTCAGCACCGAGCCAATGGTGAAAACTTCAACCGGAAAGGTTCGCCGTCCATTCGTAATTCCGGATCTCTGCCGCAGAAGCGACAACTTCTAGCCGCAACATAAAATGGCTTTGACATAACTTAAGCGCAAAATAAAAAGTGAGTCTGATGACTCACTTTTTTCTTGCTATTTTCTTGCGAATTATGTCCAAGGATAAAGCTCTTTTTCAGGCACAGCCTTCGCCGCCTCAAGATACTCGGCGCCATACAGTTCCTCAAATGCCGCAAGGCCAGCCTCAACAGCAGC
The DNA here is from genome assembly GCA_021442505.1 of Mogibacterium sp. Lineage (GTDB taxonomy): Bacteria > Bacillota > Clostridia > Peptostreptococcales > Anaerovoracaceae > Crickella. The sequence continues at coordinate 7,654 of JABUTC010000005.1, read as the reverse complement.
CTCGCCTTCAACGCCAAGATCCTCAACCAGCACCTTGCTGATTGTCCTCATCATATGAGCCGTATGGAAATCGAAATCCTTCATATAGGTCGTTCCAATCTCCGCCTTGAGTTCCTTCAGTCTTGCATTTTCCTCTTCGCTGAGCGCACAGCCCCAGTCGAACTTACAGCACTCACCACCCCAGCTCATCGCCTCGGTAATAGGCGTGCACGCATACTTGTCCTGATAGCCCTGATACACCGCATTGTCAACATTCACGCAGTACAGCTTGCCGTACTCACTGATTCCATGCTTAGCCCATGCATCGCACCAAGCGCACTTCGAAATATATGTCTGAAGCGTCGGCTCAATCTGAATCTGACCGAACTCCATCTGTCCCGGATAATCAGTCGTCCACTCGCCAAACGCCTGGTTCGTCAAAGTATTAATCTCCTCACCGTGAGCCTTCGCATTCAGAGCCATACGACGACCACGCTCATTGCCGTAAAGCGTCATGCCGCGGAGGATTGATTCCTTTCCCTTTTCGCCGCAACGCTCAACAGCCTCCTTCGCCATGAAGGCAAAAATCATCGCCTGATG
>JABUTC010000005.1:0-6378 GCA_021442505.1 Mogibacterium sp. | reverse complement strand
GCCTACAGTGATGATAAACGACAGCGCTACTCCAAAATGCAGATTGCCGCCGTAGAAATAGTTCGTAATAAATGCGATTCGTATTCCCATAAAATACATAAGAACCGCAATCGCAGTCTGTCCGACAAATTTTACACCAGCAGACAACTGCTTCAGATCGTCAACCGCACCAAGCAGGTACATCAGCAGACCGCCGAGTGCCGCAGCACGAATACTCGGATTCTGTCCCTCGAGCAATACCATAGGAATAATCGATGCAACAAAAATAGCCAATCCGCCAAATCTCGGAATTGGTCTCTTGTGAATCTTTCGCTCATCCCTAGGGATGTCGATTGCGCCTATTTTATTTGCAACCCAAATGCTGACCGGCGTCATCAGAAGAGCGATAACGAAAGCCATCAGAAAAGCGACTATTACCAGCATCAACGCACTTGCGTCGCTGAATAAACCTAATTTGTTCATGCTCATACACAATGATTATACCACTTTTACCCTATAAAAAGCGAAATAAAAAGCAGGAACCGCAACCCGAAAGCCACGGTTCCCTCTTTTAAATGTGAATAATGAAATTATTCTGTAGTTTTCAATCTACTAAAACGTATTTTAGTAGTTGTCATACATTGCAGCCATCTGACCTTCTACGAATGGAATGTCAACAGGCATCAGAGCCATGATTACAAACCAGTTCTTCTCAACTGCACCCTTTGCACAAGCGATAGCTTCCTCTCTTGTGATTCCGCGATCCTTAAGTGACTTGATGCCAACCTTCTTCATAAGGTCTCTGATTGCCTTTGCTGCCATTTCGCCAACTTCTACAGCGCTTGCTCCTGCAGGAACCTCTACCTGGAGAGCTTCTGCAATCTTCTTTGTAACTTCTGGAGCGAGCTCAGCACTGCTCTTTACTACCTCTGGGAGTGTAAGAGCGCATGCGTCACCGTGTGGCATATGGAACTTGATTCCCATCTCGTGAGCAGCAGCGTGTCCCCAATGTACGCTGGCATCACTGAATGCCATTCCTGCAAAGTTACTTGCAAGGCTGAGGTTTGAACGAGCCTCAAGGTTGCTTCCATCCTCGCATGCAACTGCAAGGTTTTCAGCGATGAGCTTGATAGCGTGAAGAGCAAGAAGGTCGCTCTTTGGGCTTGCTCCCTTTGATGTGAGTGCCTCTACAGCATGTGACATAGCATCCATTCCTGTTGCTGCTGTTACATGTGGTGGAAGGCTAAGTGTAACCTTTGGATCAAGGATTGCAAGGTTTCCTGGACGAAGAACGAACTCCTTAGCGTCTGTATCCTCGTCGTGGATTACAGAAATAGCTGTAACCTCACTACCTGTTCCTGATGCTGTAGGGATAAGGATCAGTGGGAATGACTGCTTGAAAGGCTTTCCAAACTGTGCATAGTACTGATCGATAGGAAGTGGGTTCTCAACAAGGATTGCAACAGCCTTAGCTGTATCCAGGCTGCTTCCTCCACCGATACCAACGATCATGTCGATGTTGTTATCCTGTGCAAGCTGACCTACTGAATTTACCATATCCTTAGGTGCATCTGCTAATACTCCATCAAACTTAAGAACGAAAATTCCCTCATCTGTGAGCATCTTCTCAATCTTTTCGATTATTCCGGTGCTTCCGATTCCCTTGTCGTATACAAGGATTGCTCTGCTTCCGCCGAGCTCTTTAGCCTTTGCGCCTAACTCGTTCAGCGCATCTGGTCCATATAATACTGGACAAAGCTGACTATATTGACTTGACATTGTTTATTACCTCTCTCGCAATGTTTTAAATTATTCGTAGAATTCAGGTGAGAGCTTAAGCTCTTTCCACTGTGGAATGTCATGACCGAAGATAAGGAAATATCCCTCTTCCTCCATCACTTTGAGTCTCTCAAGTGTCTGCATGCCTGCCCAGCTGTCTGAACAGTATCCAGGGAGAATCTTCTCTTCCATGTTCTCACGGAATGCTGCAGCATCACCTACGAGTACAGTCTTTCCGAGTTCCTTAAGATCAAGAACTACTGACTGATGTCCTCTTGTGTGACCCTTTGTATCGATCAGAAGAACGCTTCCGTCGTAGAAGAGATCGTATACTTCGTCATCCTTAGGCTGGATGTAACGGAAGTATCTTGCATCCTTATAGTCATCGTATACGTAGCCTCTCTCACATGTCTCAGGCCACCATGCAGATCTGAGCTCTTCCTTTCTTACAACGAATGTTGCGTTAGGGAATGAAGTCATGTATGCAGCGTGGTCGATGTGCAGATGTGTCAGTACAACGTACTTGATGTCATCCGGCTGAACACCGATCTCAGCAAGGCGGTTAGTTACGATGTCCTCTTCTCTTACGTGAGCAGGTCCTCCGTTATGCATTCCGCAGTCTACAAGAACCTTTCCCTTTGGGTGGTCGATGAGATAGCAGTATGCAGGGAAGTTTACAGGAATACCCTCATCCTTTCCAGGTGTCATATGTGCCTTCGAAGGCATTGTGATGTCACCGATGAAAAGTATGTATAATTTTAAACCGTCCATATTACACTCCTAATATAATAATTTTTTAAGACTACTTCTGTGACTCGAAGAACTTGTCTGCCTCTTCTCCAGCCTTTACGAGACCGATAACTGTTCTCTGGAACAGGTCGATGTCTGGGTGGAACATGATAGCGTCTCCGCCAGCAGCACGGCTTCCCTTGATTCCCTCAACGTCTGGTGTGAATGCCATTGACTGGTTGAAGAGTCCAAGAGCCTTAGCCTTAGGAACTACGATCTGCTGAGCCTCAGCGCAGTATGGGTGTCTCCAGTTAACTGGCTCTTTGTCGTCTGTGTAAAGAGCGTGAGCGATATCTGCATTTCCCATTCCATAACCGTCACGGCCTGGCTTGAGCTCTGCGAGGATCTCGTCTACGTTCTCGATAGCCTCTACGTCCTCAAACAGAACGATAAGTGATGTGTTCTTGTTTGACTCCTTCATGTACTCTTCCCAGTTACCCTGAGCGTACTTGCAAGCTCTTACAGCAGGGCATACACCAGCTCTTCCCTCTGGTGGGAATCTCAGAGCTTCCTGAGCCTTACGAACGTCCTCACCTGACTTGATGTGTGGAACTACTACTCCACGAGCGCCTGACTCAAGTGCATAACGAATCCATGTCTTTGAGTTCTCTGGTACTCTTACAAGTGGAGTCATTCCTGACATCTCGCAAGTACGGATAATGTCTACCATTGACTCATAGTTAAGACGGCAGTGCTCCATGTCGATCATGCAGAAGTCCATGCCAGCCCATCCAGCTACCTCGTAGAGTGCTGAGTTATGAATGTAGCTCTGCATACCATATGCAGGCTTTCCAGCTCTGATTTTGTCGAGCATCTTGTTAGGTGTTCTTTCAAACATTTCTTTTCCCTCCTAAAAATATCAAGGAATATAAGTGATTAATCAGGTGATTATCTATCTCTCATGTCGAGAGCAGCCTTCAGATCCTTACCGTTCAGCATGTTAGCCATAGCCTCGTTAGCCTCTTCAAGAGCATACTTTGTTGAGATCAGCTCGCCAAATGGATACTTTTCTCTGTTAGCCTCGATGAACTTAAGAGCCTTAACAAAGTGTCTGATGTCAGCTGACATGCTTCCGATGATAATCATATCCTTTACGAGGATGTCGTTAGGGATAATCTCAACGCCTCTTCTTGAAGTCTGTCCAAGAACGAGGTACTTACCGAACTTAGGTACGAGGTACTCAAATCCCTCAAGGATAGCTACTGGAGCTCCTGTTGCCTCGATAACAACGTCAGCGCCAAGTCCGTTTGTGATTGACTTCAGGTACTCAACTCTTGCAGCTGTATCTGTGTACTGCTTCATGCTGATTACGTCTGTAGCGCCCCATCTCTTAGCGAACTCAAGACGATTCTCAAATCCGTCTACAACTACGATCTTAGCAGCGCCGCTCTGTGCAGCCATTACTGTTGAGTAAAGTCCGATAGGACCAGCACCCTGGATAACTACTGTACCACCAGTTGGGATGCCGCCGAACTGCATGAGTCTCTCAAATCCCTTAACTACTGTACGGAATGCGCAACCAACTCCAAGAGCCTCTTCGTCTGTAACTACATCAGGAATCTTTACGAAATCTGTTCCCTTTGTAATGAGCTCATACTCAGCCATTCCTCCGCGGAGAAGCTGTGGAGGTGCAAATCCATAGCCCTTGCTGCGCAGGCATGCACAAGGCTGTGCAAGAATCTTACATGAATAGCACTCGCCGCAGAACTGGTGAGCCCAAAGGATTCTGTCTCCCTCTTTTACAGGTGTACCTGCAACGTCGTGAGTAACTCCCTTCATGTCAACGATCTTACCGATTGTCTCGTGTCCCTGAATCATTGGCGTAGGTGGCTTAATCGAAAGATCTCCGATCTGCTGGTGAACGTCTGTTCCGCAGATACCTGCCATCTGAACCTTTACAAGGATATCTCCCTCGTTAAGTGCTGGAATCTCGATCTCGCGCAGTACATCTGGCTGACCGTACTCTTCGAGTACCATTGCTTTTGCTGTTTTTGGAATATTTGCCATAGCATTTACCTCCTTGTTATTTATTTCACTATTAAAATTATATTCTTCTTTAGTCTCGGCGACTTGCCTATTAATGCATAATACTATCGCAATTTAACGATAGCTTATATTTCCTGCATAGCTTTGCCGATTGCTACATGCGGTTCCATACCGCTTCTGGCATATTCAATTGCCTTTCTGGAAACGAGATATGCGAGCCCCTTCTTCTCAGACTCGACATATTCTTTTCTTGTGCACAGGGCGAAAACCGTATCCTTTCTCATCGTAATTTCTACGATCAGTTCGTACGTTGCCTGACTTACCTCAGGGTATTCGCCATGCTTGTTTGCCAATCTTATGGCGTCAATTACTTCTTTGTACTCCAGTTCCTTTTCTTCGCTTTCAGTCATTTCCAGAATTCCTGTCGGCTCAGAAAGATCGTCATCTCCATCTTTGTAGAAAATCCAGTAAGCCTTGTCATCTTCATTGCACCTTGCTGCCTTCGCTCCTTCGAAACGCTGTATCGTGGTATCCGGCTGCAGGCCCCATTCAAAATCATAGACCTTGTTATCTATTACTCTTTCCAAAACTTATCTCCTCAATTTTCTAATCTTTACTGCCTTTTGAACAGAACGCCGAGAGACCCGGCGTTCTGTTCTCAGTCTATTCGTGTTTTTTTATGGAGAGTACTATTTGGCACACTTACAAATACGTCTCCTTAGTTACCGTACTTCTCAGCGATCTGTGCAACGATCTCCTCGAACTTCTTGTTGCTGATTGGGTATGCAAGGAATGCAAGTGCCATGATTACGAAGAGTACTGTTGGGATATAGAAGAACATAATGTTAATTCCTGTATATACCGAAGCAGCCTGCTCCGCAGCGTTTGGTACATAGTGCATGATTCCAAGAATCCATCCTGTAGCTGCTGAACCGAGAGCGATTCCGAGCTTGTGCCAGAAGTAACCGAATGCACTGAAGAATCCGTCCATTCTTACTCCCTCGTTGAGCAAGCTGAGCTCTACGCAATCAGCCATCATTGACATGATAGTTGTGAGTGCTGAGTATGTTCCGAACTGCTGAACAAATGCTCCTACAAGGAATACTGTTGCGTTCTGCTGAGCAACGAACTGAATGATCATTCCTACAACAGCGATTGCTGAACAAAGAGCTACTACCTTACCCTTGTGCTGCATTGTCTTAACAAGGAATGGAACTCCGAAGAGCGCTCCGATGATTCCGCCGATAGCCTGAGCTGTTGTGAATCCACCCATAAGTCCGATATTCTGAACTGTGTATGTGAAGTAGTATGTCATTGAAGTCATTCTTCCGAGGTTAGCAACTCCAAGAATGAACATTCCGAGGCAAACGATCATGTAAGGCTTGTTCTTCATAGCGAGCTTGATGCTCTCCATGATCTTAGCGTTCTCCTCGATGCTCTGAGGCTTACGTACAACTTCCTTACAGTTGAATGCAGCGATGTACATGCAAACGCATCCAATGATAGCGAAGATGATTACAACCTTTACCCAGCCCTGTGCAGGATTGTTTCCGCCGAGCTTTCCAACCAGTGGAATTACCAGGATGCCCTGAACAGCCATTACAGCGTTCGAGAATGCCATTCTCCAACCAGCGAGTGAAGCTCTCTCTGTTGGGTCCTGTGTCATTACAGCTGTAAGTGCTGTATATGGGATGTTCTCACATGTGAATGCGAATGCCCAAGCAAAGTACATTACGAATACGTAGATTGTCTTTGTTGTGCTGCTCCACTCTGGATGAGCCCAGAAACCAAGGTCAACGCCCTCGTGAAACTCAACAGTTTCACCGTGAAAATCGGCTATCCCGA
>JABUTC010000059.1:7815-12074 GCA_021442505.1 Mogibacterium sp. | reverse complement strand
TAAGAGTGGCAGGAATTTTACCGTGGAAGACGGCAAGGTGAGGTTCGGACTTCTCAGCGTCAAAAATGTCGGCACGGGAATCATTGACGCAATCATCGAGGCCCGTGAGATGAATGGTGAGCCGGAGGATATTTTCGAATTCATCAATGGAATCAATCCTAAGGAACTTAACAGGAAGGCTATCGAGTCGCTGATTCGTGCAGGTGCACTTGATGACTTGAATAAGAACCGTGCGGCTATGCTGGCTGTTTGCGATGAGGCTGTTGCGAACGCACAGAAGATTGCAAGAACTGTCGGAGTTAATCAGATTTCGCTTTTCCAGATGGATGATATCGATGACGTGCTTGACGGTGTAAATGCTACACCGGAGCTTCCGAAGATTGCGAACTTCAGTGATAATATTCTTCTCGCCGAGGAGAAGGAGATGCTTGGCGTATACCTGACAGGACATCCGCTTGATGAGTATGCAGATCTGATTAAGGACAGAATCAGTGCGAGGACAAGCGAACTTCTGCCGGATGATGAGATGGAACTCGAGGGAGAGGAAGAGAAGTTCATCGTTTCCAATTCAAAGTTTAAGGATGGCGATGTCGTGATTATGGCGGGCATGCTTTCGGATGTCAGGACTATGATTACGAAAAACAATCAGGCGATGGCTCGTCTGCAGCTCGAGGACTATGACGGTCTTATCACTGCGATAGCTTTCCCGAAGACCTACGAGAAGTTTAAGCACAACATAAGAAATGACGCGATAGTTGCGGTTAAGGCAAGACTCAGCATGAAGGAGGAACAGGCTCCGGAACTTCTGCTCGAAAGCGTTGTCGAAATTGAGAGAATATCTGAACTTTCGGCATCAAGGTCACGTAATAATTCGTGGCAAAAGCCGGCGGCGCCGAGTCAGGCAGGTCGGTCAGCCGCACCTGCAGCACCAAAAGCCTCGGCTGAAGATTATGTAAAGCTTCGTGTCAGTGCGGAAGTTGAGGCGGCTCATGGAGACAGTAAGGGTGCTCTGTATCACATAACAGACATACTCTCACTCTATCCGGGAACAAGACCTGTTGCCGTATATCTTCCAAACGGCAAAATGCTCAGTGCAGGAGACGGATACAGGGTTGATTTCTGTGATGAGCTGAGAGACAGGCTTGTCAGGATGCTTGGAGAAACTAACGTAAAGGGTTAAAAGAAATGTCAAAGGCAATTGTAATATATACGTCTGCGCGTGGAAGCACGGAGCAGTACGCAAAATGGATAGCCGAGGAGCTTGGCTGCGAGGCAGTGGATTTTAGCAGTGCAAAAGGTCTTTCGCTGTACGAATACGACTGCATAATATACGGCGGATGGATAAGGGGAAGCGGAATCGTGGGCTTCGATAAGTTCAAGAAACTGTTTCCGAAAGAACTGAGAGAAAGGCTGATAGTGTTCGGAGTCGGAGTTGCACGTGAGTCGACCGAGAACTATATGCAGGTGTACGATATCAACTACAAGAAGTTCGCCAGGGAAGGTGCGAAGAACCCGACTCTGTATATTCTGTCGGGAGCTTACGACCCTGCAGGAGTTGAAGGCCTTGATAAGTTCCTGATGGGTATAATGAAGAAGGTACTTATTTCCGGCAGCACACCGGATGCAAGTTCAGAGGCCGAGGCTATGAGAGACAGGATAGAAAATGGAGTAAATCTTGTTGACAGAAATAATATCTCTGCGTTAGTGGCAGAGGCAAAATCAATTATCGGGGAATAGGGATGAAGTCAGATTTCAGAAATTATTTATTCGTATTTATTGCGGGATCACTTTGGGGAACCATCGGATTCTGGGTTAAGATGATGCAGGCGAACGGTTCGTCGTCTGCATATACAAGTTTTGTGAGAATGCTGCTGGGATGCGTAATTCTTGTGGCAATTACATTAATAAAAGACGGTTTTAAGGCGTTTAAGGTAAGCAGGGGGACTTTGATTTCCTGCATGCTGCTCGGTTTTATCTGCCAGGGCTTGTACAATCTTATGTACAGCAGCGCGGTGAACACGGCGGGCATGGCACTTGCTTCGGTGCTGCTGTATACGGCACCTATTTTCACGGCTATCGAGTCAAAACTGTTCTTTAGGGAAAAGTTCAGTGCGAAGAAATATGTTGCTCTGCTGATAAATATAATGGGCTGTGCGCTTACTGTTACAGGAGGAAAACTCGGAGGACTTTCCTTTGCTGTTATCGGAATTGTTTACGGAGTGGCTGCAGGTTTTCTGTACTCGCTCACTCCGGTATTCGGAAGAATTGCTGCAAGCGGGGACGGAACGCCGTTTTCAATCTCGTCGTACAACTTTATTTTTGCAACAATATTCCTGGCACTTTTCCGCCCGTGGAATACAGTTGCAAATCCATGGGAGCCTAAGATATGGCTTTGGGGACTGGGCTTTGCAATCATTCCTACTGCTATTTCCTACCTTTTCTACTATGATGCTATGGCTCATATCAAAGAGACGAGCAAGGTGCCTGTAATTGCGTCGGTTGAGACGGTTATTGCTACTATACTGGGAATTGTAATCTTTAGAGAGAATTTCGGAGCTGTCAATGTAATCGGAATGCTGTGCGTGTTCGGATCGATTGCACTCATGAACCTGGATTTTGGCAAGAAAAAAGAGCCTAAGCCTGACAAGGCTTAAACTCTGCATTAATATATTCAAGTACTTTTGACAGGATGTCATCCGGAACCTGTTCAACAATTTCATATCCACGAGCCTCAATGTCAAGAGATTTAATCTGTTCACACATGATTACTCCGGTCGTTCTGGTTCTTGAATCGAGTTCAATATGAAGCGGGAATTCCCGCTTCGTATTTGTTATAGGGCAAAGAATTGCAAGGTTGACTTTGTCATTAAAGACATCGTTGCTGACAACCAGTGCAGGTCTGAACCCCGCCTGCTCATGTCCGGCCTGCGGGTTGAAATTGATTCTCACTATGTCACCCTGTCTTACCATACTTCACCTCCGACAGGCTCACCGAAATCGACCTCTACAGGCTTGTAATCTGCATCATAGTCTGCAAATAAATCACTGAGAGTTGTGTCCTTGTGAAGCTTCTCGATTATTAATTTCCCATCATAAACATATATATCAACCTGCTCATTCTCACACCATTGAAGGGCTTCGAGCATAGCTTTGCTGATTCTGATTCCCTGGCTGTTACCCCATTTCTGCAAGCTTGCATTCATAATAAACACCTCACGATTCCACACAATTTATGTATATACATAGTATATACATAAGTGCAGAAAAGTCAAATGAATTTAAAGGCAGAAAAAGAGGGCTTCATCTGAAGCCCTCTGGTTTATTGTGTTGAATGGTTTTCTAGAAAATTGAAATTGCAATATAGATTGCGAAGAGTACTCCGGAAATCCACATTACAGGCTTGATTTCTCCAGCCTTTCCTTCACATACTCTGAGAACGATCCATGATACGATACCGAACATGATTCCGTTTGCGATTGATGATGTGAATGGCATCATGATGATTGCAAGGAATGCAGCGATGATATCGCTCATTGGAGCGTCTTCGAACTTAACGTTCTTGATTTGTGTCATCATCAGATATCCTACATATACCAGAGCAGGTGTTGTAGCGAAGCCCGGTACTGAGAGGAAGAGTGGCGAGAAGATCAGAGCTACGAAGAAGAGGACACCTGTTGTTACAGAAGTAAGTCCTGTCTTTCCGCCTGCTGCAGCTCCTGCCGATGACTCAACGTATGATGTTACTGTAGATGTTCCGAGGCAAGCACCTACGCATGTTCCGATAGCGTCACTCAGGAGAGCCTGCTTAGCTCTTGGAAGTTTGCCTTCCTCGTCGAGCAGCTCAGCCTTTGAAGCTACTCCGATAAGAGTTCCGACTGTGTCGAAAATATCTACATACAGGAATGAGAATACTATTACAATAAACTCAAAGATGTGTGCTCCAATCCACTGGAAGTCAAATGCGAACAGGTAATCCATCTTGATGCCTGACATCTGGAAGCGTGGGTATACGCTGTATACTCCGGCCTCAACATCTACCTGATACCAGCCGATAGCCTGAGCGAGCATTCCGAGAACCCATGTAATCAGGATGCCGTAGAAAATTGCTCCCTTGTATCCCTTGTGAGCCAGAAAGGCAATTACGAGGATACCGATAAGAGAAAGTGCTACTCCGGCATTTGCAAGGTTTCCAAGAGCGATACCATTCTCGGTAGTTACTGTAACAGCTCCGGAATTCTTGAGTCCGATGATAGCGATGA
>JABUTC010000059.1:5313-7200 GCA_021442505.1 Mogibacterium sp. | reverse complement strand
AATTTCAATGAAACAGTTACTCGAAGCAGGTGTTCATTTCGGACATCAGACCAGAAGATGGAACCCCAAGATGGCTCCGTACATCTACACAGAGAGAAACGGTATCTACATCATCGACCTTCAGAAAACAGTCGGTATGGTAGATGACGCTTACAAGGCAGTTGCAGATGTTGTTGCAGAAGGCGGTACAGTACTTTTTGTAGGTACAAAGAAACAGGCTCAGGATGCCATCGCAGTAGAGGCAGAGCGTTGCGGAATGTACTATGTAAACGAGAGATGGCTCGGCGGAATGCTCACTAACCACAAGACTATCAGCAAGAGAATCGAAAGACTCGCTGAGATCAGAGCTATGCAGGAAGACGGCACAATCAACAAGTATGCTAAGAAAGAAGCACTTAAGCTGATTGCTGAGGCTGACAAGCTCGAGAAGTTCCTTGGCGGAATCAAGGATATGAAGGGAATGCCTGGAGCACTCTTCGTAGTAGATCCTAAGAAGGAAAAGATTGCAGTTAAGGAAGCAAGAATTCTCGGAATTCCTGTAGTAGGTATCGTAGATACAAACTGCGACCCTGATGATGTTGACTATGTAATCCCAGCAAACGACGATGCTATCAGAGCCGTTAAGCTGATTGCAGGATGCATGGCTGATGCTATCATCGAGGCAAAGCAGGGTGAGAGCTTCCAGGAAGCAGCAGAGGAAGTTGAAGAGGCTGTTGCAGAAGTTGAAGCAGAGGAAGAGGAAGAGACTGAGGAGGATGCAGAGTAATTCTGCTCCGTACTGATAAGGAGGAAACAATGGCTAATATTACAGCTGCTCTTGTTAAAGAGCTCCGTGAGCTTACAGGCTCAGGAATGATGGACTGCAAGAAGGCACTCCAGGAGGTTGAAGGAGACATCGATAAGGCTGTCGACTACCTCAGAGAAAAAGGAATCCTTAAGGCTCAGAAGAAGGCTGGCAGAATCGCTGCAGAGGGTCTTGTAAGACCTGCTTTCGGCGAGGGTGGAAAGTCAGCTGCTCTCATCGAGATTAACTCAGAGACAGACTTCGTAGCTAAGAACGAGGAGTTTATCGAGTTCGTAGAGAGAACTGCACAGATGGCACTTCTCAAGGGTCACCTCGCTATGGACGAGTTCATGGATGAGTACTTCCCTGATTTCGACGGACAGCAGGTTAAGGACGTTCTCACAGCTAAGATCGCTAAGATCGGTGAGAACCTCAACATCAGAAGATACCAGAAGCTTGAGGAGCCGGGCGTAGTTTACACCGGTTACACACACGGCGGCGGAAGAATCGGCGTTATCGTAGGAATCAAGACTGAGGCTACAGCTGAGGAAATCGAGCAGTGCGGTAAGGACGTAGCTATGCAGGTTGCATCAATGAACCCTAAGTTTGTTGATGAGTCAAGCGTAGATCCTGAGTATATCGAGAGCGAGAAGAAGATTGCTGCAGAGCAGCTTCTTAACGAGGGCAAGCCTGCAGAAATGATTGATAAGATCGTTCCTGGCAAGATCAAGAAGATTCTCAAAGAGGTATGCCTCGTAGAGCAGCCGTTCGTAAAGAACAGCGACATCACTGTTAAGCAGTATGTTGATGAGTGTGCAAAGGCTATCGGTAAGCCAATGCAGGTTGTATCAATGCTCAGATATGAGGTTGGTGAAGGAATCGAGAAGAAGCAGGAAGACTTCGCAGCTGAGGTTGCAGCTCAGATGAATAAGTAGTCTTAATAATCGCTTGATTACTGAACATAGCAGGCTTGTCCCGTGTGGACGAGCCTGTTTTATGTTCCTCTGAAATCTTGAGAGAAAGGGGCACTTGTGCTATATTTTTGCTATGGCAAACAATAAGAAAAAGGACACAAAAGTTAATAACAAACATGCAGTAGATGA
>JABUTC010000059.1:0-4036 GCA_021442505.1 Mogibacterium sp. | reverse complement strand
ATGCTGCACCAAAAGCTTCTGTCGAAAAGGAAGAAAAGCCGGATAAGCCTAACGTGATGATTTATCGTATCGGCATATTTATTTCCGGCGTGCTTGCAGCCATTCAGATTGCAGTAAACGGACGTTTAGGTCAGGTAACAGGTCATCCTTTTAAAGCAACTGCTGTTTCAATGCTGGTAGGATTCATTTCGATAGCAATAATCATTGCAGCGCTCTGTATTTTCAAGGGCGGAACGAAAGGCATTATCGATGATAAACTGCCCGGCGGCAAGGTGAAATGGTGGATGTGTACCGGCGGAGTTTTTGCGATGATAATAGTCGGTGGAAATGTTGTAATCGCACAGACTCTCGGTGCGGGACTGTCGCTCATACTCAATGTGACAGGGCAGACACTTGGCGGAATTGTTGTTGATGCGACAGGTTTTCTCGGCATAGAGAAGAAACCTGTGACTGTAAAGAAAATTGCAGCTGTGCTGCTTATGATAGCGGGAATAGCTTTGGTTAAGCTGTTCTAGATTCGGAGGTGCGAAATGAGCAAATTCAAGGCAGCTCTTCTCCAGACTAAGGTCTTTGAAGACAAGAAAGAAAATCTGAGACAGTTAGAAAGGCTTCTAGAAAGAGAGGACGTTTCTTCTGCAGATCTTGTTTGTCTGCCTGAAATGTGGTGCTGCCCTTATCAGACGGAGAACTTTCCGATTTACGCAGAACCGGATGGCGGTGAAATGTGGCAGGCTCTTTCGGCGCTTGCGGCACGCTACGGCATATACCTTTCAGCGGGCTCTGTGCCTGAGATTGATGCTGAGGGAAAAGTCTACAACACAGCTTATGTTTTCGACAGAAACGGCAGGCAGATAGCAAAGCATCGCAAGGTGCATATGTTTGACATTTATGCTCATGGACAGGTGACTTTCAAGGAGTCGGACACACTGACACCGGGAGACAGCTTCGAGGCTTTTGATACAGAGATGTGCAGAATGGGCCTTAACATCTGCTTCGACATCAGGTTCCCGGAGAGCTCGAGAATTCCTGCACTTGACGGAGCAAAGGTAATACTCAATCCCGGTGCGTTCAACATGACGACGGGACCGGCACATTGGGAACTGGGATTCAGACAGAGGGCGATAGAGAATCAGGTATACATGATTGGTGTTGCACCGGCGAGAGATCCCGGCGCAGGATATACCTCATGGGGACATTCTATTGTGGTAGATCCTTGGGGAGACGTAGTTCATCAGATGGACGAGAAAGAGGGTGTAGCGATTTGTGAAATCGACCTCGACTATGTCGAAAAGGTGCGCAACAAGATTCCACTTTTGACCGCAAGAAGAACTGACGTGTATGAGCTTGGGCTCAAGTAAGGAGCGAGATATGAAGAAGGCATATATAAACGGATTTGTCCTTGACGGCAGCCTCGATATGGAGGCTCGGGAGGGCCTCGTGGTTATAACTGAAGGCAGTCAGATTATCGATGTTAAGAAAAAAGAAGATGTTGGTGTAGATGCGCTTAAGGATTGCGAGATAGTTAATCTCAGGGGTAAATACCTTATGCCGGGTCTTATCAACCTGCATGTGCACATTCCGGGAAGCGGAAAGATTTCAAAAGAGACATCTGATACCAAGAAAGTGGTTAAACTCGTTTTGTCGAACCCGATTACAAGGGCTATCGGAACTTACATTTATCAGAAAGCGGCTGAGACTACGGTAAAAAGCGGTGTAACAACAATCCGTTCGGCTGCAGGTATTGCGACATATGACACGGAACTCAGGGACAAGATAGAAGCAGGAAAGCTTGTCGGACCAAGAGTGCTTGCCTCGAATATGGCGATTGCACCTGAAGACGGACACATGGCAGGGTCGATGGCTTACGAGGTTTTCAGCGCTGACGAGGCGGCTGAGATGGTTCATGTAATTGCGAGTGATGATCCGGACTGGATTAAGCTCATGATTACAGGAGGAGTCCTTGATGCAAAGGAGGCAGGTTCACCGGGAGAACTCAAGATGCCGCTTGAATATGTTAAGGCTGCCTGTGATGAGGCTCACAAGCTCGGGCTTCCTGTTGCGGCACATGTTGAGAGCCTTGAGGGGGTAAAAGTTGCTCTCAGGGGCGGAGTTGACACTGTAGAGCATGGTGCGACTCTGGACGAGGAAGCAATTAAACTCTTCAAGGAGACGGGTGCAGCAGTGGTGCAGACCATAACACCGGCACTGTATTTCTCGGTTGTAGATAAGAAATATACCGAGGCTGATGAGAAGGATTCTATAAACGGAAATATTATTTTCGAAGGAATGACAAACTGTGCAAAGACCTGTATCGAAGAGGGCATTCCTCTCGGTATGGGAAATGATTCGGGCTGTCCGTTTTCGCCGCAGTACGGATTCTGGAGAGAACTCGTATGCATGGTTAAATACGTTGGTGTAGATAACCGCTATGCACTTCACACAGCGACATTGGGCAACGCAAGAATTGTTGGAATCGACGATATCACAGGAAGCATTGAGCCGGGAAAAAGCGCAGATATGATAGTGCTTGATGAGAATCCGCTTGAGAATCTTGAGACATTGAGAAACCCTAGTATGGTAATTGCAAGGGGAGAAAAGGTGAAGAAACTTAAAATTAAGAAGTACGAGGACATCGAGAAGATACTCGACGAAACTCTGGCAATGTAGACAGTAAAAAAGAAGCTCCTCCGGAGCTTCTTTTTGCATGCCTTTGTTAAGCAACTATTCGTTTTCTTCTGTCTCGAACTCTACAGTCTGTGCGTTGCTTCCGTCCGAGAAATCATCCTCGAAGTTTCTTGATACGTTTTCTCTTGTCTCGTACTCGTAGGTAACACCGCCGAAGTCCTCGTCAGGTCTGAAGTCTCCAAAACCTTTAGGACCCAGGTAATTTGCATTTGACAAGCCGAGTAACATCATGAAAATCGGAGGCAGCAGGATAAGCCCGACGATGTAGACCGTCCCCTTGCCGAAGCATTTCGCCATATTAATTGCAAACAGGATTAATGCAACGTATCTTGCAATAGGGATGAACAGCAGAATGAAGAACCAGCCGTTGCCCATCGAAATCTTGAAAAGAAGATACAGATTGTAGATTGGTATAAGTGATTTCCAGCCTGCTTCTCCTGCCTTGGTGAAAAGCTTCCATGCTGCAATCACCATCAGAACTGCGATTATAAATTCAAGAAATACAACAAACTGATCCTGTTGTGCTTCCATAATATCGTTGTACGATTGTCCAACGTAACCAGCTAACTTATTCATCTATTCCGGATCCTCCTCGTTTAATCCTTCTTTAATGTCTTCGTAAGTCTTTGTTTTCTGCTCAATCTTTGAGCCGACTTTTTCAGCACCTGCTATCAGAGCGAGACCGCCGGCAAAGCCGAGTGCAAACATCTTTAATACTACTCCTGCGAGACTCTTTACCTGTGAATTGCCCATCTGTGGAGGGCGTCCTGTTCTCTTAGCCATTATATATCAACCTCCTTGGTTATAATTCTTTTACACTAAATCTTCATTGAATCTTCGGTTTCTTTACTTAGATATAAATTATCATAAACTTGCTTGACAATCAAATTTATCAATATTATTATACTAATAACGATAATTATTATCAATAAGGACCGTCAAACAGGAAAGGAGGCAGGCAGAAATATGCACAGACACAGCAAGCAGAGAGAAGCAATACTTGGGCAGCTCGCAGCGCATTGCGACCACCCGACGGCAGAGACGCTGTACGCTGAGCTGAAAGAAAGCATGCCTAGCCTTAGTCTTGCAACGGTGTACCGCAATCTGAAGCAACTTGAGGATTGGGGAGACGTCGTTAGCGTTGTAACTGATGGTGCGAGAAGATATGATTATAATACGGAACCACATTCACACTTCTTTTGCAGAGAGTGCGGTGCGGTTATCGACTACATGACCGGAGCAGAGGAGATTCTTGAGATTGGAAGAAGGAATTTTGCCGGAATTGTAGAAACATGTTCGTCCAATTTCTACGGCATTTGTCCTGACTGCAAGAAGCACAGGGACGGAAGCC
>JABUTC010000058.1 GCA_021442505.1 Mogibacterium sp. | reverse complement strand
CCCTACAGCATGGAAGGCTGCAGTTGAGAAGGCTTCAGCTAAGGTTGCAAAGCCTGCATGGGCAGAGACAGAAGACTTCCCTTACCTCACAAAATCACAGAGTTTCTCAAGCATCTTCCTTTCGGATATAGCAAGATCGGATAACTACACTGCATATCACGGATACATCACAATGAGATAAGGAGTATCGGAAATGTCAGAAAAATTCTATGCAAAAGGCCCGGGCAACGAGGGATATATCAAGAACCTTGAGGTTCAGTCCTTCTGCAATCTTGACGGCGAATGCGGAATGTTCCAGATGCAGCTTTACAAGACTGCGGAGGGAAAATACTATCTCTACGGAGCCTGCTTCGGCGGCAAAAAGCACGGCATCATGATTTCGGACGTTACGGATCCTAAGAATCCTGAGTTCGTTAAATACATGCAGCTTGTTGATCCTGTAGAGTATCCAACCACTACAACACCTAAGCTTCAGATTGCAGATGATCTTCTCATCTGTGCAATGAGCGCAGGTTCCGGCCCGGGAGCACTTGTTGACCAGGCAGAACTTAAGAACATGAAGTGTCAGGCAGGTATCAGAATCTACAGCCTGAAGAATGACCCGCTTAATCCTGAGTTCCTCGGATACTGGGATTGCGGAGTGCCTCATTCAATCGGTGTTCACAGATTTATGTACAACGGCGGAAAGTATGTTCACCTCTCATGCGAGTGCGACCCGTTTGAGGGCATGATTTACAGAATCATCGACATCAGCGACCCGACAAATCCTGTCGAAGCAGGAAGATGGTGGTCGCCAGAGCAGTATGTTGACGGTTTCCCAGGCGGAACTGTTGACCACACTGCACCACATGTGCCTGCTTTTATGGACAAAGGATGGATGCACGGTCCTCCTTTCGTAAGAGACGGAAAGGCTTACCTCGGCTACTGTGGAGACGGTCTCTACGTCCTCGATGTAGAGGATATGTCACGCCCTAAATGCCTTGGCAACCTCAGATTCATGCCTGCTTTCTCAAGCGAACTCGCAGGAGCAAGAACTCACACCGCTCTCCCTCTTCCGGGAAGAGATCTCGTAGTTGTTACTAACGAGGGCGAGAGATTCCAGTTCTTCCCGGGCGACAAAAAACTTGGACCACAGGCAATGAACAACATCCACATGGTAGATGTAAGTGACCCGAGCAAGCCGACAATGATTGCTCAGTTCCCTTACCCTGAAGTTCCTGAAGGTTTCCCTTATCAGAACTTCAATATCATGCAGAGAGTAAATGCAGGTCCTTTCGGTCCTCACAACCTCCACGAGCCAATGGACGGAAAGCCATGGCTTGAGCAGAGAGGCGACAGAGTTTACTGCTGCTACTTCCATGCAGGACTTAGAGTATATGATGTAAGCGACCCTTACTACATCAAGGAAATCGCATACTTCATCCCTCCAAATCCAAACAAGACTCCTGATGAGTCATACTTCCCGGGTTTTCCGGGACCAAGAAATGCCACAACAGAGGATATCGTAGTTGACGACAGAGGAAACATCATCATTGATGCTCTCGACGATGGCTTCTATATTCTGAAAATGGCAGACAATTAAAAAGGGTTAAGATAATATAAAAAAACCGCGGCTTGGAATTCCAAGTCGCGGTCTTTTGTTATACATAAGAAATCAACTATCGCTTGCCTTCCACAGGCATTCATATCCGTCATCCGTACAAAGCACTATCTGCTCTATCTCGTCATGTTCCTTGTCCAGCAGCATCTCAGGCGCCTCGTATTTAACGCAGGTACCGCAGCTGCTGCTCAGATTTCTCGGAACAGGCATAGCCTTTGCAGAATAGCCTTTTTCCTTGCAGATTTTCTGATATCTGATTGCACCGAAATGCGAATAGAATGTAGCAATATATGTCATCAGTATCCCCTACTTCTTAAGTGTGAGTGTAAACTCTCCGTCCTTCTCTTCGCAGGAAACACTATATCCTTTGCTCTCAGCAAAGCGTGTAACATTCTCCTTAGGTGTTACAGCATCAACCACTACGGTATACTCTGCCTCAGCGCTCTTAAGAGCGTCTGCAACCATGATTACAGGCTGTGGGCATGAAAGTCCTCTAGCGTCAATCATTTTCTTTTACCTCCTAATTATTCAGCCTTACGGAGTGTGTTAACGCATCCGATAATAGCTACGATGATGATGCAGATGATAACTGCAATCTTTCCGTTTGCTGTTGGGCCCTCGCCGCTTGAAGCAAGTCCGAAGTTGTGGCAGAATGCTGCTCCAACCATAAGTCCAACAACTACTACTGCTGAATCAGTATTTCCCTCACCTGACATAACGAGCTGTCTGAGTGGGCATCCTCCGAGGAGGCAGCAAGCAAATCCAACGAGGAAGAGTCCAAGGAAGTTCCAGAGACCATCGTTGTATGCTACAGGCTGTCCATCAAATCCAAGATTGAAGAACGGTGTGCCTGAGATTGAACCAAGAACAAGGTTTGTGATAAGAGCTGCTACAAGGATTGCAACGAATCCAAGGAGAAGTCTTGTTTCCTTGAAAAGGATTGTATCACGGATTCCGCCTACCATGCAAAGACGTGTGCGCTGTGCAAGACCGCCAACGATAACGCCTGCGATGAGTGAAAGCCAGATGCTTGCGTGCATTGCTCCAGGACCAGCTCCTTCCTCTGAGAAGAAGATGAATGCAGGTGCTGCGAGGAGAAGTACGAAGATTCCGATCTCGATTACAGGAAGTGCAAATCCCTCAGCGAGTGGAAGCTTGTAAGTTCTCTTCAGTGTGAATCCCTTCTTCAGGAAAACGATTCCTGCACAGATTCCTACTGCGAATCCTACAAATCCGATAAGTGCGTTAAGGTCTCCGCCGGCAAGACGAAGAATCATTCTGAATGGGCATCCCAGGAACATAAGACATCCTACCATAGCTGAGAATGCAAGAACGAATCTTGTCATTGGGGAGCTTCCACCCTTAGGCGAGAACTCCTTCTTAGCGATAGCGCATCCGCAAGCTCCGAGAACGATTCCGATGATCTCAGGACGGATGTACTGTACAGGTGCTGCTCTGTGAAGTCCGAGTGCTCCGGATGTATCACGAAGGAAGCAAGCAATACAGAATCCCATATTCTTAGGGTTGCCAAAATAAGCAAGTGCTGCTGCGATAATACCGATAACAATTCCGGCAATAATAATCGCAATCTTGTCTTTTTTTGCTGTCATTTTCCATACCTCTTTTCTTAAAAAATTGCAATATATAAGGACTAAAATTGAAGAAACTACCTCTCTCCAAATTAGTCCCAAATGATTATAAAACAAGGCTTATACATCATTCTAATTGATATATCCTATACAAATATCCGATACATATAGGCTTCATCTATATATTTTTATTCAATTTGACTGCCCATCCTTAAGTGATAAAATAATCGTGCAACAGATTATATGGAGGCATAAGATGAAGAAGATTTATCTAGACAACGGAGCAACCACTTTTCCAAAGCCAAAGGCTGTTCCTGATGCAGTTTACAACTATATGACAAATGTAGGAAGCAACATCAATCGCGGCACTTACGAGACAGCCTACGACCTCGAGAATGTTGTTTTTGACACAAGACAGATGCTCTGCGACATGTTTGGAGCAGAAGACTGCAAGAACGTTGTTTTTACAAAGAACATCACCGAGAGCCTTAACTTTGTTCTCAAGGGATACCTCAAAAGCGGAGACCATGTTATAACCTCGTCAGTTGAGCATAATGCCGTTATGCGACCACTCGTGCAGCTCGAGAAGGAAGGCGTGGAATTTACCCGCGTTCCCTGCACCAAAACAGGCGAGCTCATAATTGAGGAGCTGGAGAACTGTCTGAAACCTAACACAAGGGCTATCGTTATGACACACGCAAGCAATGTTTGCGGAACGGTTATGCCCCTGCAAAAAGTCGGTGAATTTGCCAAGGCTCACGGCCTGCGCTTTTTCGTAGACTGCGCGCAGACGGCAGGTGTCATTCCTCTCAATATGAAAGAAATGAATATCGATGCGCTGTGTTTTACCGGACACAAGGGACTTCTCGGGCCACAGGGAATCGGCGGATTCATACTTAAGGAAGACATGATTATGGAAATCGATCCGATTATTTCCGGAGGAACAGGAAGCATCAGTCATACAGAAGAGATTCCTGATTTTATGCCGGACCGCTTCGAGTCAGGAACTATGAACCTTCCGGGCATCGTTGGACTTCATGCCGCATTAAACTGGATTAACGAGACCGGCATGGATACAATTCTCGCCCATGAGATGGCTCTTACTCAGCGTTTCATCGACGGAGTGGCAGATCTTGAGGCAGACGGCAAACTNCTTGAGGCAGATGGCAAGCTTGTGCTTAACGGCATCCACGGAACAGAAAACAGAACCGGAGTTCTTTCATTCGACACCCTTGTAAGAGATGCTGCGGAAGTTGCGTTCGAACTTGACAGTACATACGGAATAATGACAAGAGTCGGTCTTCACTGCGCACCGCACACACATAAGACACTCGGAACATTCCCTCAGGGAACCGTAAGATTCTCGATTGGATACTGGAACACCAACGAGGATATCGATGAGGCGGTAAAAGCACTCCACGAACTTCTTGCATAAAAAAAATACTCGCATAAAAGTAAAAGAGATTAAGGAATATCAATCCTTAATCTCTTTTTTAGTCTAATCGTAAACTATTACTATGTAGCCCGAATCCATCGTGTAATACAGCGTTCTTGCTGCATTGTACGGAAGGTTAATGCAGCCATGCGAGCCGTTCCACTGATATATTGAACCGCCAAATACACCTCTCCATGGCGCATCATGCAGTCCTATATCTCCGTTAAAAGGCATCCAGAATGTAACAGGTTCATCGTAGTCCGTTCCATCATCATTCTTGCCCTTCAAACGTGCAGGACTCGTCTTGTATGCAAGCCTGAATATTCCTGAAGGCGTCCTGTGTCCGTATGTTCCCGTTACTACTGGCGCTGTATATGTTACAGTACCGTTTTCAACGAGGTACAGAGTCTGGGAACTGAGACTTACCTCCACATGATTACCGAGTTCAGTCGCCGTATTGCTGTCAGTGCTGATTCGGCCAAGTTCGCCTTTTTTTGCAGCCTTTATAATAGACTTTGCAGAAGCCTCAGCATCAATACTGCTCGTTATTGCATAGTTATAGAGTATTCTTTCGCCCTCTTGAGTCATTACTTTGAGTTCATCTGACATATAGTCGCTGGTAAGGTCTCTTGCGAGCTGCATTGCTCCCTCTTCGCTGTACTCAGGTCCTTCAGGAGTATAAAGGATAAACATTCCCATCTGCGGTGCTCCTATATGAACCACCTTTCCGTCAGGGTACTCAACATCCATTCCCGGAGCTAAATACTTCTTCGCAAATTCAAGCTGCTCATTCATATCCTCTGCATACAGAGTAGGCTTAAGAATATAATCTTCCCTCGCAAACTTGAAAGACTTGTTGAGCGGGTCTTTCTTTCTCTGCTTTGCAATATCCTTTGCCAGCTTCATACTGTCAAGGCTATCTCCCTCAACAGCCTCAACAATAGTCATAGTATTCAGGTCAACATAAGCGTTCTGCGTAACAGTCTTTCCTTCCTCGAGCGGATAGAGAGAATCTATTGTCGCTGCAGTTTCCTCATAACCTGCAACCACCTTAAGACCCATTTTGTAGTTGACCTTACCTTTTATCAGCCTTCTTGGATCTACAGTTGCAAGCTTCATCTTCGTACTCATATCTGTAGCATTGGAAAAGGCAAACGAGGTATGGAGTTTCTTTGCAGCTTCGTTGTCTCTGGCAATGGTAATATCATTCGATACTACGGTAAGGGCCTGAGATGCGTGCTCGATATCCATCTTGCTGACATCTGTACCATTGAGGCTGACGCCCTTTGGAAATTTGTTTACTCCGGCGAGCTTAACATCGACCACAATTGCCACTAATACAAACAGCGCAAGCAACGCCGCAATCACTTTGCTCCTGGTGCTTAGTTTGCCATCTATTTGAGGAGTTTTTTTGACCTTCTTGGGTTTTTCCTCATCAGGCTTTTTTTCAGGTTTTGCCTTATTTTCAGGCTTAGGCTCTTCAATTGGCTCTTCAGCAGGAGCTTCTTTCTCAACTGCAGGCTCCTCAGGCTCAAGCTCTACGGGCTCGTCGAAAATTGCCTCTTTGATGCTTACATTGAGCTTCCTTGAAATCTCTTCGCTAAGCGTTTCACTGACCGGCTTGCTCTTTTTTTCTGCAGGCTTATTAACTTTTTTGGAAATAACTTTAGTCTTTCTAGCCATCAAGTGTCAGAGGATTATTTCTCCTCTTCCTCACTTTCTGCAGCCTCTTCCTCAGCTATTTCCTCTGCCATTTCCTTAGCTTTTTCTTTTTCCTTCTTCTTCTTTGCAGACTTAATCTTGAGAACCACATACAGAATGAAGATTATCGCGATTACAACAATCACAAATGAGATTGACATTGATGCTGCTCTCCATGCTCTCTTAAGAATGTAGTACAGTGCAAAAATCAATGCCACTGCCAGCACTATTCCAATAACATACAGTTTTAGATTACTGCCCTTCTTTTCCTTTTCTTTATTCTTCTCTTCAAAATCTTTTCCCATATCACATATCCTCACATCTACTGTTTATTTCTTAATAAGGGTGCCCATCAGATTTCTTCCAAGGCTGGCACCGATATTTCCACCTATTGTTTTTCCTGTCTTTCCAAGCAGAGCGCCTCCGACAGTCTTTCCGATTTCTCTGCCGATTGTGCCGGAAGTAGTTTTCATCACGCTCTTGGTCGCCTTCGAAAGTTCTGTCTCTCTCTCCTTCTTCTTTGCAACCTTTACCCCTGAAATAGTTTCAACTTCTTCCTCCGCTTCAGCCTGAGCCTGTGCCTGTGCTTTGTTTCTCTCAAGGAACTCATATGCAGAATCCGAATCAACCATATTGGCATACTTCGAATAAAGTATTGAACCTTTTACCAGAGAATCTCTCTGTGCATCGCTGATTGCAGCCATCAGACTCTCAGGAGGCAGTATATATGCATGCTCTGACACTGTCGGAATTCCCTTCTCATCGAGCAGTGAAACAATTGCCTCACCTGTTCCAAGATTCTGAAGGAGCTCCACTGTGTCGAAATCAGGATTTTCTCTAAAAGCATCCGCCGCGGCTTTAAGCGCCTTCTGGTCGGCAGGTGTATATGCTCTTAATGCGTGCTCGATTTTATTACCAAGCTGAGCCATAACTGCATCCGGAATATCCGCAGGATTCTGAGTTACAAAGAAAACTGCAACGCCCTTTGAACGTATAAGCTTTACAACCTGCTCAATCTTCTCAAGAAGTGCCTTTGATGCGCTGCTGAACAGCAGATGCGCCTCGTCGAAGAAGAATACCATCTTTGGCTTGTCCAGATCTCCGACCTCCGGAAGAACTTCGAAAAGCTCCGACAGCAGATACAGCATAAATGATGAATAAAGTTTTGGCTTGTTAATCAGAGACTCTGCATCAAGGATGTTAATCATTCCCTGACCATTCATATTAACCGAGAAGAAGTCGCTGATATTGATAGCAGGCTCTCCAAAGAACTGATCTGCTCCCTCCGACTCAAGTGCAACAATCGATCTGATTATCGTGCTGACCGAAGCCTTGGCAATGTGACCGTAGTCCATCTCAAAGTCCGAAGCATTATCCGCAACATAATTGAGCAGCGCTTTTACATCCTTTGTATCGAACAGAAGCAGCCCGTTATCATCCGCAATCTTGAATGCAACAGTCAGAAGTGAAGTCTGAACATCATTCAGGTCGAGAACTCTTGCAAAAAGCTGCGGTCCCATCTCGGACACTGTCGTACGGAGAGGAATGCCCTTTGCTCCGAAAACATCATATATCGTTACAGGATATCCCTTGTAGCTGAATGAGTCTTTAATCTCAAAGCGTGCAAGTCTCTCCTGCATCTTCTCGTTATCCTCACCTGGCTGAGACAGTCCTGCGACAT
>JABUTC010000057.1:1533-5882 GCA_021442505.1 Mogibacterium sp. | reverse complement strand
GAATTTGGAGATGCAACATAGATTGTATCGAACTGGCCTACACCCTTTACGGACTTAAGCTCGTTTGCGATGGATACTGCAGTTTCGTATCTGTCGTTTCCGGCTTCTCTGGAATCGCTAATATCTAAAATGCGCTTTGCCTTGTAGTCAAAGTTCATATCAACACTACCGCTTATACCGGGTATTGATCCGGAACTGCTATGTTGCCAAACGCTATACGGTTTGCTGTACTCGCAGACTTTGTAATACTGTGCAACCCACTTCTCATATACATCGAGTCTGCTGCTTGTAAGGTAGTTGTTAAACCATGTAAGATTCGCATAAATTCCAGCCTGATAACCGCCTTCTCTAACAGTTTCGCAAAAGGCAACTGCTATATCGGATATTTTGTTAGGGTTATATCCGTTAGGTTCAAGAATCCACTCTTTATCTTCCATGTCGATATATACCGGATATGTTGGATTATGACCATTTAGTAGTTCAAGAGCTTTCTCTGCTTCAATTTTTGCCTCTGTCGTATCACGAGCGAATGAATAAACATAGACTCCATACGGGATTCCAAGTCTCTCACACTCGCTTACATTTCGCTGATAATATGTGTCCTCTTTGATCTTGTAATTATTCTTCTCATCAAGAGAAGCATAGATTCTGATGATTGCAAAGTCTACCTTTCCACTTGCCTTAACAGCATCCCAATCTATCACTTTTTGCCAGGAAGACACATCAATACCTCTGTAAAGCGCTCCTGCCTCTTCAAGAGTTATGTCTGCCCATGGATACGATGATCTCAAAAGTCCGGTTTCCTTTTCTGTAATACGTTCTCCGTTCTCATACCTCCAGCTGTTCTCAACCTTGTCCATTCTCTCTGCAGTTTCTGCGGACACAAAAGTTACAGCTGATGTGAGAACCATGCATAGTGCGAGTGTAGTGACTACTAGTTTTCTTATTAGATTTTTCATAAGCACTACCTCCTTTCTGCTTTATCCAAGAATCTTCTTTACTGAAGCATTCGAAATAAGTGCCGGTCCACCGAGTACAACCAGATGGTTTGTTCCGTGATTTGCAACGTACTGAGTTGCATAGCTTGTGTTGCTGTCATTTACCAGAAGCAGAGGTGCATCTATAGGCTTTGACAAAGGCCCTCCTGCAAGTCCATCAGGGAAATCCATTGAGTACGCAACAACGGCGTTTTTCGCAGTTCCTGACCAGAATAATTCTGCTACCATAAATGAAGTCTCATATCTGTTCTTTCCGCCGAGTCGATATACATTTGCTCCTGTAAAAATTCCTTTCAGCTGGCTCTCTACAGTAGAAGATACAGCACCCGTTCCTCCGATGATATACGCGTCGCTTGATCCTGAGTTGTTCAGATATTCTGTCTGTGCTGCAGTCAAAGAATTGCCAACGAGAAGTATCGGCAGAATTGTTCCTGATGCCGAAAGGCTGTCTGCGTATTCGTATGCTGAACATACCAGTACTTCACTGCTATATCCGGCTTCTTCAAGAATCCTGAGGTTCGTCTCGAATCTGTTAGCACCGCCCAGTCTCTTTACCCTTGTTTCACCAACCAGGCCTTTAAGCCTTGTCTCAAGGTTTGATGAAACAACACCTGTGCCGCCAAGCAGATATACTTTTCCGCCTCCATCTATGTTGAGATTGTTCTTTATATAGTTGTATGCATCAGTCTCTGTCTTGCTGTCATTTAGTGCAGCCGTAATTATCGGTGCGTCGTTTACAGCAGCAAGATATCCGCCGGCAAGTGCATCCGGATAATCGCTTCCGCATGCCACAACGATAGTATCGTACTTGCCGTTAGTAAGACTGTCTGGAGCAAGTTCCTTCAGTCTGTCAGCAACCTTGATTGCTGTCTCATAACGATTCATTCCGTAGATTCTCTCGTAATCTTTCGCTACCGGTGCTGAAGCGTCTGTGGTAAACGCTTTAATTCTGGCAGTCCAACCATACGAATTCATATCTACCCATCCGCCGCCATCACCTGCGAAACTCTGTCCTGCCTCAGTGCCTACGTAATAATATACTGGATCTTTTACGTTTTGATACTCTTTGTCAATGGCAAAGTTTGTCTTATCATAAGAGCCTTCCTGCTTATGATAGTTGTAGGCGACGCATACTGCGTATTTATCTCCCTTCTTCAGGCTTATTTCCTTGCCTTCCGGCAGTTCGAATGTATGGAAACCATAACCATTGGTTTGAACAGTCCAGCGTACTTTCTCATTGGAAACCGTGAAATCGTCTTCGTCTTCCACGTCAGTGTATATGATTATAGTGTAATAATATGCATCGTTATCCGAGTTGAGATCGGAGAAGCCAACCGCCTCAAGAACTTCGTTGTCGCTGCCTTTAACTTCATAGATATTTGCATATTTTTCACCCACATCCGATGGTACCCATACTGCAAGTGCATTGCCATCATAGTAGTAGTTGTAATCATATGTGTCAGCAGGCTGCATATCATAATAGATTGGATCTCCGAGAGTTGCATCCTCATATGATATGTAGAAGTATCCGCCTTCTCCCCAGGAAGTGCCCCAGCTGTTCTGAACAATCCACGCACCGTTAACACTTGGAAGTCCGCTGTCACTTCCTGAGAAATTATTCCTGTTATAGTTGTCGTCCCAGCCCACGATTGTTATCGCATGGTTTGATTCTTTTGATGTTCCGCAGTAGTAGCTCTTTCCGTCAGTTCCCAGGTAATTTTCCTTCGTCACATCGTCAAAATGCGCATAGTCTGCTACAACCGCACCATGATCTATAATCGCCTGCTTTGTTGCATCTCTGCTGTACAGAGACTGTGCATTTTCCAGAATCAGTTCGGCTTCATACGCATAACTGCTATCTATACTTTGAACAGTCGTTCCGTTATTGAACTGGTTAAGAGGGGCTACAGAATCGTTAGCCAAACCCATCCATCCGGAGAGTGCAAACAATGTTTGCTGATTGCTTCCACCAGCGTTTTTCCAGTATTTTGATGCAGCTGTTGGCCATGGATAACTGGTGTTTATAACATTCAGGTCTCCGGCTGTGTTTCCAAGAGGATCGTTCTGTCTGTTGTAGTAGAAATATGCCAGATGTGGAGGAGACATTACCGGATGAGACATATTCTCTACGGCAACACCGTTATTCATCTGCTCCTGCAGCCAGCTTCTCTCAGCAGCTGTCGATGCTGAACAAGCCCAGCACATACCTGTTGTATACTGATTCCTGATTGTAATGTATTTGTTGTACCCAAGTGTTCGTGTATCGTACTTCGACGGAAGTGTTCCGCGAACAAGTCCGGAATCATCTGAGCCCGTTGCGGTGTCTTCGCTAAGTATGAAAATACTGCCTTCCGGCTTGTACAGTCCGTACTTGGATACCTCATTATTTGTGTCCGCATAGGCGAATGTTGCTGTTGCGAGAGTAGCTACAGCAGCTATCAGTGTGACAATAAGCTTTCTCATCTCGGTTCTCCCCGGTTCTTTCTTTACCTACTGCTAATTTGCTTATTTAGCCAGTATTCCGTGTATGAATGCTGCCAGCTTGTCAGTTTTGTACTCTGTATGCTGATGGGTTGGTGCATCCATTATCTCCCGGAACTCTTCGTCTGAAATCTCGAGTTTTTCCTTGATGATAGCGATGTACTCGTCCATCATCTTCTCGTCATACATTGGCTCTTCGAGTTCCTTGAGAGCTTCTTCTCTTGTCATCTGACCGGAAACGATCATGCTTGAAAGGTGTGAAGTTCTCTTGTCTACACCAAACTTCTTTGGCAGCCAGTACAGCTGGATAAATGCTGTCAGCTGGTTCTCGAGGTGCTTTCTGCCGTAGTACTCGAATCCGCAGAAATCCTTAAGCTCCTGGAAAGCTCTTTCTCTGTTGTAGTCTATGTAGTTCAGCGGTCTTACTGTCTTAAGTCCCAACAGCCTGCTGTCCATTACCTTCTTGTATGAAGTAAGGAATTTGAGCTTGTTGATAGGCTTCTCGTCATATCTCTGCTGAATTGCCTTAATGTTTACAAGATCGAGCGAGCTGTGAGTGTTCCCCTGCTGTAATACACACTCAAGCGCAAAGTTTCCGCCCGAAAGGAAGTACTTGATGTTGTTCTTCTTTATCTCGTCATACAGGAATGCGAACAGGATGTTGTCCTGTGGAATAGCGAGATTAGGAACTCCCGCCTTCATATATGCCTTTGATAATGCATAGAACTGCTCTGCATCCGGAGCGATAACCTTGTAGTCTACTCCTGTTGCCTTAACGAGCTTCTCGATGTTTGACTTTGAAATCTCTGTGTCAAAACCGTCGTCGATGTGAACGGCAAGAATTCTGAGTCCCCATTTGTGACCAAGGTA
>JABUTC010000057.1:0-1429 GCA_021442505.1 Mogibacterium sp. | reverse complement strand
TCCTGTCCCTCTGCTCCCGGGAAATATGTTGTTGTGTTGATTTCCCCAAGTGCCTTTGTGCAGTAATTACAACGGCCTTCTTTGTCGAAGGTGATTGTAATATCTGACTTGTCGTTCATTACGCATCTGCTGCAAACTTTCATTTTTTCCTCCTCCTCTAGTCTTTTTTTACCCTTTATTTATCGAAAAGAATTCCGGCATATGCTTCGGCCAGAACTTTTTTCTCCTTTTCCCAGCACAGCTCTTCTTTTGCTATGCCTTCATTAACCCTATAATTTTCGTACTTTTCACAGATTTTTTCAATGGCATTGTGTACGCTTTCTGAATTTTTTTCGTCACAGCAAACACCTACCCCGTACTCATCAACAATATCTCTCATTGCCGGAAAGTCCGAACAGATTACAGGTAACACTGCCTGTATGCTTTCAAACAGCTTATTAGGCAGTGAATAGTAGTAACTCCTGCACGATGCCTGTATCAGAATCAGTTCTATATCTGCTGCGCCAAGGCAAAGCCATAAATCAGTGCTCTTTACTGCAGGCACGAACTGCAGCCTGTCCGCAACATTCAGTTCATTTGCCATCTCCCTTAATTCATCTTTATAGGCGTCGCTTCCCGAACCCATAACACCAAGGAAGTAGTTTTCGTTGTGTGTTAATGTTTCTATTGCCTTCTCTACTCCACGGTTCGGAACCACAACACCGTGATAATACAGGAGAATCGTGTCATCTGTAGCCTGGCGTTCAAAACCGCTTAGAATTTCTTTTCTCTTCTCAGCGCATTTCTCTTCGTCGATATCCCAGCGATTTGGTATGTTGCGTACCACTACAGGTTTGGTTTTGAGATTGTGTATTTTCTGAACCTCCTCCGCAATCGTATCGCCGACTTCTATTGCAAATGCACAGCGCTTAATCAGGAATCTTTCCATATACTTATTCAGAAAAGATGAAAACTTGCTTTTTCCCTCTGAATATACTGTAAATTCGTGAGAGTCATAAACCAGTTTAGGCTTATTCTTCTTGAAGCATGTTGATGCCCAGCCGATAAACAGCGGAATGAGGTCATGTCCGGATATTGCGTCCGGCTCTAAGGCTCTGGCAGTCTTTACCCACCTTATCATGGAAACTCCTCTGTTGATAAGTTTCGGACACTTGTCGCCGAGGGGCCTTGAGGTCATTCTTTTAACTTTGAAACCGGCTACTTCATCGTCTTTCTCTACATCGCCCTTTGCGAGCACCAGAATATCTGCGCCCAGCTCGCGAACTACGCTTAGTTCTCTCTGGTCGCGGCTCTCATTTTGCCAGTCGTTAGGTACTATTTTCAGAACGAGTTTCTTGTCCATCTAAAACTCCTACAGAAGTGTCATCTGCTCGTTTCCGTCTTCGCCGATGTTAGGGTTCTCGGCTTTGGCCTCCTTTGCGAGCTTCTT
>JABUTC010000056.1:5556-10028 GCA_021442505.1 Mogibacterium sp. | reverse complement strand
AATCTGGTCAATGCTCTTGTGGAGAAATTCCCACAGATCACAACCATCATTCAGAATGTCAATCCAAGAAAGACAAGCATTGTCTTACAGGATGAATCCATTGTTCTTTATGGAAATGGAACGATTACCGATGAATTATGCAATCTAAAGATTACATTTTCCCATAACGCTTTCTATCAGATTCATTCTGAGCAATGTGAAGTCTTATATGATATTGCCAGAAAGAAATTAAATCTATCAAAGAATGATATTGTACTGGATACATATTGTGGTGTAGGAACCATAGGATTAACATTAGCCGATTCCTGCAAAAAGGTAATTGGTGTTGAAATCAATTCCGATTCGATTGAAAATGCAAAATTGAATGCTAGACAGAACCAGATTTCCAATATTGATTTTGTATCGATGGATTCCACAAAATTCATGCAGGAAACAAAGAATTCCAACTTCCATTTTGATGCGATTGTACTAGATCCACCAAGAGCAGGAACAACAAAGGAATTCATTGAAGCAGCCTGTTCATTAGAACCAGAGAAGATTCTTTATATATCATGTGATGCACGTACCATGATGCGTGATTTGAATGATTTTAGAAAGAATGATTATGTTACTGATGAAATTGATCTGGTGGATATGTTTCCAAATACAGAGCATATTGAATGTGTTGCCTTATTGACAAAGCGAAAAAAGAAACCTGAATATAAAAAGAACTATAAAAAGCCAAGAAAGTACTAAAGAAGGATATTTGCAAGGATACATCCTTTCAGGATATTGGCATCTTTTGTAATTGGATTATAAATGAATACTGTCAACTTAAAAATAGCCGATTGTTATCAGAATTGGCTATTTTTAAATCATCCTTTACGTATCGATATTCGATTCAGCTGGTCTTGTGAAACATATCGCCGATATCTGGTTTCACTTATAGAACTTAAAATACAAAACAGGCGTAATATTCAAATTCAACTTGAATATTACGCCCATGTATTATACAATTCTTTTATAAAGAAGGTGTATGTATGATTAAAAGGTCTATTGCGGATAAGATAAGGAAAAGTATGCTGCAGGTTCCGGTTGTTACAATACTAGGACCCCGTCAGGCGGGGAAAACCACGTTGGTGAAGTCATTGTATCCGGATTATACCTACGTAAACCTTGAAGATAGAGCAACAAGAGAACTTGCAGAAAATGATTATATTGGGTTCTTTAAGAAATACAGTGAACCGATGATTATTGATGAGGTGCAAAGAGTTCCGGAACTTCTTTCCGCAATCCAGGTCAAGGTTGACGAGGATAGAAGAAAAAACGGAAGATTTATACTGACGGGAAGCCATCAGCCAAGATTAAGAGAAGCAGTCGCTCAATCGCTTGCAGGGAGAACGACAATACACACATTGTATCCCTTGAGTATTGAAGAAATTAAAAGCAGTGGCAAATTAGAAGAATTAGATGAGAATATTGTTCGTGGGTTTATGCCGGAATTATATTTAGAAAATGTCAGAGAAACAGATGTGTATTACAGGGATTACCTTGATACCTATATTGAAAAAGATTTACGGCAAATGATTGCTGTGAAAGACTTAAATGCATTCTTGCGTTTTTTGACATTACTTGCCGGAAGAATAGGACAAGTCGTTAACCTTTCCGGTATGTCGGGTGAAGTTGGTGTTTCATCCACCACTCTGTCAGAATGGCTTTCTGTATTGGAAGATTCATTTGTTGTTTTTCGACTGCAGCCTTATTTTTCAAACATCAGCAAGAGAATTGTAAAGTCACCAAAGATATACTTTGTTGAACCGGGGTTGGCTTCCTACCTGCTTGGAATAGAAAATGCACGTCAGGCTTCAAGAGACCCGCTTAGGGGAAACCTGTTTGAAAATATTGCAGTACTTGAGGCTGTGAAAACAAGACTTAATAACAATAAAGACCCGAATCTTTTTTATATGAGAACGGAAAAAGGCGTTGAGGTAGATATGATATTAAAAAAAGAAGGAATGTTATATCCTTTTGAAATAAAGAGTTCTATGACGCCAAATAGCGACTTTTCTAAAAACATGAGGCTCTTTTGCAATAGTGAAGCTACAGCAGGTGAAATGACAGTAATTTATTGTGGAGATGATTATGAATCATTTCAAGGTTGCAGATATATTCATTATACAGAGATTGCCGGTACTGTAGGAAAGTGAATATTCCCTTTTCGAGAACAGCCGGGACAGTTGCTCTGCTGGAGGCTAGACATGAATAACATAGAACTTATAAACGAATCCTGCGCTGATCAGACAGTCGACGCCATTGTTAATGCAGCTAACGGCGGCCTTTGGGCTGGTGGTGGAATCTGCGGAGTAATTTTTGCAAAGGCAGGAATGAAAGAACTGACCGATGCATGCAGCAAGTACGATACACCGCTGAAAGACGGTGAAGCCGTGATTACTCCGGCTTTCAATATTAAGAACGCAAAGGCAATCATCCATGCAGTAGGCCCGAATTTCGCAAAGACTCCGGCGGCGTTCAAAGAACTTTTCGAGGCATACTATAACAGCCTTAAGGTTCTGATGGATAACGGATATCACAGCATTGCGTTTCCGCTCATCAGTTCCGGAATCTTTGGAGGGTCACTCAGCAATCCGGCAGGAGAGTCAGCAAAGCAGTGCCTGAGAGCATATAACAAGTTCATTGCGGATTACCCGGACTACGGAATAGACGTTAAGCTATGCGCTTTTTCTGCATCAGAGATGGCGAGAGCTCAGGAAGAGTTTAAGAAAATCTAGACATTAAAAAAGGACTGGAATTCCAGCCCTTTTTGTTTTGTTTAATTAATCCTGTTTGGTGCTATCAGCATCGTCTTCCTCCGCAGGACCTTCCTTAGTCAGCTGCAAAGGTGCTCCGCATGCACGGCAGTTCACCGTACTTCCAACGATGTAGTGAGTGCCGCAGTACTCGCAGACTCTTTCCCTTGCGTCTTTTTTAACCGGAACTGCAGAGGCCTCGAGCTCCTGCTTTCTATAGTTTCTCACAGTTACGAAGATGATTAATGCTGCTATGAGAAGATTGATAATACCCCAGACTATGCTTGGAATGAGCGTCTTGGTATCCATCATGCCTACGCCGATGTTCGACACCGCTGTACTGATGGCGATCTCCGGCTGATTATCCCATTTTACAAGTTCCTTCTGTATGCCTTCTCGCAGAGCCTCAATCTTTGAATCAGTCAGGAGATTAACCGTGTCATTGCCGTACATTATTTCAAAATACCAGTCATTGAAATTCGGATCCTTTATTGTCGGCTCTGAGTACAGGATCAGCAGGCCCTTTTCGTCCTTGAAAAGATTCACATAGTACTGATATGCATACACTTCCATATTCTTGTAGTATGGCTCCCACTGCTCGTTGCGTACAGCCACAATATATGTGGTGATGCCGGTTTCGTCTGTGAACTTCTGCAGAGTCTTTCTGGCCGTTTCAGAGTCGGTGAAAATACCTGTTTCATCAACTACTGCAGCCGGTGCCGGTGTGGCTGTGACTTTTTCCGGAACCTGCTTTGAAAAAACCAGGAAACATAGTCCAAGCAGACCGATTGCCAGTGCAATAATAATCGGCTTAATCAGACTTGACCTGCTAGGCTGGCTCACCGCTTTGGTGCCGTAATAGTCGTGAGATTTGCCTCTGTTATCATAGTAAACATAGCGCGTAGCGCCCAGAAAATAATCCTTACTGTAAGAAGGTCTGTAGTTATCCGAACTGTGGGAATCACTGTAGCTGTCGTTATCGTTATCGCTGTAACCGTTGCTACTGCTGCTGTAACTGCTTCCGCTACTGCTGTGACTGCCACCACTATGGCTTCCGCCACCACCTGACTTAGGCATAGTAACCCTCCTTTACACAAACTCGAGTTAAACTTCAATGTTTATATAACCATAATAGAGTGGTGCATAAGAAAATGCAACAATCTATCCGTGATGACGGTTATACATATGCCAGAAAAGTAGTATAATAAAGAGGGTGATTTTATAATCAGGAGGGACTGGCACAATGGAACAGAAGCAACCCGGCATTATTCGCAGGTTCATGAATAAGCCTATCGTCTCAGGTATAGTAATTACGATACTTTTCCTGCTGCTTCTCAGATATGCTCCGGAATTTCCGGAGTCATGGAATATACCAATCATTTATGATGAACTCATCTTCATAGCATTCATAATTGTGATATATGTTTGCTATACAAGATACTTTAAAGACGAGCTTCCGAACAGAACATCGGCGAAGTCGATAATGAAAGGTCTGGCGTGTCTTGCACCATTGCTCGTAATGGCAACGCTTGTTTTTCTGACTGCTCTGGCAATGTTTATTGTTAGCGGTGGCAACGGTGTGACAGGCGAGTATCTGCTAAAATGCTTCGTCTCGGCGCTCAGTGCCGGTGTGTGCGAGGAAATCGTGCTGCGCGGTCTGTTTTCTGAAAACATGATGCGTGTCAG
>JABUTC010000056.1:0-5498 GCA_021442505.1 Mogibacterium sp. | reverse complement strand
TGCCATTTAACAAATATACTCTCAGGGGCAGGAATATATGCCACAATAGGACAGGTATTCTCAACGTTTGGAATAGGATTCCTGTACAGTGCGGCGCTGTTCAGAACGGGAACCATCATACCCGGAGTAATATGTCATACATTTGTAGACTTCAGTTCATTCTTTATAGCAGGAGTGAACAACGGAGCTGCCGAAACAATCGGACGTTTGTCGGATGGTGCAAATCCGGTTATGGATATTTTAAAAGCGGCTATGATGGGAATCGTTGCATTCCTGTGCGGAATGTTCGTACTTAGAAAGAAAAAGCGTGAGGAAATCTGCGAGGTTTTCTCATTAGAATATGTAGACAACAACAAAAAGGAAGGAGACAAAGATGAAAAGTGAGTTACAGAAGTATTGCGAGCTGTTCATTGCGAACAAGGAAAAGATGAAGGAGTCCAGCTGGGAGTATGTAAGCATCTATACAGTTGTGGCAAATATGTTCACCGCTAAGAACCTTGAGGCAGACGTGGAGAAGATGAAGGAGTGCAAGAAGCTTTTAAAAGAAAAGACTGGTGCACTTTCCAATTTCCGCGGAAACGTAATGCTTCCTGCAATGAGCATGCTGGCACTGGACGAAGATCCTGAGGCAAGAATGGAGCGCGCTAATGTTATTTACAAGAAACTGAAGGAAGAATTTAAGCCTTCTGAATTTATGACATTAGCTGCAATGATTCTTGCCGGAATGGTATCCGAGGATGAGGCAGATGAGTATGTAAAGAGAGGAAAGACTCTTTACAAGATGATGAAGAAGGAGCATCCGTTCATAACAGGATCGGAGGATGCAATTTTTGCTATACTCCTGGCGTTCTCAGACAAGAGCGATGAGGAAATCATCAGCAACGTTGAAAAGACATTCAGCGAGCTGAAGAATTACGAATTCAGCAGCGATGGCATTCAGACTGTTTCTCTGCTGTTTGCACTGACAGAAGGTGACAACAAGGAGAGATGTGACAGACTGGTAAAGGTACGTGAGATGCTGAAGGAAGAGGGAAGAAAGTACGGAAAGGATTTCGAAATCTGTGTTCTAGCAGCTCTTGTAATGCTCCCTGTAGAGCTTGAGACAATAGTTGAGGAGATGCTCGAAATCGATGAGTTCCTTTCAAATCAGAAAGATTACGGCTTCTTAGGCTATGACAAGAGAGAAAGACTGATGCATTCAGCAATGCTTCTTGGAGGATTCTACTCAACAGAGGATAGCAATAATGACCTGGGCGCTATTGCCAGCACTATGGCTATGCTTGTTGTTCAGCAGGCTATTCTCTTCGCAGTTATCGGAGCAACTGTGGTTGCTTCATCAGGTGGTGGCAACTAAAAGCGCAAGCCACTAAGAGAAAAATAATCACAACAAAAGAGGTCGCCGGATAACCGGCGGCCTTTTTCAATGTACTGACTCATTGCACTGTGTCGAGCAGTTCACTGGAAACAGTGTCGTCCTTTATCTCGCCATTTTTAACCAGTTTCAGATACCGGTCCCTGATCTTCGTAAGTATCTCTTCGCGGCTGTGGCCTCCGTTTATGTAAATAGTCGTAATATTGGTCCAGTTTTTATGCTGTAAGCGCGCCTCTTCTGACGGGAAGTGTACAATGTGCAGATACACGCAATTCAGGCTCGCCAGAAACTCCTTATCATTGTACTTAAGCTCAGGCTCAAACACCTTCTCCGCCTTCATAATCTGATTTACAAGCGGCTCGATATCAGCATACTCATCAATGTATGCCCAGGAATTCTTAGACTCAATTTTTTCATACTGCGACATAACAGCCCGTGCGTCGTCATGATACAAATCCATTATTTTTTTACTGTAGTCGCAATTAAGCTCTTTTCTCCATCTTTTGAAGAAAAAACCGTCGAATTCACCCAAATAATTATCGACGGTGAAAACAAGACCTCGATCGGTCTTGAATTTATGTTGATAATGCGTCGGGTTGTCGGAGATTTTCTCCTTGCTTATCTGTTTAAAGTTCTCGTTAGGGCATTGTTCTTTCGCATAGCGTTTTACGGCGCTGTCGCTATACACCTTGCCGTTGCTTTTGCCACATGCGCAGCACATGCATATAACTGCGAGTAACAAAACCAAAAGAGAAAGAATTCTTGTTTTTCTCATTCTGTTTCTACCTCCGCCTCAAGCTCTTCTCTGAACTCGTCGAAAATCTCTGCTGCCTCACGCCTCTTTGTGACATCCAGCTTATTGAAGATGTTGTGCGTGTGCGTCTTAACTGTTCCAAGCGAAAGGAAAAGTTCCTCACTGATTTCCTGGTTGCTCTTGTTCTTAAGAATTCTTGCGAAAATCTCTTTTTCTCTCTCCGTAAACTGATGCTCCTTCGCGAAGGCTTCGACAGGATCGACAGGTTTTCCTTTCTTCGCGCCTGCTTCTGAACCGAACTTCCCACCGAGTATACCCGAGAAGGCACGAATCGAAGCAATCGCAATAATGATTCGCATTATATCCTCGGAAACGCTTCTGTTGAATATGCTGATGTTTCCGATATAGCTGTCAACGTTGAAGATAACAACGAGGTCCTCAAGAGCAATTACCATCGAGAACACAATCATCACTGTGAAAATAAAAGATTTGTATTTGCGTATCGCTTCATGGACCTTGCCGTGAGCGTTTTCCTCGCGAAGCTGAACTGCCATTCTTCCCGTAAGGCCATACACAAAGAAGAAAACCTGTGATGGAAGGAAGTAAAGGTATGACTTCAGCGAGCTGTTCTCCATCAGAGGAATTAGCATCATAGTCACGAAGCACAGACCCGCAACGATGCTGAGCTTCTTGTAGCGGAAGAGTTTATCTTTTCCCTGCTCCTTCCTTTGCTCTCTTTCTGCTTCNCACTTACACCAGAATCATAAAATGCATAAGTAGCACCAAAGTTGCCAATTTTAATTCATTCTGAACTGATACATACTTTGTATTTGTCGTCTGGTTCATATTCGATGACATCATAACCATCTTTGTGTTGACAACTATTTAAATTTAAAATCTTTTCATATGCTGCTCCAAACGACGGGATAATCTCCGTCATGGAAATGATGATATGGTCTATGAAAAAGACAACAAAAAGAAGGGCAACAACAAGAGCTGTGTCGGTTTTCTTTATTTTATAAGTAAAGAAAGCGACAGTAATCGTTACGACATATAAACTCATGAGCACTATATCGTAAAAAAGCACACCTAATGTCATACAAATCCCTCCTTTCCGCTAATTTTCAATGTTTCCGGCAAAAAGTTTAGAAACTAAACTTTTCGAAGGTTTAGTAAAGTTTAGGTAATAATACAACTAAACTGCCTCAAATTCAACCGCAGGATTATTCTAAACTTTTTACTGCAGGGCTACTATTTGCTTAACAGAAGGTGTGCGGCATCCGGTACTTTGCCGGCACACCAAAGCGAATAACTAAACAATCATTATAAAAAGGAAAGGAGCTTCACGAAATGGGCGAAAAAAAGAAGTTTAGGATGATAGACGCGGTACTGACTGTCATCTGCGTCGTATTCGTAGCAGAGGCGGCTGCACCTGTAGCTGCTATCGGTAACTCACAGTATTTCTGGTGGTTATTCATGATGATTTTCTTCCTCTTACCTTATGGAATGATTTCATCAGAGCTCGGAACCACATATGACGGTGGTGGCGGACTTTATGACTGGGTAACCAAGGCATACGGACACAACATGGGAGCAAGAGCTTCATGGTACTACTGGATCAACTTCCCACTGTGGATGGCATCGCTCGCAATCATCTGTCCGACAATGCTTGAGGTAGCATTCGGATTTACATGCAACACAGTAGTAGCAGTAATCATCGAGCTTGCATTCATCTGGATTGTAACTCTGATTGCATTCACACCAACAGCAGATTCGGTTTGGATTCTTAACGGCGCTGCAGCAATCAAGGTTCTGCTCGCAGTTCTCGTAGGAGGACTTGGAATCTACGGAGCTATCAAGCACGGAGTTGCAAACCCTATCACAGCAACAAACCTGCTTCCTTCATTCGATCTCGACAGCCTGTCGTTTATCTCGGTAATCATCTTCAACATGCTTGGTTTCGAGGTAATCTGCACAATGTCAGACTCGATGGAGAATCCTAAAAAGCAGATTCCACAGGCTATCATAATCGGTGGACTCGTAATCGCAGGTATCTACATGTTCTCAGCATTCGGTATCGGAGTTGCTATTCCTACAGAGGAAGTAAGCACAGCTGCAGGACTCATCGATGCTCTTATGGTACTCACCGGCAAGACAAGCGGAATCTTCATCTCGGTATGCGCACTGCTCTTCCTGCTCACACTCTTTGGAAACATGGCTTCATGGTCAACAGGTGTAAATGAGGTAGCAGCATATGCAGCAGACAACGGCGACATGCCTGCAGTATTCGGAAAGAGAAGCGAGAAGAACGGAGTTGCAACAGGCGGCGCTCTCATGAACGGAATCGTTGCATCAATCATCGTACTCATCGCACCATTCATTCCAAACGAGGACCTCTTCTGGAGCTTCTTCGCACTGAACCTGGTAATGTTCCTGATGGCATACATTCCAATTTTCCCGGCATTCCTGAAGCTGAGAAAAATGGATCCGGATACAGAGAGACCTTACAAGGTTCCTGGTAACGACATCGTAATCAAGATTCTTGCAATCGTACCTGTAATCCTGATCGTTGTTGCACTTATTTTCACAGCAATTCCACTTTCGTTCGACAGTGAGACACTTGCTGCAACACTTCCTATTACTATAGGAGCAATCATCTTCATCATCATTGGTGAGATTATCAGAATCGTTCTTCACAACAAGGCAAAAAACGATATCGAAAACAAATAACTACATATTAAATAAGGAGGAATGAATTATGGCAAAAAGAATTGAAGGCTCAACGCCTAAGCAGGACGGCTACAGAATGCCGGCAGAATTCGAAGAGCAGGAGTGCGTCTGGATGCTCTGGCCATGGTGGAACGGTAACTGGAGACTCGGTGCTAAGCCGGCACAGGAAGCTTATTGCGAAGTTGCAAGAGCAATCGCTAAGTTTGAGCCGGTAAAAATGTGTGTACCACCTGAGCAGTACGAGAACGCAATCGCTCGTCTTGGCGGAACAGACAACGTAAGCATTATCGAGATGACAAACAACGACGCCTGGATTCGTGACACAGGAGCTACATTCCTTGTAAATGATAAAGGCGGTCTCCGTGCAGTAGACTGGGATTTCAACGCATACGGCGGACTTGTTGACGGACTCTACTTCCCATGGGATCAGGACGCTAAGATTGCCCGCAAGATGTGCGAAATCGCAAACGCTGATTCATATCAGCCTGGAATCGTTCTCGAGGGTGGTTCAATCCACGTTGACGGAGAGGGAACATGCATCACAACAGAGATGTGCCTTCTTCACGAAAGCCGTAACCCTGAGCTCAGCAAGGACGAAATTGAGCAGTATCTCAAGGATTATCTGAACTGCGAAAAGGTTAT
>JABUTC010000055.1 GCA_021442505.1 Mogibacterium sp. | reverse complement strand
ACTATATATAGTTGCAGAGATATGGCGGTTGTAGTCTAATTAAGTTGGAGGTAAAACATGAGTCAGAAAGAAAAATTAGTTCAAAGGCTTAAATCAAAGCCTAAGACGTTTACTTTTGACGATGCTGAAACTTTATTGAGATATTTTAACTACCATCGTTCAAATAAGGGAAAGACCAGCGGGTCAAGAGTTGTCTTTATTTCTGATGTGCATCCGTCTATCATGTTACATAAACCGCATCCTAGGAATGAACTATTGGAGTATCAAATTAAGCAATTGATAGAAATTCTTGAGCAGG
Source organism: Mogibacterium sp. (assembly GCA_021442505.1). Taxonomy (GTDB): domain Bacteria; phylum Bacillota; class Clostridia; order Peptostreptococcales; family Anaerovoracaceae; genus Crickella. Next base: position 6,242 of record JABUTC010000055.1, on the reverse strand, counting down.
AGGGACTTATATGAACAACACAATGGAATATAAGGGTTATGTAGGAAGCATTGAGTTCTCTGAAGAAGATGCTATCTTCTACGGCAAGGTTATCGGCATAAGGTCACTCATCTCCTACGAAGGTGAAAATGCTCGTGATTTAGTGAGTGATTTCCATACTGCCGTTGATGATTATCTTACTATGTGTGAAGCTGAAGGATTAGCTCCGGAAGTTGCATATAAAGGCAGTTTCAATGTTCGCATATCTCCTGAACTTCACAAGCAGGCTGTAATAGCTGCAATCTCCCGTCAAATGTCACTTAACAAGTTCGTCGAAACTTCTATCGAACAAGCGGTTATGTCAAATGCTTAATCCTGTATTGGTTCAATCTAAAAGAGGGCTTCTTGGAAGCCCTCTTTTTTCTATACTTCGAGTTCTGTAACTTCTTTAGGATATTCGCGAAGTTCATCTTCTCCATGCAGCGGTGCCCATACCTGATTGAAGAACGGATCACCCTTTGCACGCTGGCCGTAGTTCCATGACTTGCGCTCGCACTCGTCGCACCAGTGGCCACCCTCGAGAACAAGTCTCGGGCTTGCCATAAACTCATGTCCAAACTGGCACTTGAACTTAAGTTTTGTAGACCAGTCACCCTTCTTCATCTTCTTGGACAGACATTCGCCACCGCGGAAAACAGCCGCACCCTTCATATCTTCGAGATTAAGTTCGCTTTCCGGTTTTGACTCATCGTATCCGTGGTCAAGGTGGATTACTGTATCCCAATCCTTAAAGCGCTTAAAATCCCTTACATCATAAGGCTGCTCGTCCCAGCGCTCTTTGCCTCCCCAGTAAGCCTCAATCTGAGGTGCCATATCCTCCTTAATGAACCGCACGGTTCCGTGCTCAGACTTCTTCAGCGGCTCGAATGCCATTCCAATAGCCTTGCTCATAAGCGCCTGGCCGCCCGGAAGTTTGCATACTGCCTTTGAAATAGGAGCAACCGGTCCCAGCGTCTTAAGATATGAATTGTAATAGTACTCCATTCCATCGCTTCTGAAGTGAAGATAATCATTTAGCTTATCTGAATCCTCGTAGTAGTGACCGTGGAAATTCAAAGTTGCTATTTCACGCGGTTTAAGCAGGTACTGAAGTTCAGTAATTCCCAAAGCTCCATACAGTTCCTCATACATTGAGTAAGTATCGGTTCTCGCAGCAGGACCACCACCGATATTATAGATGTGTCCCCAGAAATCCTCACTTAGTGTTCCGTTGGAATCATATCTTGCAAGGTTCTGCATGCACTTTCCCGAGTCTCTATCCGAGCAATACTCAAGCACATTGTTGAGGCAGTTATGGAACATAATAGCGTCCCTGATCTCGCTCATAGCAGGTCCGATAATGCCGGTCTGTCTGAGGCTTGCCCAGTACTTAAGTCCCGACTCGATTACATATCTCTCGGCCGCAACCTTTGATACTGCATAGTAGTCAAACATCGAAGGCTTGATTGGGTCGCCGACTCTGCCCCAGTGGATTGGAGGCATTCTGTCTCCGGTCTCGGCAACTGTTCCGATATATACAAATTTTGTTGTCTCTTCCTGACCGAGGTCCTTGATCGCCTCGATGAGATTTCTCGTACCTCCGTAGTTTACCTCCATAGCCTTTTTAGGGTTATAGTCGGCTGCCGGCGAAACGAAAGCCGCCACATGAAGCACGAGCGAAGCTCCTTTTACCGCCCTGTCGACCTCATCACGATTGTTTAAATCACCCCATATAATCTCTATGCCCTGCTTTCCTTCGTACTCGTCAAAAAGTTTATGGTTTTTCTCCGAGCCGCGTACAAGTATGCGGAGGGTATAGCGTGGGGTGTCATTTTTCATCAGCTTAAACGACTCCATTCCCATGGTGCCGCTTGCGCCGGTAAGCAATACAACAGGCTTTGCCATGACTATTCTCCCTTCATGCTGATAACCTTGGATGTTCCCTTTACAACGCCTGCACTGAGTTTCATTGAATCAGCAATTGCAGCGTCGATATCGTCCGGTGTAACGCCGAGGAAAGCCGCTCCCTGATACTTGTCGATGAAGAGATTATTGCATTGAAGCGCAGCGAATTTTACCATGTGAAGACCGCCCTGGATGCCCTTCTTCTTGTAATCTCTCATAATTCCTGCTCCGCCAATCTGATACATGAAGTCAGGGATTGTGATAACTTTAGCCTTCGGATATCCGATCGCTGCCGCGCACTTAGGAACAAATTCCTTCCATGTCATATTGTAGTATCCGATTGGATAGCAGTTTCCACCCTTGTTTCTCTCAATAGCACCGGCGAGAGCCTCTCCTACCTGGCGAACTGTAACCATTGCTGTTCCGCCCTTAGGATAGAGGATGTTCTTTCCCTTAGCGTTGATAATCATCTCTGCCATAAATACCCAAACCGGCTTTCTTCCCGGCTGAGTTCCAAAGATGTATGGGAGTTCCAGAACGGCCACATCGAAATTATCATCAGCAAATGACATTGCAGCATTCTCCTGGTCGATACGCGAACGAATGTACGGATGATACTTTGTCAGTTTAAGTTCAGGCTTAGCCTTTGCAAAATACGAGAAGTACGATCCACAGATTGCGACATGCTTAACGCCTACTTCCTTTGCAATCTTGAGAAGTCTGTTCATCGGATCGATATTGTACTTCTTATAGAGATCATAAATTGGAGGAGGTCCCTCAACTCTCTCGTCTACTCCTGCTGCGAAAACGAAGCCCTCACAACCGTCCATAAATGCCCTGATTTCATCATCGCTCATCTCAAGGTAGTTGCCGAACTCTATCTTCATCTCAGGTGGCAGATTTGCACCGTCCGGAAGTGGAGGAAGCGCAACGGAGGTAACCTCATGGCCCCTTGCGATAAGCTGTCTTGCAGCCTCGGAACCGAGCAGACCGGTTCCACCTATCATAAATACTTTCATTTTCACCGTCTCCTTTCATATATCGCCAGTGTCTTAATTGACACTAAGTTCTCTTACGGATACAATATCAACATAGTGTTGATTTCACAACCGACAGTCTATTTATTGGGTGCTATGAAAACAACACAAGAGAAAGGATGTGTCGATTTATGAGTACGGAATACGAAAATCGTCGGGTTAAAATGACAAAAAAACTGCTCCGTGATGCGCTGCTCGCTATCCTGGAACACAAGAGCATTGACCAGATTACAATCAAGGAGCTGTGTGAGAAAGCCGATCTTAATCGTTCGACTTTTTACCTGCACTACAGCTGCCCGCTTGACGTTCTAAAGGAAATGGAATCTCAGGTAATATCTGACAGTGTCGAGCGCCTCGAGAAGGTAACTCCTGATTTGGATTCAATTGATACAATTGCGACATTTCTCGAATACATAAAGGAAAACGAAAATGTTTTTTCCGCCCTGCTCTGCCAGAACGGTCAGGATGTTTTCCGCAAGCGTTTCATCTCGGAGTGTCTCTCCCACTACTCCGATGCGATTATTTTCGATATGGAAGACGAAAAGAGGCAGTATGTTTATCAGTTTCTTGTAAATGGCAGCCTTGCCGTTTTACAGAGCTGGATAGCAAATGATTTTCGCCCTGACGCCCGTTCTATTGCGGAGATGGTATATAATCTTTCCGACAACGCAATTAAGGCATATAAGGCATAGGAGATACAGATGGCAATACACATAGTTCTGGTTGAACCGGAAATCCCGCCAAATACCGGCAACATAGCAAGATCGGTCGCAGCGACAAACAGCGTCCTTCACCTGGTAAAACCTCTCGGCTTCAGCCTCGACGAGAAGAGCCTTCGCCGTGCGGGGCTCGACTACTGGCCGTACGTTAAACTCGAGGTGCACGAGAGTCTTGACGACTTTATGCAAAAATACGGCGACCGCCGCATGTTCCTCGCGACGACAAAGGGCGGACAAAAGTATACTGACGTGAAGTACCGCGACGAAGACATGCTACTGTTCGGCAGAGAGACCGCAGGCCTGCCGAGGGAATTTATCGAGGCACATAAAGACTGTGCGGTGAGAATACCGATGAGCGAGGACACACGCCTTCGCTCGCTGAACCTGTCGAATGCCGCGAACATATTGCTTTTCGAAGCGCTGCGGCAGCCGGCTGCCAGCATGGAAACAGTCAGAAGACCAATTGCCCATTTCTGAAGTTTCATGAGTCATTTCTCCTTTCTCTGATTGAGGTTTGNGATTTTTATATACTATGCACTAGTCTTCAATGCTGTACTTCTCTTCGTAGAAATCGAACCACTTCTTGAACTCGTCGTTCTTCTGTTCTTTTACCTCATTGAGGTACTCGTGCGCATTGAATGAATCGTACTGAGTTTCGATAATTGCTACCGCAATATTGGAGCAGTGGTCAGCAATTCTCTCATAACTTGTCAGCAGATCGTTAAAGATAAATCCGTTTGTAAGAGAGCACTCATTTCTCTTAACTCTTCCGATGTGATGGAACTTGATTGCATCGCAGAGTCCGTCGATTACTTCCTCTATAGGCTCTACTCGGGATGCAATTTCCTTGTCATTCTCGACAAAAGCCGTGATAGTCATATCAACAATTTCTGCGAGTGCCGCCTCGAGAACTACTATCTCCTTCTTGCCGGCTTCAGAGAAAACAATTTTCTTTTCAGTAACTTCTGATGAAGCTTCGACAATATTTCTTGCGTGGTCAGAGATTCTCTCAAGGTCTGTCAGAGCATGCAGGAACTCTGTGATCATTCTCGTCTGCTCTGAGTTAAGCTCATTCGCGGTAATCTTGACAATATATGTTCCAAGCTTATCCTCATATCTGTCGATTAGACCTTCAAGATCAACAACTCTCTTGAATCTCTTCTCAGTAAACTCGCCTCTTGCTGACAGTGCAATGTTTATTGATTCTCTTGCTTTCTCAGCCATAGAGTTCATAACCAGTCTGACCTGCTCTATAGCGATAGCCGGGTAGTCGAGGAATCTGCTCTCAAGTCTGTCCATATCAGCCTGCTCTTCAAGAGCTGCAGGATCGTCAGGAATAATCTTGCAAATCATCTTCTCAAGCACTTTGATAAATGGAGTGAGAACTACAATAGTAACGAATCTGTATGCTGTGTTGACGAAAGCGATTGAAACCATCGTCATTACCGTACCCATAAATCCGAAGTGTACAAAGGCATTTACAAGATAGAATACACATCCGCAGATTACAGCTCCGAGCACATCGATAATCAGGTATATGAACGCTGTTCTTTTACCGTTAACACTCGCACCAAGGGCACTGAGAAGTACCGGTACCGAAGCTCCGATTCCTATACCCATTATGATAGGAAAAGCCACGTCGAAAGTAATCGCTCCTGTGACTGCGAGAGCCTGCAGGATACCTACGGCAGCACTGGCACTTTGCAGAATACTTGTGAACACGAGACCCACAAGTATACCGATAATCGGATTTGAAAATGTCGTAAGAAGGTTGATGAAAGTCTCGCTTTCTCTTAATGGAGATACAGCCGATGACATTGCCGACATTCCGTACATAAGAACGGCGAATCCGAGCATAATCTCTCCAATGTTTTTCGTACGACTCTTCTTGCCAACCATCTTCATTACTATTCCGATAAGTGCTACGACTCCGGTAAGCATGGCTGTGCTGAGGTATTGTGCTATACTTGCACCGCTTCCACCGAGGCTGTTAAGACAGAGAATCCATCCTGTAACACTCGTTCCCAGAATAGCTCCCATGATAATTCCAATAGCCTGGTCAACCTTCATCATGCCGGAGTTAACAAAGCCGACAACCATTACCGAGGTCGCCGAAGACGATTGAATAACAGCGGTTACGCCGGTTCCAAGCAATATTCCTTTGATAGGTGTGCTCGACAGTCTGTACAGAATAACTTCAAGACTGTTGCCGGCTACCTTTTTGAGCGAATCCCCCATAATTCCCATTCCGAAAAGGAAGAGAGCTACACCGCCAAGCAGCGCCACTATGTTAGTGATATTCAATGTTAAATCTCCTGAATAATGTGCAAAAGTTTACTTAATTTTTACATATTCCTACATTTGAATGATATCAATTTTACAATTGCTTAAAAAGATATTTTTGTGAATGTTTTAGAAAAAAATCACATATTTTCAGTCAGGTGTTACCGTATAGATACAGGCTTTATATGTGCATGTTTTTATTGCATATATCTATTTAATCAAGTCCTGAATCATCAATATAATTAGTGGAGATGGGTATTCCATCAGATATTTTTAAGAT
>JABUTC010000054.1:9811-14591 GCA_021442505.1 Mogibacterium sp. | reverse complement strand
ATTCCCGACAGAAAACGCATCCTCATTGGAAACCGTGATAATCTCGTCATAAATCGAAGTATTCAGAACATCCGGCACAAAGCCTGCACCGATGCCCTGTATTTTGTGGGCCCCCGCAATACCCGTAGAGAGCACAGCGGAAGATGCAGGCTCCACAGCAACGATTCTGACATTCGGATTTTGGGCTTTCAGGTACTCGCCTACGCCGGTAATGGTGCCGCCCGTGCCCACGCCTGCCACGAAGATATCCACTTTGCCGTCTGTATCTTCCCAAATCTCGGGACCTGTTGTGAGGTAGTGCGCCTCCGGGTTTGCAGGGTTGACGAACTGTCCTGCGATGATGCTTCCAGGATTTTCTTTCTGAAGCTCCTCTGCCTTTGCAATCGAGCCTGCCATTCCGAGCTTGCCGTCAGTCAGAACGATTTCTGCGCCGTAGGCCGCCATAAGCTGCTGTCTCTCGATTGACATTGTGTCAGGCATAACGATGATTACACGATATCCGCGGGCTGCACCTACAGCCGCAAGTCCGATTCCCGTGTTGCCCGAAGTTGCCTCGATAATTGTTGCCCCCGGCTTAAGCTGTCCCGAAGCCTCTGCCTTGTTAATCATATTGAGCGCAGGTCTGTCCTTTGCGCTTCCCGCAGGGTTAAACGACTCAAGCTTTGCAACCAGCTTCGCCTTGAGACCCTCTTCCTTCTCTATATTTCTAAACTCCACGAGAGGTGTATGCCCGATGAGCTGCTCTACTGATGTGAAAATCTTTGCCATATACCCTCCTTTATGTTGTAAAATAGTCACAACATATTGTACAACAGAAAGGCATAAAAATGGCAAGATTCTTTGTGTCTCCCGACCAGATTCGGCAGGACAGAATATTCATATATGACGGAGACGTCAACCATATCAAAAACGTGCTCAGGATGAAAATCGGCGAGGAGCTTTCGGTCAGCGACGGCGAAGGCACGGACTACCACTGCAGCATCGAATCCATAGACAACGACGCAGTCGGACTTCGCATAATCGACTCATGGCAGTCGTACACCGAGCTTCCGGTAAGGCTATATCTTTTTCAGGGTCTTCCTAAAAGCGACAAGATGGAACTCATCATACAGAAGGCTGTTGAACTCGGTGCCTACGAAATCATCCCTGTTTCGACCTCACGCTCCATCGTCAAGCTCGACGACAAGAAGGCCGGCAAAAAGATTTCCCGCTGGCAGCAGATTTCGGAAAGCGGCGCGAAGCAGTCAGGCCGTGCGATTATCCCGAAAATCAGTGATGTGATGTCCTTCAAACAGGCTCTTGCTTATGCGAAAGAGCTCGATGCGATTCTCATTCCTTACGAGAAGGCGGAGAATATGGCTGAGACCAAGGCTGTCATCGAGTCTCTGAAGAATGAACAGACAAAGAGCATAGGAATTTTCATCGGTCCTGAGGGTGGCTTCTCAAATGAGGAAGTCGAACTCGCAATCGCNCAATCGAAGCAGGTGCAAAGCCTATAACTCTCGGCAAGCGTATCCTGCGAACCGAAACCGCAGGACTGACAACACTGTCAATCCTGATGTTCGAGTTCGAGGTGTAGGCAGCGCTGTATCATGACAAAGGAACTTGCATTATGTTTGTCCACAGAATTGAGGCGTAAGAAAAGAGTGTCCTTTTAACAGGGCACTCTTTCTTATGTCTCATATTCTATACGTTGATCTCTGCCTCTTCCTCCGGAGCATCCGCCACCAGAGGTCTGATCTTAGCAACATACTCTGCAACCTGCTCTGCACAGTTTCCTGTGTAGAGGCTTGGGTCAAGAACCGACTCAAGCTCCTCGAGAGTCATTCCGAACTCAGGACGCTCTGCAAGAATCTCCATAAGGTTGCACTTGCCGCCTGCCTTCATGTTTGCTGTCGCCTCCATCGAGCAGGTTCTGATAACCTCGTGGAGCTCCTGACGGTCGCCACCTCTTTTTACCCCTTCCATGAGGATGTTCTCGGTAGCGATGAACGGCAGGTACTCGCGAACTGTCGACTCTACGATAGCCTCGTTTACAACCATTCCCGAAGTTACATTTTTGCAAAGTCTCAGGATGGCATCTGCACAGAGGAAGCCCTCCGGCATCGAGATTCTTCTGTTTGCCGAGTCGTCGAGTGTTCTCTCAAGCCACTGAACTGCAGCTGTCTGATGAGCGTTTGCGGCATCGTTCATAAGATATCTCGAAAGCGAGCAGATTCTCTCCGATCTCATCGGATTTCTCTTGTATGCCATTGCGGATGAACCGATCTGATTCTTTTCGAACGGTTCCTCGAGCTGTCTGTCATGCTGGAGAAGTCTGATATCGTTAGCCATTCTGTATGCACTCTGTGCGATTGACGAGAGGCAGTTCAGAATGCGGCTGTCAAATTTTCTCGGGTAAGTCTGACCCGCAACGTCGAAGTATGACTCGAAGCCGAACTCGTCGCAGATCATCTGGTTGAGCTTCAGAATCTTTTCTCTGTCTCCTTCGAAAAGTTCCTTGAAGCTCGCCTCGGTTCCGGTTGTTCCTCTGCAGCCGAGAAGCTTAAACGACTTGAGCACAAACTCTACTTCCTCGAGGTCAGCCGCGAAATCCTGCATCCAGAGCGATGCTCTTTTACCAACTGTTACAAGCTGTGCAGGCTGGTAGTGTGTGTATCCGAGTGTTGGCAGAGCTTTGTACTCCTCGGCAAAATCCGCGAGGTTCTTAATAACAGCCTTCAGCTCGCCTCTGATGTACTCGAGAGCATCTCTGTAGATAATCATATCGCCGTTATCTGTAACATAGCAGCTTGTTGCTCCGAGGTGGATGATTCCTGCCGCTGACGGTGCAACCTGTCCGTATGTGTAAACGTGAGCCATAACATCGTGGCGCACTTCTTTTTCCCTTGCTGCTGCCACTTCGAAGTCGATGTCGCTGATGTGAGCTTCCATCTCGGCAACCTGCTCCTCAGTTACAGGAAGTCCGAGCTTGCTCTCCGCTCTTGCAAGAGCAATCCAGAGTCTTCTCCATGTTTCAATTCTCTTCTGTGCACCGAAGAGCTCCAGCATGTACTCGGAAGCGTATCTCGATGACAGTGGGGACTCGTATTTGTTCTTCATCTTTTCCTCCACGGTTTATCTCTTAATATATGCGTCACGCTCCGCACCTACCGAAACGTAAGTGATGTGACAGCCTATTTTTTCCTCTAAATATTCAACGTACTGGCGAGCCTCGAAAGGGAGGTCCTCCCATTTTCTCACGCCTGAAATGTCAGTCTTCCAGCCCTTCATAACCTGGATTACAGGCTTTGCATCATCGAGTGCTGCAGGGAACGGGAATCTGTCTGTCTCCTCGCCATCTACGATGTATTTTGTGCAGATAGGAATCTCATCCATGTAGCTGAGCACGTCCAGTTTTGTGAGTGCGATATCGGTTGCAGCCTGAAGTTCAACTCCGTACTTTGTAGCAACGATGTCGATAGGTCCTACACGACGAGGTCTTCCGGTCTTTGCACCGTACTCGCCGCCGGCCTCTCTCAGAGCCTCAGCCTCCTCGCCGAACCACTCGCAAACGAAAGGTCCTTCACCGACACATGTCGAGTATGCCTTAACAACTCCTACAACCTTGTCAATCTTAGTGCCTGCAGCTCCGCTTCCTGTTGCTGCAAAAGCTGCTGTTGTATTCGACGAAGTTGTGTATGGGTGGATACCGAAATCCAGGTCTCTGAGTGCACCGAGCTGTGCCTCGAAAAGTATCTTCTTTCCACTCCTGTCAGCCTCTCTCAGATACGCACCCGAGTCGCAGATGTACGGCTTGATCTTCTCGAGGTAGTTCTCAATCCACTCATCGATCATTTCCATTGTGTATGGCTCTGCGCCGTAAACTCCGGTGAGTGTGAGGTTTTTCCACTCGAGCAGGTCAGCAAGATGCGATTTCAGACGCTCAGGATAAAACACCTCGCCTGCGAGAACCGTCTTCTTCTGGTACTTGTCCGAGTAAAAAGGTGCGATACCCTGCTTGGTTGATCCGTACTTTTTGTCCGAGAGTCTCTGCTCTTCGAGAGCATCGAGTTCTCTGTGCCACGGAAGTACGAGCGAAGCTCTGTCGCTTATCATCAGCTTCTCAGGTGTTACCGGAACGCCCTGTGACTCAACCTGCTGAATCTCTTCCCAGAGACTCTCAGGGTCTACTGCAACTCCGTTTCCGAGAATGTTCACAACGCCGGATCTGAAAATTCCCGATGGCAGCAGATGCAGTGCGAACTTACCGAACTCGTTGATTACGGTGTGTCCTGCATTTCCACCACCCTGGTATCTGACCACGATGTCATACTCCGCTGTGAGGAGGTCGACCATACGGCCTTTTCCCTCGTCTCCCCAGTTAATTCCTACGATTGCACAATTCTGCATTATGTGCTCCTTTCGTTCCTTTAAAAATCTCTATTCCCCTTTTATTAGTACGCCATCCTGAAAATCTCAAGCACGTCCTCGTAAGCGAGCGGCCTGTATCCGATAAGCGTTCTTGTCTTGTTTCTCGAGCAGTCGAGCGCGAGCTTTTCGAGCTTGTCCTCCTCAACTCCGAGCGACCTCAGATTTGTAGGCATGCCCATCGAAGCGTAGTACTCTTCCTGCATATTGATAGCTTTTTCTATTGTCTGCTCCGGATGCTCGAAATCGATGTCCAGGTTCCAGACATTCTGAGCATACTGCAGCCATCTTGGAATGTTTGCCTCGTAAACGTATCTTGCCCAGCTGCACCAGATTGCTGCAAGTCCTGCTCCGTGGGTAACCTCCGGAT
>JABUTC010000054.1:4932-9448 GCA_021442505.1 Mogibacterium sp. | reverse complement strand
CCCCAAGCCGAAATTACGCATGAGCTCGACATCTCGGAACCTGCTGCTGACAGCGTAAGTACCACGCCCTTCGGAAGTGTTTTTGCCGGAACTGCCTTGCCCAGCGAAAAGTCCCATACATCGACATCAGGGTTTGCCGCACCGTTTGCAATTGCTTTTGAAGAGTCGAGAACCGAACCGCCGCCAACTGCGAGTACGAAATCAACGCCTTCCTTCAGGCAAAGGTCGATACCCTCTCTTACGAGCTTGAGCTCAGGATTTGCAACTACTCCTCCAAGCTCAACATAGCTCACACCTGCGTCATCAAGGCTCTTCAGAACTCTGTCAAGAAGTCCGCTTGCCTTTGCCGACTTACCGCCGTAGTGAACCAGAACCTTCTTAGGATTAAAAGCCGCAACTCTTTCTCCTACTTTCAGTTCCTCATCCTTGCCGAAGTACACCTTGGTCGGTGTCTCATAAATAAAGTTATTCATATATCGCTCCTTAGCGCTCCAAAGTTTAAAGCTGTGTCATACGCTCACAGCCTTTCTATTATATCAAAAATCAGCGCACAAATCTAATCTTACAAACATCGTCTCCACGTGCAATTGTTGCCGGCAGCTCAAGCCTTGCTCCGAAGCTCTCAGCAATTCCTCTGTCGCCGCACATAGCATGGTCGCAAAGCACGCTGATTTCCTCGTCGCTGCAGCCCTGCTTCTGCCATGCTTTTACCAGCGGACAGTAGTGAAAATCTATGTACAGATGGTCGTCGTCACACTGCTTAATATCCATCTCAAAAATCCACTGCGCGAACTTCGAAAAAAGCGTCTTCTTCAGTCCCTTCAGCGACTCTCCGCCACCGGCCTTCTGCCTCAGATTTCCGCCCTGATAAATTCCGCATCTGTGAATCGCCTCCGGCGCATACTCCTCCGAATTAAGACCTTTTTTCTTAGCCTCATCGCAAAGCAGATACATCCATAGCGCCCTGTGCTCCAGCTGCTCCCTGATTGCTACAATAATAGGGTTCTTAATCTTCGCTTCATTCTTAATATTACTTGCGTTTGTTGTGTTGCTCATGCTGATTCTCCTCGGATTGTTCTAATACTATCGCTAAGTAATGCTCACTGAGCATACTCACATACTTTCCTAGTCCTTGACTTAATTGTACAGTCCTCGGGGCGATATATAAACTATTTTTCTCCGGAATTGCATATATTGGATGTTTCGGAGAAGTTTTCTCTGTTTTGGCTATATGTAAAGATTTGGGAGAAAAATTCTCTGTTTTGACTGTATATAAAAATTTCAGAGAATATTTCTCTGTTTTTATTTGTACGAGCGGTTTCAGAGAAAAGTTTCTCTGTTTTTTTCTGTGCACGCTATTTCAGAGAATAATTCTCTGTTTTAACGGAATTCTGCCTTTTTAGGGAAATTTCTTCTCTGTTTTGCCATATATAAAAATTTTCAGAGAATTTTTCTCTGTTTCAACCCTATACAAAAATTTCAGAGAAAATTTCTCTTTTTTGTCTTGTGTGAGCGTTTTAAGAGAAACCAAGAACCCAACAAGCTTACAGGAAGGACCAAAAGGAGCAAAAGATGAGAAAAGCACCATCTCCCCGAAGGGAAATGGTGCTTTTTGCTGTTTTGTTCTAGGAATAAGAGCTTGCGTCTGCAATTATGCTTACGCTTCCTCTTCCTCCTCATCGTCTCTTCTTCTCTTTGCAATGATGAAGAAGAAAAGTGTCAGTGCGATGAGAGCTGCGATTCCAAGTGGGAGCCAGAATCCGAGTCCCTTTGACTTCTCTACGTTCTTTTTAGCGAGAGGAGTCTCGTTGTCCTCAACGTTCTTTGTAATCTGGTCATTTCCAGCGTTTGCTCCGTCTGTTGTATTACCGGCTGCTGTTGTATCGCCGCCTGCTATTGCGCCGCCATCACCACCGATGCCACCGCCACCAGGTGTTGGTGTTGGACTTGGTGTTGGGAGCTTTGCAATTGTATTGCTCTGAACGTGAGTCTTGTCGTTGCGGCAAATTCTCTGCTCGAGTCCTGTCTCGGTTGTAGTTGGATCCTTTACTCTGTTCCAGCTGCCCCAGTCATGGCCTGTAGCTGCAATTGTTGCCTCTGCAGCGTCCTTGCCTGCTTCGCATACTGTGCAGTATGTTCCACCAACTGTTCCGGTCTCTGTGCAAGTTGCATCCTTGTGAGCAACCGAACCATCAGAATTGCACTGTGTGTAAACAGCTGAAATAGTGATGTCTGAATTTACTGCTGAGTTGAAGTCGAACTTGTCGCCGTTTGTGTACCATGCATCAAAGTGCGGATCACTTGGTGCTGTAGGCTCTGCAACCTTTCCGCCCTTCTTTACAGCAACCGCATTTGTTGTTCCCTGGTCGTCGAAAGTAACTGTAACAGCTACGCAAAGCTTGTTGTCAATCCATGCATATCCTGCAGGAATTGTATTGACTGTTGCTGCATCGTCTTTTGAAATGTCTGCAGCACTCATAAGGTCTTCAACAGATACGTTTCCGATGCTGTATGAACCCGATGTAGGTGCATATACAGAAATCTCGTCAATATTTCCGTTCTTGAGTGAAAGAACTGACTTGCTTGGTGTGTCGATTGTACCTTTGTCACCGTAAAAACCGATCTCGATTGTTCCGATTGTTCCGGTTGTGTCGACTGTTACGCTTGTTCCTTCAGGATAAGCGCTTGGCCAGTAGCTTACATCCATTGTGCCCTTAACTGTTGTATCGCCTGTAAGTGCAACATCTCCACAGTTGTTTGACATTGCGTAGCTGACATTGTCACCTTCAAGAACCATGTTCTCAAGAGTAGTGTCAGCGTAGTTCTGGATAAGCATCTTGATTGCAGAGTTGTTTGCTGCAATAGTTCCGTTCTTGAGGTTTACAGTATTTCCCTTAAGAATCTGGAATGCCTGTGTCTTTGTTCCTGTTGAACCGGCAGGATCCTTAGTTACTGTGTAGCTGAATCCGCCAAAGTCGATTGTGATTGACTTGTCGATGATGATGCCTTCGCCATCTGTAACATCGTTCAGAAGTTCGATAGTTTCACCGTTCTTTGCAGCCGCTACTGCCTCTGAAAGTGTCTCATACTTCTTGTCGCCAATCTGTGCTGTATATGTAACTGCTTTTACGGTGTATGTTCCGTCTCCGTTGTCATATCCGCGATATCCTTCAGCTGTGTAACATGTGCCTGCTCCATCTGCCTTGTTGTCAGAAGGATTGAAACCTTTAAATGTTCCTCCGGTTACAACAAACTTGCAAGTACTGATATTTGCATCTACGCGGTTAAGAAGGAAATCTGCACTGCCATTTACGGCAAATGTTCCGCCATTAATGGTTGCCTGTGCTTTACTCTGCTGATTAACAACCGTAGTGTCTGCTACGTAGTTTCCGCCATTAATAGTCAGCTTGCACTTAGTCAGTCCTGATGGTCCTGCCATGTGGAATGCATAAAGTCCTGCATCTGCACAATCAATACCACCATTACCCGCGTTAACGGTCATGTTTGCTCTGCCTCCGGTTAAGTAGAACAGCATGAAACTGTTGCTGCCACTCCAGTTACCGTTAGGGTCAGCCTTTATTGTGTAATCTCCAAGGTCAAGAGTTACCTCTATGCCTACACTGATTGGAGCGCTTACAGTAACATTTGAAAGAAGAGTTACTGTGTCTTTTGCCTTTGCTGCCTTGAATGCCTCTGCGAGTGTGTGATATTTTGTATCACCAATCTGTGCTTCAAAGACTTCCTTAACTGTGTAAGTACCATCATTATTGTCTACGCTTGCATAGCCGCTGACTAACGCTGCCTTAGGCACGTCAGTTCCGAAGGTTCCTCCCGAAACTGCGAGACCGTTCATTGCTGTTGCGTTGAATAGATCTGTACCGTTAAATGTTCCGCCTGTAATTACGAATTTGCTTCCGCTTGGGAAATCGCTTGGTACAAGAGTATCTGCATCATAGCTTCCGCCATTGATTGTGATGCCGCCGTTATCTGAACCGTATCTTCCGAACAGACGATTGTCTGAAGCGCCTGCCATAGTTACTGTATTGCCGGAAACTGTAGCGTCTTTAATTACAACACCGCCTGTTTTTCCATAAGCCTCTGCACCTGCAGTTCCGATAGTACCTACCAGAGAACCTGCCTTGTGTCCGCTTGTTGCTGTGCAGGTGATGTTGTTGCCTGTAAATGAAGTGCCATCAACAGTAATCTTGGTCCAGTCGCTTCCTGTTGCATGTCCAACGATTGCTCCGATTGAACCTGTTGCAGTCATTGTGTTTCCACTAACACTTCCGCCGGTAATAGTAACTTCCTCAAATACAGGACCATTATTCTGTGTGCTGTATCCTGCTGCATATCCTGTGAATGCTCCTGTGTACTTAGCATTTGCATCACCAATTGTGCAGCCCGTTACTGAGCAGTTGTTAAAATTAAATGCCTCTGAAGTGCCCGCACATGCCACAAATGCAGCTGCGCAGTAAGCACCTGCACCGGCGCAGTCTACTGAACCGATTTTTGAGTC
>JABUTC010000054.1:0-3802 GCA_021442505.1 Mogibacterium sp. | reverse complement strand
CTGTTACCTCTTCCTGAACTGCGTCCTGGGTGTCGTCTAAAATTTCCTGCGTTGCCTGTGCCTCGTCATTAGGTACAGGTGTTTCTCCGTCGGCAAAAATAGCCATTGGTGACATAGTCAGCACCAATGCGATGGAGAGCAGGATTGCCAATGCTTTCTTGCTCATTATTCTACCCCTCCATGTAGATTAGTATTTTTTTTGCATAAAAAATACTACGCCTTAAATGTTTACAATTGTCGCAATTCTACCCCCCCACCAGCAAAAGTCAACAAAGTATCACTTTAGTACTTAAAAAATACAAAACCCCTCGCCTGCCGAAGCAAGCAAGGGGTTTGCAATGTTTTTTACATTATTAGCAGTTAAAGTACAAAGCCCAGAACTCCGTATACTATCGCTGTCAGAACGAAGCAGATGAGAGAATACGGGAAGGCCACTCGAGCCAGTGAAACCGAATCCTTCTCTACCGCCTGGCTGCACATGAGCATCTGCTCGCTGAAGAAGCAGGATGTGCCTCCGCAGATTGAGCCGGATACAACAGCAGCCATTGTCAGGTACTGGTCTACTCCGAAAGTCGCTGCAAGCGGTACGGTGATTGGCGCTACGAGCAGGATAACCGCCCAGTAGTCAACTCCACCGAATACGAGCAGTGCGACAACGATGAATGTCAGCATCGGAATTACTCCGCCTGTGAGGAATGGTGTAACCGTTCCGATAACGTACTCGCCGATTCCAATCTGGGTAAGTCCCTCTACAAAAACAAATACGAAGAGCAGAATTACCAGAATGTCTATCATGCTGTGAATGCCCTCGAAGATGTTCTTGAAAAACTCATCAACTGTCATCTTCTTTCTCGGGATGTAGAGCACAAAGCATGCAGCGAGTGCGCATGTAACAGAAACGACAAGATCTCTTGTCACTACCATTACACCAACCACTACGAGTACAGGGATAATGAAGTCGAGGAGGTTGCCTTCGCTTTCTCCCTGTCCTTCTTCGTCCGAATCGGAAGCTTCCGTGAGAGCTGCGTCTTTGAAAATCTCATCTCTCTGTGCGTAAAGCTTCTTGATAGGTCCGATTTTCGGCACAATGCCGATTGCAAACAGGAGTGCCATGAGAACAATCATCATCGGATATACCAGGAAAGGCATAAGCTTGATGTACTCTGACAGCATGTTTGCGTCCGGTGCCGAGATGCCTGTCTCCTGCATTACTCCGCATACGAATACCGCCATTGCGGAGATTGGCAGAAGAGCACAGATAGGAATTCCCATCGCCAGGATGATGAATCCTATAGCCTCTCTAGGCACTTTGTACTTGTCCGTAATCGATCTGATGCTTGGTCCGATTGCGAGGTCGTTGATATAGTCATCAATGCAGAGAATAACTCCGAGCACCCATGTGAAGATCAGGCTGCTTCTCTCCGATTTGATGAACTTCAGCGCCATTCCCCTGAATCCGGCCACGGCATTTGATTCGAGCAGGAGCTGAATAAGCGCTCCGAAAAGTGTGAGCATCAGCAGTACCCATGGATAGGTATCGCCGGCAAACACTTCATAGATTGCATCGATAATACCGGTCAGGAATCCCGTTCCGTCCTTGAAGATAAAGACGAGAACCACGGAGACTATCAGCGGCTCAAACACCTTCTTTGTGGTTACTACGAGAACCACCATAACGATGATTGGTAGTACTGTGAGGAATCCTAAATTCATTTTGTCCTCCGTAAGGCTTTACAAAGCCCTTTTCCGTGTTGCCACCTTTTAAAAAATTATGCGAATGTGATTACGGTGCCGGTGTTGCCTGCAAGCGCTTCTGTCGCCTTGTCGAGGCTTGTGATGATAGCCTTCTTGTTAGGATATCTGCGGGCAAACTTCATGCAGGCCTGTACCTTAGGAAGCATGCTTCCCGGAGCAAACTGTCCCTCTTCTACATACTGAGCTGCGTCTGCAAGGCTCATGTGGTCGAGGTCCTGCTGGTTTTCCTTGCCCCAGTTGATAGCTACCTTCTCTACCTCTGTGAGGATGAGAAGNGATGAGAAGCACGTCTGCGTCTACCTGCTCTGCGAGAAGTTCCGCAGCGAGATCCTTGTCGATAACTGCCGCAACTCCGTCGAGAGTTCCGTCCATATTTTCAACTACCGGAATGCCGCCGCCTCCGCAGCAGATAACTACTGCATTTTCCCAGAGGTCACGTATTGCCTGAATCTCTACGATATCCTTTGGAATCGGGGATGCGACCACTCTTCTGTAGCCGCGTCCTGCGTCTTCTTTAACGACAAAGCCTTTTTCTTTTACCAGCTTATTGGCCTCTTCCTCTGTGTAGAAAGGTCCGATAGGCTTGGTTGGTGTTTTGAACGCCGGGTCGTTTCTGTCGACAACAACCTGAGTTGCTACGGTGATAACCGGGTAGCAGATGCCGCGCTTGCTGAGTGAATATCTCAGCGCCTGCTGAACGTGATATCCGATATAGCCCTGGCTCATAGCACCGCATACGTCAAAAGGCATAGCCGGTGTTACTTCACTTGCTGTTTCACTGGCAAGGACAATACGTCCAACCTGCGGACCGTTTCCGTGAACGATTGCGATCTCGTGTCCGGCTTCACAGATATCTGCGATGCATTCTGAAGTACGCTTCACAACTTCAAGCTGACCATCGGCTGTAGGAGCACTGTTCTTCGACTGAAGAGCATTACCACCTAATGCAATTACAATCTTGGACATAAGTCTTTCCTCCGTAATTAATTAGTCAATGCATCTCTCTGCCATGAACTTCTCGAGAGATTCTTTTGCAGCTGCCATTGTGAGCTCTGATGGAGCCTGACGTCTCTGGTACTGTGTAAGCCATACGAGGAGTCCTCTCATAGCTGTGAGACGGTTACCTGCCTCATCCCAGCAGAGTGATGACTCGGAATCAGCAACTTCATCAGTTACATCCTCGCCACGTGTTGCAGGGAGGCAGTGCATGAACTTGCATCCGATGTTTCCAAGAGCCATGAGTTCACGGTTAACCTGATAATCGTGGAATACTCTTACTCTCTCTTCCTTTGGCATCTCGCTCTCATAGAGACCATACCAAACGTCTGTGTAGATGAAGTCTGCTCCCTCAACGAGTGAACGGTCATCGCCATACTCAAATGTTCCGCCGCTTACCTTGCAGTTCTCTTCGAGAATCTTTACGCAAGCTGCTGATGGGCTGTCAGGAAGCTGATGTCCCTTAGGGCCGTAGTGAACGAAGTGCATTCCGAGCTTAGTGCAGATCATTCCGAGTGAAGCGCAAACCTGTGTAGCGTCTCCTACGAAAACAACCTTGCAGTCCTCGAGTTTCTTTCCTCTTGGGAGGTTCTCAACGATTGTGCACATGTCACCGATTTCCTGTGTAGGGTGGTTGTAGTCTGACATTCCGTTGAGTACAGGGATTGAGCAAGCCTCAGCAAGCTGTACAACTGTGTCATGCTCGATTACACGTGCCATAACTACGTCGATGAGCTGTGAGAGAACTTTTCCTGTGTCTCCGATTGTCTCGTGTCCGCCGAGCTGGATCATTCCAGGTCCGAGGTACTGAGCGTGTCCGCCGAGCTGCTCCATAGCTGTCTCGAAGGATACTCTTGTTCTTGTTGATGACTGCTGGAAAATCATTCCGAGTGTCTTGCCCTTAAGCAGTGGTGGATTGTATCCTGCCTTGATGCACTTCTTAATCTCGAGTGAGAGATAGATGATATCCAGAAGCTCTTCCTTTGTGAAATCTGTTGTGTCGATAAAATGTCTTACACCATTTCTGTACATAACTTTTTCTCCTTTTATC
>JABUTC010000053.1:7769-9419 GCA_021442505.1 Mogibacterium sp. | reverse complement strand
TTGTTTATTCCTTCTTTAATTTTGCCCATTAAGTTACTTAGAGAAAACATTTATCCCTCCACTTTTTGGAAAGCTCTGTCCATGTAAAATTGCCGGCTATTTTTTCCCTGTTTTCTTCTGTGGATATTTCTATTTCGCCGGCAACAATCTTTGAAATTATTCCCGGAATCTCATCGAATTCCTCATAGTCAACGTAGTCTATTCCCAGGTCGCGCCATTCTTTGTAGTCGAGCCATGTTGGGTTCAGCGCTATGGCGCCGAAATACATATATTCCATTACAGAAGCCGACAGCGCGTCTGTAATCTGCGCATTTATATACACATCGACAGCTTTTCTGAACTCTATAACCTGCTCATGATTAAAGAACTCTGTATGTATCTCGCCTTCAAGCCCGTTATCCTCAAGCGCTTGTTTTACTTCTTCATAGTAGCCATCGCTGCCCTGATCTCCGTATCCCATATGAAGAACAATCTTGATTTTTTCTTTGTCTTCATCGCTTAATTTGCCAAGCGCATCAATTACTTTAATATGCTGCTGTCTAGGGTTTGCATTGTATCCTATGGCAATCCTGATCTTGTCCGATGGAGTTTTCTCCCAAGTCATACTTTCGGCCAACTGAATTATAGAGTTGCCGAACACAACACCATCAATCTTTTCGTCAAACTTATTTCCGTAATATTCCCTGAATTTTTCCCGCATTGCCGCTGTAGGCAGAATGATTATATCCGTAACCTCGAGCAGTTTCTCGCAACGCTTGGTTCTTGTGCGGTCGGTGTCCAGAATGTCAGATCCCCAGTAGGTCATAATAAGCCTTTTGCAGCTCTGTCTCAATGCATTGTACGCAAACATCAGATTGTTCACGTTGAGAACATTGTGAACCTGTATTGTATCTATCTCGTATTCCTTCGCAACCCTCTTAAGATTGTTGATAAAAGCAATCGTGTTTGCCACCTTTGGTATGCAGCTTAAAACCGGACCTTTCTGATACAGGTCCACCAGCTTCACGTCGAAGTTCTTGTACAATTCTTTCTCTTCTTCCGTCAATGCCCCTCTGCAGGTCAGAACAATTGTATCAAACTCTTTAGTCGCCACATGCTTTATATATTCTTTTATAAATATGGATTTTGCATTTCCAATTATTAAAATCGTTTTCATTATTTTTGCTCCTTCGCCTCAAACATAGGGATAAGCGCGAAATAGTACAGCAAAATGTGAACCTTTTCCACAGGATACAGCGCCCTCTCGAGGTTAGACATCACGCCAAACGCGAGCACCGCCATAGCAACGAGAGCAAAGGTCGTCGTGAATTTTCGCTTTTTTCCGAAAAGATACATAAACACCCAGACGGCTGCATAGATAGCAACACCTGCATAGAGAAGACCCGGCACGATACCGCTTCTGTATCCTATTTCAAGATAACTGTTGTGGGCAGACGAAGTAACACCTCTTTCCTTAATGTATGGATTTCCTTCCGATCTGCTGTGTCCGATTATTCCGATGTGAGTAATATAGTACTTCCAGGTCGAGATTCTGCCCGACGAGTAACTGTCCGCATCTCCGTCTCCGCGCTGGAATTTTTCAACAACGCTCGCTTCCTCGGAAACGCCCTCGGTTATTCCCGTATAACTCTTGTACGCCTCGCCTTCTTC
>JABUTC010000053.1:5335-6574 GCA_021442505.1 Mogibacterium sp. | reverse complement strand
TACTTGGAGCTTCCCGCAATAACGAGAATGTATTTTGCCCCGAAGAGCACAACCAGGCATCCCGCAATGACTATCGGCATGAAAAGCTTCAGGCATTTCGTGATGACTGTAAAATTCTTTTTCTTTATCATCTGCGGATAGATGCCGTTCGTGATAGGCGTGTACATCGCTTTTACCGCAGAAACAAGTTGCAGGCAGACCGCCCAGTAAGCGACATCCGCCTTGCTCATGAAAATTCCGATAAGAATTGTATTGAAAGCACCGAAAACGGTCGTTGCCGCCTCGGAGATAAAATATATGCTCGATGTGCGAAGCGATGCCACGGCACCCTTGATGCCGTCCGCAAAGCTGATGGAGATTCCGAGCTTCTTAACCTCCCACATTACAAGCACGATTGCGATTACGGAACTCAGAATGTCGAGCACCGGAATCCACAGAATGTCCGCATCGCTGCGAACGATTGCCAGAGTGAGTCCGACCGAGATGGTCTTCATCACCACGTATCTGATAGTGATAATCTGCATCTGTTCGATTCCCCTGAAGAGGAAGTCGAGGAGCAGGGTCGAAAGAGCAACAGGAATAAAAGCAAGAATCGTGTAGAGCATGTTCTCGCGAAGGATAGGAATGAATATCGCCGCAACCATTATTACGACAAAAGAGGCTACACAAAGCAGCCCTTTAGCAAGCACAACGTTTCCAACCGCGCGGTTGAGCCTGTTTCTGTCCTCTCTTATTTCCGCAATCGCCTTAACTCCGGAAAGCATGAAGCCGAAGTCGACGATGAGCTGCGCATAGACCATAGTCGCCTTGACGTACGACACGATGCCGTAGCCCTCGACCGTCAGAACTCTCGTCAGGAACGGAAGAGTAATCAGCGGGAATACAAGCTTCGCAATATTCATGATGTAGAGCATTGAGACGTTAAACGCTATGCCCTTTTCCCTGCTTTCTTTTCCCATTAAATATGCCTCCTTTCTAACTATAATTTTTTTATTTTTATATTAGAAACCATAAAATAACCTAACCCAATGCATAAAAACATAGGAATAACTTATATAGTTACATTCATTAATGCTAATACACTTCCACAAACTGTTATTGGTATTCCTACAAAGACTCCATCAAAATCAGTCACATTATATTTTGCCAATCTATAACAGCCACATATTATATAAAATAAAATTCCAATTATGCCAATTAAATTGTGGTTCAACCCAAACTTTAAAAGTACTAGTAATC
>JABUTC010000053.1:0-4522 GCA_021442505.1 Mogibacterium sp. | reverse complement strand
GAAGAAGTTTAACCTTCGCACCGGACTCCTGGCACAGCTTGAGTATATCTCTTGTATCTGTAGGGCTTGCCGAAGGAAGCGCCATAATAATCTCATCGATGCCGTATCTGTCGACATTCTTTGCGATGTCCTCACGGCTTCCGACGATAGGCACGCCGTGAATAACCTTGTTCTTTTTCGCCTTGTTGTCGTCGATTACGCAAACCGGCACATTGTTGCCGAGGCCACTCTTCAGCTCGTTAATGAGCAGCGAGCCTGCCGAGCCGCCGCCGATGATCATGATCCTTTTCTTTTCGCCCCTGCGATTGAACCTGTGAAGAATGCGCTTTAAGATACGAACCGAAATTCTCGAGCCCGCAAGAAGAAGGAAGAGGCAGAACCAGTTGAACGGATAGTAACTCCTCATCATCTCGATGCCGAGAATCAGCTTGTACGCAATGTAGATTGCCTCGATTACAACCGACGCTTTGAACACGTCAAAGAGTTCTTCTATGCTCGCGTAACTCCATACGCGATTGTAGAGTTTAAAGAATGCCAAAACCGCTATCGCAATCACAATGTCGAGCGGCAGCCATTTCATCGCCAGGTTGAAGTACACTATGTCGATGGTAAAAATACCGAATCTCAGTATCATCGGCATAATCGCACTGATGATTACGATGAATATGTCCATGATGACGAAAAGCCCGATTCTCAGAACTCTCTGTCTCTGCTGCTGTTTCATTTCCAGTTCTTCGTTCATTGAATAAACCTCTATTCATTAACTTGAGCGCATACTCTTTTAATAATAACACGAATTGCCTTTCTGTGTTATACTTTCATATATAAAACCGACAGGAGATAACGACTATGATGAATCCTTTTACAACAGGAATAGCTGCGATTAAGATCTTATCGAGCATCAATGAGTACAATCGCCACGAAAAAGAGTTTCAGGCTCTCTACGATGCCGGCGACTATGCCAGTGAGAGAAAGCTCATTCGCGAGTGGCAGCTCAAGGTTATTGACGACATAAGCCGCAAATGCGGTTTCACATACGAGATTATCGGAGAGGAGAATGTTCCTGATGACGGCCCTATCATGGTTTACTCGAACCACCAGGGTTTCGCCGATATTTTCACACTGGTTAAGGTGCTCTGCCCTAAGCTGCAGGCCGGCTTTATCGCCAAGGACGAGTGGCGCAAATGGGGACCGATAGCAAGAGCCATTATCAACACACGTTCAGTCTTCCTCGTAAGAGGCGGCGGAAGAGAAGCCATCAAGACGCTTAAGGAAGCCTGCGAGCTTATGGAAAAGGGCTACAACTTCGTAATTTTCCCAGAAGGCACAAGAGCAAGAGGCCCTGTAATGGGCGAGTTCAAGCCGGGCACACTGAAGTTTGCGCAGAGGGGTAAAGTTCCTATTCTGCCTGTTTCGATTCAGGGCTCGTACAGAACTTTCGAGGAGAAGAACTCAATAAGCAAGGCTCACATCCTGGTTAAGGTTCACCCACTCGTTCACATCGAGGAGATGGACAAGAAGGCTCAGGACGAGGCTTTCGCTCAGGTAGAGAAATCGGTAAGAGACGGCGTTGCTGAACTTCAGCAGATTGAGGAGGAGAGAAAGAATGCTTAAGGATCTGGTTATAAAGAATCGCTCCTGCAGAGGTTACGACAGAAGCGTAAAGGTGACTAAAGAAACACTGCTCGAGCTTATCGACACAGCAAGACTTGCGGGCGCAGGCATGAACGTGCAGCCATACAAGTACTACCTCGTTTACGAGGAAGAAGATGCTGCAAAACTCAACGATATGGTTGTCTTCGGAGCAAACCTTCCGGAACTCGGACTGCCTTTCGAGGGAACCGAGCCGCCTGCATTCATCATGCTCTGCCACGACTATGACATCTTTGATGATGCGTCCCGTTTCAAAGTTGACCAGGGCATCATCGGACAGACAATCACCCTGGCAGCGACCGAAATGGGTCTTGCCGGATGCATGATAGGAAACTACAACAAGCAGAAGGTCAAGGAGGCTTTCAATCTTCCGGACAGATACTCGGTTGAGCTCATCATCTCAATCGGCAAGAGCTGCGAAGACTGCAGAATCTGCGACCTGAACGAAGGCGACTCTCACAAATATTTCAGAGACGAAGCCGGTGTTCACTACGTTCCAAAGCGCAAGCTCGAGGATATAATTATCTAGCAAATAACTTTAAATATAACTAAAGAATCGGGTGCAAATGCACCCGATTCTCTTTATTTGTTTTGCTATTTCAGTATCGCCTTAGCGGTTGCGTCGCTTATCAGAGTTGGACCACCGGTAATATATGCTTTGTTTGTTCCCCAACCTTTAACAGTCGGTGCAGCTGCGTTGATTGCCGTTGTATTGTTCACGGCGAGAATCAATGGTGTTCCAGCCTGCAGTTTGTATGCAAAAGGTCCTACCGAAAGACCATCCGGGAAGTTATAAGCATAAGTGAGGACTATCTGGTCCGGCTTGCTGAGGCCGTTAGTCGAGATGCAGTATTTTGCAACTTCTACTGAGGTCTCGTATCTGGTAGGTCCCTGAAGTCTGTCAACTTTCGACTTTCCGTAAATGCTGTTAAGCTGTCCCTCAACTGTAGTCGAAACTGCTCCGGGGCCTCCGACAATCTTACATGAGGTTATTGCTCCGCTGTTCTTCAAGCTTGTGAGGTAATTTACCTGCTCAGCTGTAAGCGCGTTGTTTGCAAGGAGCATTGGCTTTCCTGTCGAAGAAGCCGACAAGCTGTCTGCATAGTCATTGCCTGCGCTTATGAGAATTACGCCGTTGCTGAGTGTTGAAACTCCGGCCTTGTCGAGTGTGTCGAGGTTGGTGTCATACCTGTTTTGACCCGAACATCTTTCAACCGTGAATCCTGCGCTCTTCACTTTATTCTCGAACGACTGCGATACCGCTCCGGTTCCGCCCAGGATGTACACCTTTGCACCAGCCTTCGCATTAGCCTTCAGGAAGTTGATGACATTCGTCTGGGACGAAACGTTCGAGTTAGGGCCCACCGTGATGAGCGGTGCGTCGTTAACTATCGCAAGGTAGCCGCCGCCGAGTGCGTCCGGGAAGTCTTCTCCGCTGGCAATGACTACGGTGTCAAGTTTGCCGCCCTTTTGCTCCACATAGTCAGCCGCGATTAAAAGCGATGTCTCGTAGCGTCCGGCGCCTGCACGTCTCCAGAGTCCGTTTGCGTCATAGTGAGTTTGTGCACCGTAAATCGGTGATTTTTCCGACATCGTTTCTCTCTGGAATATTGTTCCAAGAATGTCGGCATTTTTGCTTACCGCCTGCACCTTGAAGTAATAATTCGTTGATGAACTGATATCTGAGCTGAAGTCGCACTGGGTGTCAGTTATGTTCGTGTACAGCTTTACATCCGTGTCGTCCGATGCTTTATAAAGAGTTATCCAGTATGCGTCTGCATGAGGTACAGCATTCCACTTAGCTATTTTGCCGTCCCATTCGAGACCTGTCGCCTTGGCCGGCTCGTAGATTGTTGTAATCTCGCTTCTCTCATCGCAGAAATTGTGTCTGCAGTGCTTTGATATTTCTCCCTCGGTTCCCGGACCGCTTGTATTGGTATCAATCACGAACGATGACCAGTCGTGTGTCACTGTTGCAGGGATGCTGATCGTCTGCGGTTCGCTGGTCGGATCGCCAATCATGCCGTAGTACTCGCTCGAAACAGGGGATTTCTTTCGAATAGTGCAGCTCAAATTGCGGTATTTATTCTCTATCGTATAGCAGCCGTTTGCATCAGTGGTGAACGTGTTTACTGATAAGCCACTTTGAATATAATATGTCGAATTCGGGTCAAGCATCATGATGGCTGTGCCACAGTCGTTAACCACGCCGGTAGGAGTTTGCTCCTTCTTGACAACTATAACCGTGATACTGTCGGTCTTGCCGCCGCTGTTCGTCCTTACGGTAACATTTTCGCGGACTGTGCTCTCGCCGGCCGGGAAAACAATTGTTGACTTGGTGCCCACTTTGCCGTCGGCTGTAATCGTCAGGTAATTGCCGTCCACCGACCATGTTACAGTCTTGTCGGCTGCATCTTCAGGGAGAACTTTTGCCCCGAGCTGAACTTCCTCGCCCTCAACCATAACTATGCCTGATGACGAGTATCCATCCTTTGTAATGTCAACGCTCGACACAGGTGCGTTTCCTGCAACTCCGTCGTAGTACACGTTAACACTTGCGGTCTGTGCAGGGGAGCTCTGGTCCGTAACGACTACCGTGTAGTAAGGTGTAGGACTTTTCGCCACCATTGCCGTCGGTGTGCCGCTTACTGTTCCTTTGTTCGAATCAATGCTCAGGCCCGCCGGCAGTGGATGTGCCGAATCGATGGAATAAGTGTATTTTCCCGAGCCGCCTCTTACGTAGTTATTGATAACCGGAGTATTGCCGATTGCTGTGCCGACCGTCCAGCCCGTGATTTTCTTGTCGCTGCTGTTGTTCTCGGAAGACATGTCCATAATTGTGAGCGCCTGGCTTGCCGAGTAAACGAAC
>JABUTC010000052.1:21440-25519 GCA_021442505.1 Mogibacterium sp. | reverse complement strand
CGTTGCGAGCACATAAAAAGCAACAGTCACAATTATGCTGGTTTTGATTACCGACTCCGAGCTCACTGAATCTGCCATCAAAACGCTCGACGCAATCAATATAGGGTTAAAAATATTTACAACAAGTCTGGATAACAACGCTTCTCCCTCGTCGTTAATCCAGCCTTTTACTCCCATAAATGTTCCGATGGCTATCATTGCAAAAAGAACAGCCATCTGTCCAAGTATTACAAGAAACATCATTTCCTCCTTTGACGCTCGAGCACTATCATACCACAAAAGTGCGTTTTTTTCACATAAAAACGGCTCCGCCGAAGCGAAGCCGCCTTGTCTGAATTTTACTTATCGCCTGAGAAGAGAATCTTTACGCCTCTCTTTGCGATGTAAGGAATGATAGCCTTGAACTTGTCCTCTGATCTTACCATCTTCGAGCACTCAGGAAGTTCTCTGTACAGGTGGATAGCGTCGAAGCCGCACTTTGTTGTGCACTGTCCGCAGCCGATACACTTGTTTGTATCAACAATCGAAGCTCCGCATGACAGACATCTTGATGTCTCGAGCTTAACCTGCTCTGCGGTGAAACCGGTTCTGCCGTCCTGGAATGTCTTTCTCAGTGCCTCGTTGTATCCCGGTCTCTGTCTTGGAGTGTTGTCGTAGCTCTCCGGTGCGAGTGCAATGTTCTCCTTGTCGAGCTCGATGTACTCACGACGGTTGCGTCCGATTGTGAGCGAAGCATTCTGCACGAATCTGTGGAGTGACTCAGCACCCTGCTTTCCGCCGGCAACAGCGTCAATGATGAACTTCTGTCCGGTGAAAACATCTCCGCCAACGAAGATGTCAGGCTCTGCAGTCTGAAGTGTGACAGGGTCTGCGACAGCTGTTCCGTTTCTGTTGAACTCAACTGCTGTACCCTCGAGGAGTGTTCCCCAGTCAACCTTCTGTCCGATACAGAAGAGAACTGTTGAGCAATCCTGCTCTGTTGTCTCGCTGTCATCGAACTTAGGATCGAAACGACCCTCTTCGTTCTTTACGCTCAGGCACTTTCTGAACTTGATGCCTGCGCACTTGTTGCCGTCCTTAACGATCTCGGTCTGACCCCATCCTGCGTGGATGATGATTCCGTCTTCCTCGCACTCGGTTCTGTCCTCAACGCCCATCGGCATCTCATCGTATGCCTCGAGGCAGTACATGTGAACCTCGGAAGCACCGCTTCTTACTGCTGTTCTTGCAACGTCAGCTCCGATATTTCCGCCGCCGATTACTACAACCTTGCCGCTGAGCTTCTGCTCGCCCTCGAGGTTTGTAGCTGTGCAGAAATCGATACCAGGCATTACGCCTTCAGCATCGTCTCCCGGAACGCCGAGCTTGCCGCCGTTCTGAAGTCCGACTCCTACGAAGAAGCCCTTGTATCCCTGCTCACGAAGCTGTGGAATAGTAACGTCCTTACCAACCTCAACTCCGCACTTGATCTCAACGCCGAGTTCCTCGATAATGTCGATTTCAGCCTGAACAACATCCTTCTCAAGTCTGAATGAAGGAAGTCCGTTCATCATCATACCGCCGGCTTTTGCAGCCTTCTCGAAAACTGTAGGCTTGTAGCCCTTGAGTGCGAGATAGTATGCGCATGACAGTCCTGCAGGACCTGCTCCGATGATTGCAACCTTCTCGTCGAAACCGCCGTTTGTCTTAGGAATAACCTTTTTAGGAACGAAACGTGTCTCTGCCTTGAGGTCGAGCTCTGAAATATATCTCTTTACCTCGTCGATAGCAACAGCCTGGTCAACTGTTCCTCTTGTGCAGGCGTCCTCGCATGCTCTGTTGCAGACTCTTCCGCAGATTGCAGGGAACGGATTCTCGATCTTGATAAGCTCGAGAGCCTTCTCAAACTCGCCCTTGCCGGCAAGGTTGAGGTAACCCTGAATAGCGATGTGAGCCGGGCAGGCTGTTTTACAAGGAGCCGTACCTGTCTCGTAACAGTTAATTCTGTTCTTGTCTCTGTAATCGATGCTCCACTGGTCCGGACCCCACTTGTTTGTGTCAGGAAGCTTAACCATCGGGTACTTAATCTCACCCTCAGTTGTGCAGAGCTTCTGTCCGAGCTTAACTGCGCCTGATGGGCAATGCTCTACGCAGCGACCGCAGGCAACGCAGTTGTCCTTGTTAACTCTTGCAACGTACGCACTTCTCGACATATTAGGTGTGTTGAAAAGCTGTGACGTTCTCAGAGCGTTACAGATATTTACGTTACAGTTACAGATGGCGAAAATCTTCTCTTCTCCATCGATGTTTGTAATCTGGTGAACGAAGCCGTTCTCCTCAGCGAGCTCGAGAATTCTGATAACCTCATCGTAGTCAACGTATCTTCCGCCCTTGTTTGTCTCAACAACGTAATCAGCCATGTCGCCGACTGCGATACACCAGTCATGGAAGTCGTCCGCACAGCCATCTCCGAGAAGTTTTCTCGAAGGTCTGCATGAGCATGGTGATGCTGCGAACTTGTTGTACTTCTTCAGCCAGTATGAAATCTTCTCGATGTCGAGTGCCTGTGGCTCATTTTCGATAGCCTTCTCAACAGGGATTACGTGCATTCCGATTCCTGCACCTCCCGGTGGCACCATTGCTGTAATCTTCTCGAGAGGAAGGAAAGTCATTCTCTCGAAGAAGGCTGCAACCTCAGGGTGCTCCTCGAAATTCTTCGGGTTCATGTTCAGGAACTCTGCCGAGCCCGGAACGAACATAGGAAGTATCCATCTCTTCTCGTGGTCAGGATTCTTTCCGTCTAGGTTCTCCCAGTTGTACTCCAGAATACCTACATCCGACATCTCCTTGAGAATTCTCTCGAGGTTCTCGTCGTCCATGCCTGTTACTTCTTTCATCTGAGCGAAAGTCATCGGCTTTCTGACCTTCATCTTCAGAGCAACGTCTACCATCTCATCTGTGAGAACTCCGTCGAGACCCCAGTACTCAGGGTCATCTGTCGTAACCTTAACTCCGAGTCTGTCAGTTACCATGTTAGCGAGTTTAACCAGGTTCTCCCTTGGCTCGCCGCCATGCTTAACCTCGAACTGAAGTTTGCTCTCATCAAGAGGAAATGCAGTTGCTTTTGTTCCGTTAAAATCTGCCATATTTGTCCTCCGTCTACTTATACCGAAAGGCAAAACAAGTTTGCCGACTCATAGTTGACAAAATTATATCAAACCTGTTCATGCACTTAAACAACAGTAAATGCACAAACTGTTTCTTATTCTTCATTTAGAGCTTCTGCAGCCTCAGCTTCCGCCTCTAAAGCCTCTGCTTCCGCTTTCGCCGCCTCGGCCTTCGCCGCCTCTATTTTTGCGAGTTCCTCCTCCTCGAGCACCCTGTAGGCAACCTTGCCGACAAGAGTCTTCGGGAACTCCTCTCTGAACTCTATCTCATAAGGCATCGAGTACCTGGCGATGTTCTTGCGTCCGTACTCCATAAGCTCTTCCTTAAGCTCCTCGTCCGGCTCTACACCAGCTGCAGGCATAACGAACATCTTCACCTTCTGCATCCTGTAGTCATCAGGCACTCCGATGCAGCAGCTCATCTGCACCTTCTCGTGTGCGTCGAAAATATTCTCGAGATGCGCCGGATAGATGTTGTATCCGGACGAGATGATCATTCTCTTGGCTCTGCCGCGAAAATAAATATATCCCTCTTCGTCCATCGTGCCGAGGTCGCCGGTGTGAATCCACTCGAGGCCGTCCCTGTGGAGTCTCTTCGTCTGCGCAGTCTCCTCCGGCATGTCGAGGTAACTGTGCATAACGGTCGGTCCGGCAAGGACAATTTCGCCTTCCTCACCGTACGGCATAACCTCATCGGTTCCGAGCTTAACTATTTTGTAGTATGTGT
This sequence comes from Mogibacterium sp., assembly GCA_021442505.1. Taxonomy (GTDB): domain Bacteria; phylum Bacillota; class Clostridia; order Peptostreptococcales; family Anaerovoracaceae; genus Crickella. Next base: position 21,646 of record JABUTC010000052.1, on the reverse strand, counting down.
CCGGGAAAGGAACGCCTATGCTGCCCTCTTTGTACTTGTTGCTTGGTGTCAGGCATGAAGCAGTTACGCACTCTGTCGTTCCGTAGCCCTCTCTTACATGTATCGACGAATTGTGATCGTCGAGGAACTTGTCGAGTTTCTTTTTCAGCTCAATCGAGAGCGAGTCTCCCCCGCTGAAAACGCCTTTCAGGCAGGACAGGTCTGCG
>JABUTC010000052.1:17298-20674 GCA_021442505.1 Mogibacterium sp. | reverse complement strand
CTCAAGCATCTTGCCGAAGCTTGTGGATTTTCCCATAAAATCGAAAGCAATCAGGTCAGGCTGCTCGTTTGCCACTTCCTCAACCATCTCGTACATCGTCCCGTTGAAATAGTCAATCGTAAGCGGCACCTCGCCAAGAGACTTTTCCCATGGAATGTCTATGCCCTCAGGTATTGGAAAACTTATTCTGCCGTTCTCTTTGATAATTCTTTCCAAGTAGTTATATCCCTTCTTATATTTCTACAGGTGTGTCGAGTGTGTCATCGAGAAGTTCCGGATTAGCCAGAAGCTTCTGCAGCAGCTTAACGCACTGCGAATAGTAATATCCGTCTGCGATTCTCTCGTCGATGGTCAGTCCGATGTCAACGGAGTCTTTCATTTCGAAAGTTCCGTCCTCGTTGAAAAACGGTCTTACCTTGCGCTCTCCCACAACTACAAACAGCGAGTTTGTTCCCCAGTTTGTAAGGTGGTGGTATCCGCTCTTCAGTTTAATCGATCCGAGGTTTGTCAGGAAAACGCTGCTGTAAGCCGGATCGCTTGCGATAAGTGAGTGAGGAATCAGTCCCGACTCTCCGAGCTGACGGAAACCAAAACCTACTGCCTTAAGAATAGGTGCCGGGAGCTTAACGAGTGTGTCCATAGCATCCGATGTGCTGTCTCCCTCTCCTCTCTTAACCGGATAAATCTGATTGCGCAGCTTTTCGTGCAGAGTGTCGATATTGTCATTGTCGTCCGCATAAAGGAATGCGAGTCCCTCTGCGCTCTCCTCGTCAAAATGCTTTTTTACAACAAAAGCCGCCGAAAGTGTTCTTCTCTGGTAGAGCTTCTTCCTGCAGATGAAACGGTTAAGCTTAGGCTTCAGTGTTCCCACCTTCAGCATAGCCGCAACGATTACATGGAAAAGCGTGTACTTGAACTCGTCATCACTCTCCGCGTTCTTCTTGGCAAGATATTCATTAACTGCCGTGAGGTCAATTCTCTCCGAAATGAAAGCCTCGTTGTTTGTTCTGCCTACATACATAAGCGGCAGGAAAACGTGCATTGAATCCACGTGCTTTGTGAGCAGTACTCCGTCACGTCTGTCGCCCCAGTGCCACTTCTTAAGTTCGTTTTTGTCCATATCCCAACCTCTCTTTGGTTCTTTCATAGCCATACAGTTTATAATACCATATTCTGCTATTGAATACGCCCCTTTACTTATATACAATAATATAAAAAGTATGAAAATTTGCGCTCAACAGAGCGGAAAGAGGTATTTATGTTAATCGATTCCAGCGTAAAAGAATTCACTGAAGTTCTCGCTTCACCGGAACCTGTTCCGGGCGGCGGCGGCGCATCGGCTCTCATCGGTGCAATCGGCATTTCGCTAGGCGACATGGTAGGCGAGCTTACCACCGGCAAAAAGAAATACGCCGAGGTCGAGGAAGACATACAGCGCCTGATGGCCAAGGCCCAGGAACTGCGCGTACGCTTCCTTGCTTTTGTCGACGGAGACGCAGAGGTTTTCGCCCCGCTTGCGAAGGCCTACAGCATTCCTAAGGACGATCCGGACAGAGATGCGATCATGGAGGATGCGCTCAGACTCGGATGCTCGGTGCCTATGGACATTATGAGATGCTGCGCCGAGGCTCTCGATGTTATCGAGGAGTTTGCGGCAAAAGGCTCAAGGCTCGCGGTTTCCGACGCAGGCTGTGCGGCAGTCGCATGCAAGGCGGCTATGCAGGCTGCATCACTGAATGTTTTTATAAACACCAAATCGATGAAGGACAGAGATTATGCCGAAGCTCTGAATGCTGAGGCACATGGACTTTTGAATAAATACGAGCCTGTCGCAGACGCGATTTATACCACAGTCAGCGACAGCTTCGGACAGTAAAGGAGATTGGGAATGGCAGAGATTTTGAGAGGAAAGCCGGTAGCCGAGGCGATAACCGAAAAGACTATCGCAGAAACCGAAGCTCTGAAGGCACAGGGCATCTACCCTACACTGTGCATACTCAGAGTCGGCGAAAGACCGGACGATATTTCATACGAGAGAGCGGCAATCAAACGCTGTGGCAAGATGGGCGTGGATGTCAAGACCGTCGTATTGCCGGAGAACGTTGAGCAAAAAGCCTTCGACAAGGCACTTATGGCGCTGAACAAGGACGAGACGGTGCACGGCATACTGCTCTTTTTCCCGCTCCCGGCACAGCTTAGCGACGACAGAGCCCGCAAGCTGCTGAGCCCGGACAAGGATATCGACGGATGCACTGACATCTCGGAGGCAGGTGTTTTCGCAAACAAGCATCAGGGCTTCCCGCCTTGCACGGCTCAGGCAATCATGGAAATCATCAAGTACTACGAGGTGCCTGTTTACGGAAAGACAGCAACGGTTATCGGAAGATCGCTGGTCGTAGGAAGGCCTGTTTCGATGATGCTGATGCACGAAAATGCGACAGTTACAACCTGTCACACCAAAACACCGAATACAGCTGAGGTTGCAAGGCGTGCAGACATACTTGTAACAGCCTGCGGACAGCTTGGTCTTGTTACTTCGGAGTTCACAAACCCTGATCAGACAGTCATAGACGTCGGTACAAACTGGGACAACGAAAGAGGAGTTTTCGTAGGAGACGTTAACTTCGATGACGTTGAACCTAACTGCAAGGCTATTTCGCCGGTACCTGGCGGAGTCGGAGCAGTAACCACATGCCTGCTTATCTCGCACGTGGTTGAAGCGGCAAAGAGAGCCAGTGTGTCGGAAGTTACAGAATAATACAGAACCAGAGAGGAGTATGAAAATGAAGCCTATCAAAGAAGGAAAAGTTAGAGAGATTTATGATAACGGGGATACCCTGATTATGGTTGCAACAGACAGAATCAGCTGCTTCGACGTTATCCTTAACAATCAGGTTACAAAGAAGGGAACAGTGCTTACTCAGATCTCAAAGTTCTGGTTTGACTTCACAAAGGATATTCTTCCAAACCACATGGTTTCGGTAGACGTTAACGATATGCCTGAGTTTTTCCGTCAGCCACAGTACGACGGAAACAGCATGATGTGCAAGAAGCTTGAGATGCTCCCTATAGAGTGCATCGTTCGCGGATATATCACAGGAAGCGGCTGGGCAAGCTACCAGAAGGACGGCACAGTTTGCGGAATCAAGCTCCCTGAGGGACTGCAGGAATCCGACAAGCTCCCTGAGCCGATCTACACACCATCGACAAAGGCTGAAATCGGCGACCACGATGAGAACATCAGCTTCGAGCAGAGCATCGAGCACCTTGAGAAGTACTTCCCTGGAAAAGGAGAGGAGTACGCAAAGGCTCTCCGTGACAACACTATCGCACTCTACAAGAAGTGCGCTGACTATGCTCTCAGCAAGGGCATCAT
>JABUTC010000052.1:11645-16755 GCA_021442505.1 Mogibacterium sp. | reverse complement strand
TCCGAATGACAGCTTAGCGCCTGTGTTCTCCTCCTCCTCGTCGCTTCCACGGATACCTTCGATAAGCATTTTACCACCGATGTATACGAGCAGTATAAGAGCAATCCACGGGATGAACTTCTCGAAGCTCTTGAAATACTCAATAAAAGTATGTACGCAAACCCATCCTATGAGTGGCATAGCCGTCTGGAAGACTCCGTATGTTCCGGCAACCAGGCACATACGTCCGGCCTTCATCTTCGGCTCGTTAAGGCCGTTTGCGAGAGATACCGAGAAAGCATCCATCGCCAGTCCGACTCCGAGTAATAAATTTCCTATAATAAAACCAATTGTCAAAGTATATCCCCCTTAGCCGAGTGTTTTCTCGAGGTCTGCAAGTGCGTCGATAAGTTTCTGCGAATCCTCTTCCTTAGGAAGTCTGATTCTTGCAGCACTTGCATCAAGGCTCATGAAGTCTGCTCCGGATACAACCAGCGCACCTCTCTTGTAGAGCTCAGCCTTCATATCAACGCCCGGAACATCTGTATATGCAAGAATCAGCGAGCTTGTCGGCAGAGTCTCGGCAATCTTGATGTTCTTGCCGGTAACCTGTGCAATCTTCTCCTTCTGTCTTGCGACAGCCTTCTTGTGTTCCTCAATATCTCCACCGTTTCTAAGAGCCGCTGCAGCAAGTTCTCTTGCGAGCTCGCCGACATTGTACGGATTTGTCATGCTGTTCATGTATCCGACGAACTCCTTGTTCGAGATAATGTATCCTACTCTGAGTCCCGCAAGTCCGAAGCCCTTCGACATCGTTCTGATAACGATGAGGTTGAGATACTTGTTGAAGATGTTAACAGCAGAGTTGCTCTTGTCCATGAAATCACCGTAAGCCTCATCGACGATTACGATGATGCCGTACTCTGCAGCCTTCTGTACGATTTTTTCAATGTCTGCAACCGGAACTGCCTGTCCTGTAGGGTTGTTAGGATTATCGATATATACGTAGTTATATCTGTCATCGATGTTTTCGATGAACTCATCGATGTTGAGTTTGTAGTTGTTCTCTCTCTTCAGAACGTATGGGTCATATGTCAGTCCCTGGAACTGCGCATTCTCGTAGTAGTCTGCGAACTGCGGTGAGATTCCGTAAACCTTTGCGTTATGTGTGTCGAAAATATTATTGATGATGTAGATTGCGTTGATGCTTCCGTCTGCAAGTACAACATTGTCCTTCTCAACGTCAACGCACTCTTCCCAGAATTCATGAATGGCATTAAAAAACGCAGGGCTGTGTGGATAAGGTCCCATTCTGCTTACATCAAAATTCTTATACACCTCGTGAACTACTGCCGGGAAACCGTAAGGATTGCATCCCTCAAAGCAGTCAACACCGTTCTCCGGAAGATCGATGTGGTCTGAAGCGTAGCTTACCTTCTGTCTTTCGGTAAGCGTCTTCTTGATTTTCATTTTGTCCATAATCTCTTTCATTTTCTTACCTCTTTTCTTTGCCCTTTTTTGTGAAAAGCTTTTTACTTTTCCATACGAGTATAACACAAAGCCACCCTTTTGAGGTGGCTGAGTTATTTTGGATATTTAGATATTTGCCATGACCTCTGCAGCAAACTCCGCACAGCTGCCTCCGTCTGCAAGACCCGTCATCTTCGCACCTAGCTTGGCATCCGCCGCAGCGATTGCCGACTCGAGGCGGGATGCCTTTTCGCCGAGACCGATGTGTCTCAGGAGCATCACTGCCGCTGTCATCAGGCTTGCCGGGTTGGCTCTGTCCGCGATTCCCTCCTCGACCATTCTCGGAGCGCTTCCGTGGATAGCTTCGAAAATCGCGTAGTCGCTTCCGATGTTTGCGCTGCCCGCTGTGCCGACTCCGCCCTGAATCTGAGCGGCCTCGTCCGTGATGATGTCACCATACAGGTTAGGCAGGACGAAAACCTCGAAGCCCGACCTTATATCCTTATTCACAAGGTTTGCAGCCATGATATCTACAAACCATGTATCAACCTCAATTCCAGGATAGTCTTTTGCCACCTCAAGACAGATTCCCTGGAAATCTCCGTCTGTCTTCTTCATGATGTTTGCCTTCGTAACGACCGAAACCTTCTTCTTGCCGTTGTTTTTAGCAAAATCAAAGGCTGCCTTTGCGATTCTTCTGCTGCCCTCGTAGGTCGTAACCTTAAAGTCCATCGACAGTGCATCGCCGAGTCTGATTCCCCTGCTTCCGAGAGCATACTCTCCTTCGGTGTTTTCGCGGAAAAATGTCCAGTCGATTCCCTCCTCAGGCAGGCATACAGGTCTTACGTTTGCGTACAGGTCGAAGTACTTGCGGAGAAAAACATTTGCGCTCTCCAGGTTTTTTCCGCCCATCGCCGCATTCGGTGTTGTCGTAGGTCCTTTCAGCAGAACGTCGCAGGCTTCCATCTCTGCCAGCACTTCCTCCGGCACAGTCACGCCCTTTGCGAGTCTGTTTTCAATGGTAAAGCCGTCGATTGTCTTAAAGGCAATCGCGCCTGATGCAAGCTCCTCAGCGAGGAGTTTTTCCAGAACCTCTTTTGTGCTGTCCATGATTACAGGACCTATTCCGTCTCCCGGCGCAAGACCAACCACGCAGGTTCCGCTGCCCTCTGCCTTTGTATTGGCCTTCTCAGCAATCCTTGCGTTTCTGTCATACTGCTCGCGGAGCATAGCCTCAAAGGCCTCCTTCGCAAGTTCTATATCTCTTTCAATTTCCTGTGGATAATTGCTCATATCTCTCTCCCAATAAATCCCCTATTTACTTGCCGTGTACTTCAGCAGTCCTCCGGCGAGAAGCATCTCCTTCTGTCTCTCTGCGAGCTCCATGCGGAGCGGAATCTCTACGCCGTTTGCCAGAAGCACCAGCTTGTCCTCTTTAAGACCCTTGTGTACATCCTTAATCTCGAGCGTTGCTCCCTGCTCAAGCTTATCGTAATCGTCAGGGTCTGCAAAAATCAGCGGCAGTATGCCCGCGTTTACGAGGTTCGCTGCATGAATTCTCGCAAAGCTCTTTGCGACAACCGCTCTGATTCCGAGGTGCAGCGGAACGAGTGCCGCATGCTCTCTGGATGAACCCTGTCCGTAGTTCGAGCCGCCGACGATGATGCCGCTTCCCGCAGCCTCCGCTCTCTCGGCAAAACTCTCGTCCACAACCGCAAAGCAGAACTTCGACAGGTATGGAATGTTCGAGCGGTACGGAAGAATTTTCGCACCGGCAGGCATGATGTGGTCGGTGGTAATGTTGTCGCCAACCTTGAGAATAAGTTCTGCCTTGATCTCATCCTCGAGCGGATGTGTGTTCGGGAAAGGCTTGATGTTAGGTCCCTTGAGAACCTCTGCTGTCTTTGCCGCTTCCTCGTCGAGAGGAGCAAGCACTCCGCTGTCGTTTATTCTGAATGCCTCAGGCATCTCGATTGCGCCCGTGTCTTCCAGAGTCATCGGGTCGGTGAAATATCCCGTAAGTGCCGCAGCCGCCGCAGTCTCCGGGCTTACCAGGTAAACCTGTCCATCCTTCGTTCCCGATCTTCCAAGGAAGTTTCTGTTAAAAGTTCTGAGGCTTACTCCGCCCGAGTTCGGCGAGAAGCCCATACCGATGCATGGTCCGCAGGCACACTCAAGCACTCTTGCTCCTGCATCTATGAGGTCTGTCAGCGCACCGCACTCCGCCATCATCGAGAAAACCTGTCTCGAACCAGGCGAGATGGAGAGGCTGACACCGTCAGCAATCTTTTTGCCCTTGAGCATAGCTGCAACCTTGAGCATGTCGGAAAGAGACGAGTTTGTGCATGAACCTATGCATACCTGGTCGACCTTGATGTCTGTGAGCTCTTTTACAGCCTTGATGTTGTCAGGGCTGTGCGGGCAGGCCGCAAGCGGCTCAAGCTCGCTCAGGTTGATTTCGATTTCCTGCGCATAAGTCGCATCAGCATCGCTTGAAAGCGGAACCCAGTCCTCTTCTCTTCCCTCTGCCTTGAGGAAGGCTCTTGTCATCTCGTCTGATGGGAAAATCGATGATGTCGCACCAAGCTCAGCTCCCATGTTTGTGATTGTGCAGCGCTGTGGAACCGTAAGAGTCTTAACGCCCTCGCCGGCATACTCCACAATTGCTCCGACACCACCTTTTACCGTGAGAATTCTGAGAACCTCGAGAATGATATCCTTGGCGCTGACATTCGGGCGAAGCTCGCCTGTCAGTGTAACCCTGATCATTCTTGGCATAGGAATGTAGTAAGCTCCGCCACCCATCGCTACGGCTACATCCATGCCGCCCGCACCGATTGCGAGCATACCGATTCCGCCGCCTGTCGGAGTGTGCGAATCAGATCCGATGAGGGTTTTGCCCGGAATGCCGAACCTCTCATAGTGAACCTGATGGCAGATTCCGTTGCCCGGGCGTGAGTAATAGATTCCGTGCTTTGCGCACACACTCTGAATGTATCTGTGGTCGTCCGCATTCTCGAAGCCGGACTGAAGAGTGTTGTGGTCAACGTATGCAACCGAACGCTCGGTCTTAACGCGTGGAATTCCCATCGACTCGAACTCGAGATATGCCATTGTGCCTGTCGCATCCTGAGTGAGAGTCTGGTCGATTCTGATTCCTATCTCCTCGCCTGTCTTCATCTCACCGCTTACAAGGTGCGCCGCTATGATTTTTTCTGCTATAGTCTGTCCCATTTTATTTCCCCTTTATTACCAGTTTCCTCTTACCGACTCATCCGAAGTGATGAACTCGTCAACCTTGCGTCTGATTTCGGCACCGCCGATTGCGGAAACTCTTCCGCTCTCGTACTCTGAATCTATCCAGGTCTTTACATAGCGAACAACATCGCTGTGCTTGTCAACAGCATGTCCTCCCTCGAGTCCGTAGTTGTCATTGATCCATTTTGCCACGCCGGCAAAACCTGAATTCTGATTGATAACAACCGTAGGCGGTCTCTTGAGGAATTTCTTCGTATCGAAGATGTTGTAAATCTCCTCGTTCTTGAGAAGTCCGTCCGCATGGATGCCGGCCTTTGTAACGTTAAAGTTCTCGCCGACAAAAGGTGTCTGCTCAGGCAGCTTATATCCGATTATGCGCTCGTAGTATCTTGCGAGGTCCGTG
>JABUTC010000052.1:3035-11633 GCA_021442505.1 Mogibacterium sp. | reverse complement strand
TCCATGCCGTCAAGCGTTCCCTTAAGCTGTGCGTATTCGAAAACCATCGCCTCAAGCGGAACGTTTCCGGTTCTCTCTCCGATTCCGAAGAGCGTTGTGCTTACCGCCGAGCAGCCGTACAGCCACGCTGTTGCCGCATTTGTTACAGCCTTGTAGAAATCGTTATGTCCGTGCCATTCTATCATCTCGCTCGGAACTCCTGCATACTGCTGAAGTCCGTAGATGATGCCCGGAACCGAACGCGGCATGGAAGCTCCCGGATATGGGATGCCGTAACCGAGGGTATCACAGGCGCGAATTTTTGCCGGCATACCCGCCTGCTCTGCAAGGTCCTGAATAGCTCTGACGAAAGGAATTACGAAGCCGTAGAAATCAGCTCTCGTTATGTCCTCGAGGTGACATCTTGGCATTACTCCTGCCTCGAATGCGTCGCTGATTACCGAGAGGTAGTGGTCCATCGCCTGCTTTCTCGTCATACCGAGTTTGGTAAAAATATGGTAGTCCGAGCAGCTCACAAGGATTCCGGTCTCCTTCACGCCGATGTCGTGCACCAGCTTGAAGTCTTCCTTCTTCGCTCTGATCCAGGTTGTGATCTCCGGAAACTCAAAACCGAGGTCCTGGCAGCGCTTAATTGACTCCCTGTCCCTCTCACTGTATACAAAAAACTCCGTTTGACGGATGATTCCCTTAGGTCCGGACAGTTTCGACATCATTTTGTAGATATCAACAATCTGCTGAACCGTGTATGGTTCTCTGGACTGCTGGCCGTCTCTGAAGGTCGTGTCGGTTATCCAGATGTTCTCAGGCATGCCGTAAGGGCTGCTTCTGAAATTGAACGTAACCTTTGGAATTTCAGTATATTCATAGATATCTCTGAAGAGATTCGGGTTCTCAATATCCTGAACCTCGTAGCTGTATTCTTCCTTCTCAAGAAGATTTGTTGTCGAACTAAGCTTAATTGTCATAGGCAATTCCTCTTCTGTTTAGTTTGCAAAAATTGTATACATGTATTCTAATACGCAATTTATACGCTGTCAACTAATTCTGCCTTTATATGAGCATTAAAAAACAAGCCTTTGCTTATGCTTCGGCTTGTTTCTGCTTATCTTTTTCTATAGGAACCACTCCGGATCCTTCCTCTTTATATTCCCAACCACCGTTATAACAGTGCTTCTTCTCTTAACATAGAAATTCAACGGCGCCGGCTTAACTCTCATAAGTTCAACCTCTGAACCTGCAAGTCTCTTGATCTTGTTGGTCGTTGCGGTTCCGAAAACCTTAATCATCTCGAAATCTCTCGAGTCAGGTCTCTGGACAACAAACCTCTTTGCGATGCTGTTCTCCGTCTGCCTTGCAACAAAGGCTGCAGCGCTGACAACCTTGAAGCCCTGGGCTTCGACAAAGCCGTAAAGTTCTCTCAGGGTATTGCCGTAACCTCTTCCCTCATGGGTAACAATCGCAACAAGCATAGTCTCCCTGCCCATAAACCTCTGCAGAAGAGTAATGCACGGAAGAGGCACTCTGTTCCTGATGGACGGAACTCCTATAACGACAACGGTCTCGTCGTCAAAAGTCACGACATCTTCCTTAACCATCTCGATAATGTCGCAGAAATTATAGCACTCGCAGACAACATCACAAGGAAGAGCTTCATTAAGCCTTCCTGCGATATCACCGGCAATTCCGTGAACGACATCTGCCGCCGCAATATTCATATTTATGCTCACGACTCTGTTAATCATAAAAAAATTGTAGCACCAAACGGCGCTACAATTTCGTTATTTTTGTGAATTTTTCGACACGGTCGAAACGCTCTGCCTAGCAGTACGAATCAACGTTCTCTGTGCCGTACTGTGTATTCCACTGCTTGAAGTAGTCGATTCTCATCGCCTTCTTAACCTCGGCAAGAGTCTCCTCTGCAGCCTTCCTTGCTTCCTTGGTTCCCTGAATCAGAACCTCAACAACCTCTTCCGGATGAGCCTCGTAGTATGCTCTTCTCTCTCTGATTGGTGTGAGGAAGTCGTTCAGCACGTTGAAAAGGAACTTCTTGCACTTAACGTCTCCAAGTCCGCCTCTTCTGTAGTGATCCTTCATCTCCTCGAGGTTCTTATACTCAGGCAGATACTTCTCGAAATCCTCGTCCTTGCAGAAGCACTCAAGATATGTGAAAACAGTATTGCCCTCAACCTTGCCCGGGTCCTCAACTCTCAGATGGCCCGGATCTGTGTACATGCTCATAACCTTGGTTTTGAGCTCCTCCTCCGAATCCGAAAGATAGATTGTATTTCCGAGCGACTTCGACATCTTTGCCTGTCCGTCTGTTCCCGGAAGTCTTCTGCAGACCTCCTTCTTTGAAAGATAGATTTCCGGCTCGATGAGAACATCCTCTCCGTAGATGTAATTGAATCTTCTTACGATCTCTCTGCACTGCTCCAAAAGCGGCTCCTGGTCCTCTCCGACAGGTACAGTTGTAGCCTTACAGAAGGTGATATCCGAAGCCTGGCTGATTGGATAGTTGAGGAATCCCATAGGAACGCTCTCCCCAAAACCTCTAAGCTGAATCTCAGTCTTGATGGTCGGATTTCTCTGAGCTCTCGCAACAGTAACGAGGTTCATATAGTAAACCGTCAGCTCGTGGAGCTGTGGCACCTCCGACTGAATGAACATATTTGTTTTCGCCGGGTCAAGACCTACCGAAAGGTAGTCGATTGCAACCTGGAAAACGCTCTCTCTAACCTTCTCAGGGTCGTCAAAATTATCCGTAAGAGCCTGTGCGTCTGCGAGCATTACGAAGACCTTTTCGAAGTCCGGGTCATCCTGCAGCTCAAGTCTCTGTGCCAGCGATCCAACGTAGTGTCCAATGTGAAGTCTGCCCGACGGTCTGTCGCCGGTCAGCATGATTTTCTTTCCTGCCATAATTATTCCTTCCTATATATATTATTCTCGGTTATTACCGCATACATGGTGATATCGAATTCCTCCGTAGGAACTTCTTCGCAAAGCATCTTCTCATAGCAAAGCGCAACTACCCTGCAGTCCGTCCTGCTGAGAAAACGGTCATAGTATCCCGCGCCATGTCCCAGCCTGCGACACCATCGGTCGCAGCTTACGCAAGGTGCGATGACGAGGTCTATCTCTGCCGGGTCCACTTCTTTTGATTCTGCACTCGGCTCCATTATACCGTACGCGCCGCTTACAAGGGACTCTTCACCCTCATAAAGCCTTGCCGACATAATGTGCTCGCTCGTGTCAGTACAAAGCGGTATGGATACCTTTTTACCGTCGAAAACGGCTTTCTCTATGATGCTCTTTGTCGACGGCTCGCCGGGAAGATTTATGTAGCAGAACACGCTCTCTGCCGCCTTGAACTCGTCAAGTTCAATTACCTTCCTGCAGATTGCCTCGCCTGCTTCTTCCCTGTAGTCTTCGCCGAGTGTCTTTGCGAGTTCCCTAAGCTCTTTGCGACACCATCGTTTGTGCTCGAGTACCGAGTCGAATATTCTGTTTTCCGTAATCTCTTTTCCCATATTATGTTAGATTTTCTCGATTATTGTACGACGAATTCTCTTAGTGAAGAATATCGACATTCCTGTTCCTGTAACTTCCGCAATCGGGAAAGCGAACCATACAAGGTTAACATTTCCAGTAAGCGAAAGCAGATATGCAACCGGTACGATGACAACAAGCTGTCTCATTATAGCGATGTACATTCCATAGGTGCTCTTTCCGAGAGCCTGGAACACCGCTCCTCTCATTATGCAGTAGCCTGCAAATGGGAAATCTACCGATATTACTCTCAGCATAACAGTTCCCAGTTTTATCATATCAGGAGATGCGCTGAAGATCGAAAGCAGCTGTGCCGGGAAAACCCAGAAGACAATCGTTCCGACTGCCATGATTATTATCGCATATCTTGCGCTTACCGACATTACCTCTTCGAGTCTCTCTCTTTTTCTTGCACCATAGTTATATGCTGCAATTGGAACTACTCCTGCGTTCATTCCGAATACCGGCATGAAGACGAAACTCTGCAGTTTGAAATATGCTCCGAAAGCCGCTACAGCCGTTGATGTGAAAGTGAAAAGAATCTTGTTCAGTGCGACGTTCATAAACGAACCTATGCTCTGCATTACGATTGAAGGAATGCCTATACCGTAGATTTCTTTCATGATCGCCCAGTTTGGCTTAAGTCTGCTGAATGACAGCTCAATTTCCTTGTTCTTTGTAAGGTTCAGATAAAGTGCAAGTCCTGCTCCAAACAGTTGGCCGAAGATTGTCGCAATTGCCGCACCCTTTACGCCCATTGCCGGAAGTCCGAAAAGTCCGAAAATCAGAATCGGATCCATAATCATATTGATGATCGCTCCCGACGCCTGGCAGATGAATACATACTGTGTTTTACCCGTAGACTGCAGCAGTCTCTCCATCGTAATCTGCAGCATTACACCGATTGAGAGCCAGCAAACCAGGCTCAGGTATGTTGTTCCGTAGTCAATGATGCGCTCGCTGTCGGTCATGAGACNCCCGTAGACTGCAGCAGTCTCTCCATCGTTATCTGCAGCATTACGCCTATCGAAAGCCAACAGACAAGGCTCAGATATGTCGTTCCGTAATCAATGATGCGCTCGCTGTCGGTCATGAGACACATGAACGGTCTTGCGAGGAATCCAACTGCTATGAAAATTACATAGTTTACAAAAGCGAGAATGATTCCGTTGTGCGCAACCATCTCCATCTTTTCGTACTGCCCCGCACCAAGATATCTCGAAACCAGCGCGCTCATTCCGACCGAGGTTCCGATCGCAAATCCGATAACCAGCATCTGAATCGGAAAAGCTGCCGAAACCGCAGTCAATGCGTCCTCGTTAATCTTTGCTACGAAGAAACTGTCTACTATATTATATAGGGCCTGCACCAGATTGGAGACCATCAGCGGGATTGACATCTCGATGAGGAGTCTCTTCATAGGCGCATAGCCCATTTTATTTTCCTGTTCTACTCCCTGCATTAACTTAAACCTCTCGTCTTTTCAATTACTGTCCATTTTAACACCATAATTGATTTTATTCTATAACACTTTGTTTTTTATTTAATTTCACAAATTATTTTTTTGTTTTTTGTTGACAAAACTAAAAAATAGGACTACCATAAGGCATAATTTTAGATGGATCGACCCGGTTCACCTAATTTTTTATTAAGAATTGGAGGTAGAGAAAATGGATGCATTTACAGCATGGTTAGACAAGATTGACGGAGCAGTCTGGGGCGTTCCAATGATGGTACTCATCATGGGTCTTGGTCTGCTGCTATCATTCAGAATGGGTTTTCTGCAGTTCAGAAAACTCGGCAAAGCTCTTAAGTACATGGTTCACAATGAGGAAGGTGGAGAAGGAGAAGTATCAAGCTTCGGAGCCCTTACTACTGCTCTCGCCGCCACAGTAGGAACAGGAAACATCGTTGGTGTTGCTACAGCCATCATGGTTGGAGGACCTGGAGCCCTTTTCTGGATGCTCATCGCAGCTTGTCTCGGAATGGCTACAAAGTACGCAGAGGGCCTGCTTGCTGTAAAGTACAGAGTTCTCGATGAAAATAATCACGCACTTGGAGGACCTTTCTACTATATCGAAAACGGTATGGGAAAGAACTGGAAGTGGCTCGCTAAGCTCTTCGCTTTCTTCGGAGCTGCTGCCGGAGCTCTCGGTATCGGTACTATCACACAGGTTAACTCAATCAACGGCGCTTGCAACGCACTGTTCGATTCCGAAGCAAAGCACATCGCTTTCAGCATTGGAAACATGAACTACACATGGACAACAGTTATCTGTGCTGTAATTGTAACAGTTGCCGCTGCTCTCGTAATCATCGGAGGAATCCAGAGAATCTCAAGCGTAGCTTCAAAGGTAGTTCCTGCAATGATGGTTCTCTACGTAGTAGTTGCTCTTGCAATCGTACTCTTCAACATCACAAAGATTCCTGGCGCTATCGTAACAGTTGTTCAGGGAGCATTCGGAGTTAAGGCTGCTGCCGGCGGAGCACTTGGTGCAATGATGCTCGCTATGCAGAAGGGAGTTGCTAGAGGTATCTTCTCGAACGAGGCAGGTCTTGGTTCAGCTCCTATCGCAGCCGCTGCTGCTCAGACAAACGAGCCTGTAAGACAGGGTCTTGTAACAATGACAGGAACATTCCTCGACACTATCGTTATCTGTACTATGACAGGTCTTTCAATCATCCTGACAGGTGCTAACGAGCAGGGTCTTGAGGGCGTTAACGTAACAATCTATGCGTTCGGTCAGGGACTCCCTTGGGGTCAGACAGCAGGAGCTATCGTGCTCACACTCTGTCTCTCACTGTTCGCATTCACAACAATCCTCGGATGGGATTACTATTCAGAGAGATGTCTTGAGTACCTGACAAACAAGAACATGACAGCTGTTAAAGTTTACAGATGGATCTACATCGCAGCTGTACTTATCGGACCATTCCTGACACTCTCGTTCGTATGGACACTTGCAGACATCTTCAACGGACTGATGGCATTCCCTAACCTGATTGCTATCCTTGCTCTTAACGGAGTTGTTGTTAAGGAAACAAGAGACTACTTCAGAAGACTTGACGCAGGCGAGGTTGATGAAGGTCTGCTCTCATTCAAGGCTAAGAGAGAAGCAGCTCAGAAGGACGCATAATCGCTGTCTTATTAAACACAAAACCGCTTTAAAGTCTTTACCGACTTAAGTCTATAGAAACGAAAAACCGCAGATGCTTCGGCTCTGCGGTTTTTCGTTATGTAAATATTTGTTGTGTGTTGTTTGTGTGCGCCTTACAGGTAGTCCTTGATTCCTTCCGGCATACAGCCCTTTCTCGCATTTCTGCCATACTTGGCTGCGGCGTTCATAAAGGCAATCATGTTTTCTGCACTTGTTCCAACCGGTGTTGTGCATCCCGGGCAAAGTCTGTAGCCCATAGGATTGTCGGCGGCTTCCATAA
Source organism: Mogibacterium sp. (assembly GCA_021442505.1). GTDB lineage: Bacteria > Bacillota > Clostridia > Peptostreptococcales > Anaerovoracaceae > Crickella. The sequence continues at coordinate 4,649 of JABUTC010000052.1, read as the reverse complement.
TGCACTTCTTTACTGCAGCATCTACATCCTCAGGTGTTCCCTGATTCAGAACTGTAGCCGGCGGAACGTTTCCGCTGATAGCAATTCGATCTCCGAAGAGTTTCTTCATCTCTTCCAGGCTCTCACAGTTGTCTATCCAGAAGCTGTTGATTCCTGTCTCAACGACTCCGTCCCAGCGGTCTCTTGTTGCACCGCAGATATGAATTCCTGTACCGCCCTGGAACTCGTTCATTCTCTCTACCGCCTGCTTGACATACGGCGCGAAAAACTCGTCGAACTGGCGACGACTGATGAGGTCTTTTGACCCCATAGGCTCCGAAAGCATCAGCCCCATGCCGAACTTCGCATTCATCTGTCTGCTGACTTCAACTACACAATCCGTCGAAAACTGCAGGAGCTTATGAACGCCTTCCTTGTTCTTGATGGTTCCCTTGAGAAAATTTTCGAAGCCGATAAGGCTCGCTGCCGTGGTAAAAGGCCCCGCTAAGCCGCTTCCTATGCCTCGCTCGTGCCCGAACTTCTCGTAAAGTCTCGACGTAGCCTCGCAGATAATCGGGAATCTTCCGTCTTTTTCGATATTTATGATTTCCAGCCTGTCGACCTCGTCGAAGGAGTTTAAGGCCGGTTTCTTGATGTACGAAACGGCATTGTCCGGCATCTCGAGTTCGGTGCCGAGAGCCTCGACAACTGTGCGAAGACCCAGCCCGATACCCATGTTGTCTGCGTGAAACTCCTCTGCAAGGCGAGTCTCAACGTCAACCATGATATCAGCGCTGAAATAATAGTCTTTTATCTTATAACCGTAACGAGGAGGCGTTGTCTCGTTTGCACTGAGCGAAGTCGGCAGTCTGTCTACCTCTTCACCCTTCGCATAGGCAACAGCCCTCTCCTTAGGTGTCATTTGCATCTTAATAAGTTCCATTTTTACCCAATCCTCCTAGAAAAACAGCATCGTCAGCGGCACCGTAAGCGCCGAGAGAACCGTGGTTATCGCGAAAATCTCCGATGCGTAAATCGCATCTTTTCCGTACCTCAGGGCGAAAAGATTTCCCGTTACTCCCGCAGGACACGCCGAGGCAAGAACTATTACCGTCTTGCAGAGTGTCGGAATCGGCAGGAACCACAGTATCGCTATGTGAACTGCCGGGATCAGCAGAAGTTTGACGAAGCTGAGCCAGTAAAGTCTGATTTTGCAGAACGCTTCTTTGATGTCCGACTGGGCGATGCACACTCCGGCAACCATCATTGCCATAGGGGTGTTCACTGCCGCAATCATTTCCATAGGCTCGCGGACTATTGCCGGAAGCTCTATCTGCAGCGCAAAGAAGATCAGACCTAAAATAATTGAAATGATTACAGGCGATCTGAAAACCTTTATGACGGACTTCAAATCTGCCTTTCCTGACATAACTATAACGCCGTGTGACCACAAAAGTAAATTCGCGGTTGCAACATAAGCCGTCATATACAGGACTCCGTCAGAGCCGAATATGCCCTGAGCCATTGGGATTCCTATGAATCCGCAATTTGAGTACATCAGCGATATTAATTCAACCGCAGCATAGTCCTTATCTCTTTTGATTGTGACTATTTTGCATATTATCCAGATAAGAA
>JABUTC010000052.1:0-2981 GCA_021442505.1 Mogibacterium sp. | reverse complement strand
CTGGATACTTCCTTCTGGAACGACATGAAAAGCAGAACTGGCGTGAATAAGCTCAACACCAGTTCTGACAATTTCTTGTTGGTCTGGGCGTCTACAATTTTTACTTTATAGGCTACTATTCCGACGATGGCCAGAATGACCATCACGAGTGTTTTGTATAAAGTCAGTGTAGCTAAACCCATTTTACCCTCTTAGATTCTTTTTTCTGCAGCAGGTAAAATTACTTCCACATTGGAACCATTACACCCTGCTTTACAGTTGCATAGTACTCAGCAAGAGCGTCGCACTGAACAGCCTTAGCAAGACCTGTTGCCCATGATGCGTCCTTGTCCTCTTCTCTTACTACGAAACCAACTGCATACTCTTCAGCATCGTCTGAAGCGCAAACATACTTTGTTCCGTCAAGACCTGCATTTACCATGTGTGCTGCTGCACAGAGGATGCAGTCTACATCTGGAAGTGACTGTGGGAGAACCTGCATGTCAGCCTCGATGAACTTGAAGTTGTGTGGATTCTCAGCGATGTCATACTGTGTAGGAGTCTCTACGCCATCCTTAATCTTGATGAGTCCCTGTGACTCAAGGAGGTGAAGACCTCTAGCCTTGTTTGAAGCGTCAGCACAGATAGCGATTGTAGCTCCGTCCTTGAGCTCCTTAACGTCCTTAATCTTTGTTGAATACATAGCAAAGAGAGGAGCTGCTGTCTTAGGCTCGATCATAACAAGCTTTGTTCCGTTATCTGCATTGTAAGCGTTCAGATAAGGCTCATGCTGATACCAGTTGATATCGATTGAACCCTCTGCAAGAGCTACGTTAGGCTGGATGCTGTCATCAAATACAGTAACCTCTACCTTGTAACCTGCCTTCTCAAGAGCATCCATGCATACGTCAACCTGATCCTGGCTGTCACGAACTCCGAGCTTAATTACGCCCTTTTCCTCTTCCTTTTTGCCACAGCTTGCAAGCAGTGCAAGTGCAAGCACCATTGTTGCGAGAAGAATTAAAACCTTCTTCATTTTCATACCCTTTTTTCCTCCTTAGATAATATTTTTTTAAGTATGAATATCTATAGAATAACAGGTTTCCCTGTGATTCACATTATTTGAGCTTTTTGTAAATCCAGTCTCCGAAGTACTGAACTATAGCTACCAGAATAACCAGAATTACTACGATACTGTACATAATCTTCATATTGAAGTTCTGGTATCCATACGTCAGAGCGGTTGCTCCAAGTCCGCCTGCTCCTACCGCACCGGCCATAGCTGTGCAGCCGAGGAGGTTGATGATTGCCAGGCAAAGACCCGAGATGATTGCAGGAACCGCTTCTTTGAGCATTACCTTGAAAACAATCTGTGTCTTTGTTGCGCCAAATGACTGTGCTGCCTCGATGAGTGCAGGGTCAACCTCTTTGAAAGCATTCTGGAAAATACGTCCCATAAATGGCGAGCAGGCTACCGTCAGAGGTACTATTGCCGCCGTCTCACCAATCGATGTTCCTACAATCAGTCTTGTAAAAGGAATGATTGAAATGAGCAGGATGATGAACGGGAACGATCTGATTGTATTAACGATAAAGTCGAGTATTCTGTTAATCGCGAGATTTGGACTAAGTCCGCCTTTCTCAGTGAGTGTCAGTGCAATACCAAGACCAAATCCGATTATTGTTGAAAGAATTCCCGACACAATCAGCATTCTCAATGTTGCGAAGAACGCAGGAACGATGAGAATCTGGAAAATCTGCATAAATGTATAATCCTGTAGTACCATTTTCTATCCCTCCTTCTATTCTTCTTCATCCAGAATATCTGCTACAGGTTCATCCTCTTCAGCGATGATTTCCTTCCAGCGGATATCCTCTTTATCAAGAAACGCTGTAACTTTTCCGAATTGATCGTCCTGAACGTTCAGCACAAAGATTCCAAGGCTCTCGCCACGGTAATCCTGAATCTGTCCCTCGACGATTGGAAGGCTTCCGCCAACCTCTTTTCCAAGGTGACTGAAAAGCTCGCCGTTCTCGATGCTGTTTACATAGTGAGCAATCTGAATGTTGCGACCGGTCTTAGGAAGGTGTGATTTCTCCTCACCGAGCAGTCTCTTGAGCGACTGTGGTCTTGCGAAGAAAATATCTTCAACAGTACCTTCGTCCTTGATTACTCCGTGCTCGAGAATGCAGGCCTTGTGGCAGGCCTTACGAACAACTTCCATCTGGTGTGTAACGATAATGACCGTGATTCCGATTCTTTCGTTGATTTCCATAAGAAGGTCAAGAATCGAGTTTGTTGTCTTTGGGTCGAGCGCTGATGTAGCCTCGTCGCAGAGAAGAATGTTAGGCTCCATTGTCAGAGCACGCGCAATAGCAACTCTCTGTTTCTGTCCTCCGGAAAGGTTTCTTGGCTTTGCGTTCTTCTTCTCGGTGAGTCCAACAAGATCGAGAAGCTCCATAACCTTCTTGTCGATTTCTTCCTTGCTGTAGCCCCAACACTTCATTGGCAGAGCCACGTTGTTGTATACTGTGTCTCTTTCGAGCAGTGAGAATTGCTGGAAAATCATTCCCATATGCCTTCTCATCTCCCTCATCGCCTTGTCGTCGAGATCCTTAATCTCAACGCCGTTAACCTTTACGCTTCCCTCCTGATAGGAAGTGAGTCCGTTGATACAACGAAGCAAGGTTGATTTGCCGGCGCCGCTTCGACCTACAAGGGCGTAAATCTCACCATCCTGGATGGTGAGATTGATGTCGTTAAGCACAGGATCGGTGTCCCCATCCCACACTTTTTTCAGGTTTTTAATCTCTATCACCTGTTCCGCCTCCTGTTGTTAAATATTTGCAAATATCGAGAAAAGTATTACTTTTCTTCTTACAAATATACCCCCCCGCATGCCTTCTGAATAATTGAATAAATTGATTTCAGCAGAACTTGTATAAGTATTTTCTTTAATGTATTAGTATGCTAAATTAGAACGGTTTCACGGCCTGTTTCA
>JABUTC010000051.1 GCA_021442505.1 Mogibacterium sp. | reverse complement strand
GGTCTGTTGCAGTACGGTTTGCACATCTTGGCTGGTTTTGACGTTAACCCTAACGTCATCGGCAAAGAAATCGCTGACGTAAAGGTGCATAGCATCGACGACTTGAGCCAAGTGCAAAGCGCCCTTCAAGCGCACATTGCCATCATTGCCACACCAGTGGCAGCAGCGCAGCAAGTTGCGCAGTTGGCGGTAAACGCGGGCTTCAAGGCCATTTGGAATTTCACTCCAATCAGGCTAAGACTGCCCGACAACATTGTCCTTCACGACACATCTATCTACGCCCATCTGGCGCTGATATATAACCGTTTGCAGCATTTGCAGCAAGCGCCTGTTAATCAGGAAAACGAGCAAAAATGAAAATACTGGAGTTAGGTGAAAATTATTCGGGCTTGTGCAACGCTGGCACTTGCGACCCCGCAAAAAGGATAAACATCATGACCGATTCGGCTATCCTTAAAAGCGGCAAAGCGTTTTTCATTCCCGAATTTGCCCAACAATTTTCCTGCCAGCCTCATATCGCATTGCGCATAGGGCGGCTCGGCAAGAACATTGCTCCAAAATTTGCTCACCGGTATATAGATGCCATCACTTCCGCCGTTACTATAAAGGCGCACAACATCACCGACGGCACGCCCGACTGTGATATTTGCACAGCCTTTGACGGTGCGGTATTGCTCGGCGACTTCATCGAAGTTTCCGACGCAACGACGGCATACGACGCCTCCGCAGAGTTCTCCATCGGAGAAACGACCGAGAATCTCTGCGCCAGTAACCTGCGGTTTGGTATAAACGACATTGTCGCTTACGTCAGCCGCTACTTCGCCCTGAAGATGGGTGACATCATCCTCTCTGGGCACCCCAACATCAGCCATTTCCTCGCTCAAGGCGAAGTGGTTGATGCCAAAGTAAACCAGCAACATGTGTTAAACATCAAAATTAGATAAATCAAAATTCAAATACAATCCAAGCCGACCATTCGGCAAAATTGTCAAACTTTTTAGACCATACTGATTATGAACCGTATTTTTCGCTTCAGCAAAATATTCGCATCAGTGATTATCGCCGCCACTTGCGCTTTGCAGGCATCAGCGCTCAAAACAAGCACATTCTCAAAATCATCCTCTCTCGCCACAGGGCACTGGGTGAAAATCAAAATCGCCGAAAGCGGTGTCTATGAAATCACCAACGAGCAACTTCTTGAGATGGGCTTCTCTAACCCAGCCAACGTAAAAGTTTACGGCTATGGCGGCGCCGTACTCTCGGAATGGCTCGTAAGCAGCAGTGTCGTAGATGACATGAAATACTACGTCAATGTAGGACGAAATGCCGATAAAATCTACTTCTATGCGCAAGGCCCGGTTAGTTTCGCCTACAAGTCCAACGTAACCCCGCATTTTGAAAGGACTATCAACTACTACTCACAATACTCCTACTACTTCTTGTCGGAAGTTGGTTCCACACGCACGGTTCCATCAACCGGTCAAAGCGCATTATCTGGCACGAATGTGCAAACTTCGAGCCGCAATTTAATATATCACGAACTTGAAGCCAACAACCTCACCACCTATGGCAAAAGCCTCTTCGGTGAACCCTTGGTAAACGGTGCAGTATCATTACAGTTTTCTCTGCCTCGCTATGTTGAGAATTCTACCATAACTCTTCAAACAGCTATCGCAGCCGTCAACTCATCTTCCACAACTATCACATCATCTTTAGCAGGTAATCCCGTTACATTCACCAAAGCTTACACTCTTGACGATCCTTACGATGGCATATCATATAGAATGGCTGCTCCTGTAGCAACGGTTGAGGGCATAAGCGGCTCTGCTGAAAACATAACTTATACCGCCGGAGTCGATAATTCTGCAAGCATAACATCAGGCTATCTTGACTATACAATTATCGATTATCAGCAACGCAACGATTTCAGCAATTGCGAAAACTCGCAATTCAGAATGCGGTTCCATTCTCTCACTACTTCCGACCGAATTGATGTAGAGAACCTTCCTGCCGACGGCGAAATATGGAATGTCGCCAACAGAAACACCGTCAAGAAGTTCTACACCGAACGAACTTACAACGAAGAAACCCAGCGCTACACCACCTCAGCCACTCCAGGCATCACAGGATCAGCCGATTTCATCGCATTTAGTCCAAGCAGCCAGCTGATGAAAGTCACCGACTACGAAATCATTCCAAACCAGAATCTGCATTCTATTACGTCTACACAAGTGCCAAACATGGTCATCATTACCTCTGCCGAACTTTTCGAGCAGGCTTCTCGACTTGCGCAGTTCCGCAAAGAGCACGACGGTATGGACGTTTTGGTGGTTGACCACAAACAGATTTTCAACGAATTCTCGTCCGGCACTCCCGACGCAACTGCCTACAGGCATTTCCTCAAAATGCTTTACGACCGCAACAGCACGAAGCTCACCCATCTTTTGCTTTTTGGTCCTGGATATTTCGACAATAGGCAACTCACCAGCAAGCAAAGCGAATCGTGTCTGCTCACTTTCCAAGGCGGTAGCGAAAACAATTGGCAGCAAGCGGTAGTAATCAATGGCAAGGGAAATATCCTGATGAGGATACGATTTATGATGACGTTTTGACTGGTCAAGGGTATGTAGCCTTATTAGATGGGCAAATTGTAGCCTATGCAGCTGTTATCACTGATGGTGACCCTGCTTATGACAAGATTTACGATGGTCAGTGGAAACACAATAATCACCGTTACATCACATTTCACCGTGTTGCTGTTTTGTCTAGCGTGACTGGTCGAAAGGTTGCTCAAACATTTCTTCAAGGATTGATTGAAGGAACTGATGGACATGATTTCCGTTGTGACACCCATGAAAAGAATGGTGCCATGCAACACATTTTTGAGAAACTTGGTTATGTCTATTGTGGAAAAGTGCCAATTGATGGTGAACGTCTAGCTTATCAAAAAATTAAAACTAAGGATGAGAATGCTCTCTATCAAGAAGTTGATGAGGCTGATCACCATAGTTATTAACAATAACGGAAAAGGAAGGCTTTTTGTAGCCTTTGTGTGAAATAAATGGTATATAGTGTTAAAACGTTTAATAATATTAATCAAGTAGGGCTTAAAGAATTAGGAAATCATTTTCAAATTGATGGTGAGTTAGCTGAGAATCCAGATGCCTATATTCTTCGTAGTCAAAATTTGCATGGAACAGTATTTCCAGAAAATTTAAAAGCGATTGCGCGTGCAGGTGCAGGAACAAATAATATTCCGATTGATGAAGCAACGGCAGCAGGGATTGTTGTCTTTAATATGCCTGGTGCAAATGCTAATGCTGTAAAAGAAGCCGTTCTTGCTTCTATCTTGATGTCAGCGCGTGACTACATCGCTGCTAATGCGTGGGTAAACACCCTTTCTGGTGATGATGTTCCAAAACAAGTCGAAGCTGGTAAGAAACAATTTGCTGGTAATGAAATTTCTGGTAAAACGCTAGGCGTTATCGGACTTGGTGCTATCGGTGGTCGTATTGCTAACTATGCACAACGTCTTGGTATGAATGTTCTAGGGTATGATCCATATGTTTCTATTGAAACGGCTTGGAATATTTCTCATCACGTCAAACGTGTGGCTGACGTCAAAGAAATCTTTGCGAATTCTGATTATATCACTGTTCATGTACCTTTGACTGATGAAACACGCAATACATTTGATAGTGAAGCGTTTGGTTTGATGCAAAAAGGAACGGTTGTTATCAATTTTGCGCGTGGTGAATTGGTTGACAATGCAGCACTTTTTGAAGCTATTGAAGCTGGTGTCGTGAAACGTTACATTACCGACTTTGGTACAGAAGAGTTGCTTAACAAAGATAAAATCACAGTTTTCCCTCACGTGGGTGGTTCAACGGCTGAAGCTGAACTTAATTGTGCGATTATGGCTGGTAAGACAATTCGTCAATTCATGGAAACAGGTGAGATTACTAACTCTGTTAACTTTCCAAATGTTCATCAAGCATTGACTGCACCGTATCGTATCACATTGATTAATAAAAATGTGCCAAATATCGTTGCTAAAATTTCAACAGCGGTATCTGACTTAGGCATTAATATTGATAATATCATCAATCGTTCAAAAGGTGACTATGCTTATACGTTACTTGACCTTGATGAAACTGATAAGGCGAAAATTGATCACTTAGTTGCTAATTTTGAAGCTAGTGATAATATCGTTCGTGTACGTTTAATCACGAAAAAATAACAATAGAGATTGGAAGAGTTGGGAGTATTTCTCAGCTCTTTTTTTCTTTTTTTGCTATAATGGTTAAAACGATTTCAAAATTAGGGGAGGGAGATAGTTTATGGATAAAAAGCAATTAAAAGAATACCAAAAACAGTTAAGAGAACGATTTTTCAGTGTTCGATTTGATAATAAAAAACAAAATTTGGTTCTGTTAGTTGATCGTGAAACTGGAGTAGAATATCTTGGAGTGACGGCTGGTCTAGGTGATCCTTCGGGGATAACACCTTTAATTAATGCGGATGGGACACCTAAGATTAATACAGAATGGCAGAACCATCAGTTATAGATAAGGAAGCAGAGCTTGCTTTTTCTATTAGGCATATGGATTAAGTGGGAGTGATAAAATGTTAAGAAAGTTGGTTTATCAGTCTGAGTTAGGAGAAATAGTAGTATTAGCTAATGAAAAAGGGCTCTTAGGTTGCTATTTTCTAGGACAAAAGTATTTTGAATATGGTTATGAACGCGAAAAAATTATTGAAGAAA
>JABUTC010000050.1:7900-12148 GCA_021442505.1 Mogibacterium sp. | reverse complement strand
ATATAGCTCTTGCTGCCAAGGACGACATTGAAAGTAACATCTTTCGCTTCAACTTTACTGATTTTGAAATTACCGGTCGGAAGTACAATGTCCAGAGACTTCATCTTCTCCGGAATATTAACCGTTAACTTCATATCAACTTTATATGAATGATTCTTGTTAATCGTGGTTACTTTATCGTAGCTTAAAACCTCGTATGCAACATTCTCTGCGGCATAGCCCGACTGTGAAAAAGGCACTATCAGGGTGCATGCCATAGCGAGCGTAAGAACCGCAGTCGCGAGGAGTCTCAGATATTTATTTTTTGCCGAAATAAACGTATTTCTCATTCAAAAATCTCTTTCTGTTTATTTGAATTATGCCGCAGAATCCCATTAAGGCATAACCTATGGTATTATACACTCTTTTACACGGTTTTTCAATGAAGAGCGCGTGATGGTTTGTATTGATAGAGCGGTGCCTGTCGGTGTAAAATGTTTATGAATTCTGACGAATCAGGAGAGAGAAAATGAAGAGAAAAGACTATATAACCTGGGACGAATATTTCATGGGAGTTTCGGTTCTTGCAGCTAAGAGAAGCAAGGATCCGAACACTCAGGTAGGTGCATGCATTGTCGACGAAAACAACGTTATTCTGTCGACAGGCTACAACGGTTTTCCAAAGGGCTGCTCCGACGACGAGTTCCCTTGGGTGCGCATTGCCGACAAGAAGGAAGACACCAAGTATCCATACGTTGTACACGCAGAGCTGAACGCAATTCTGAATGCGGGCGGCAAGTCGCTTCGCGGTGCAAGAATCTACGTTGCGCTCTTCCCTTGCAACGAGTGTGCCAAGGCTATCATCCAGTCCGGCATCAAGGAGGTTGTTTACCTCTCGAACAAGTACGAGTCGGATCCTATGACTCAGGCTTCAAAGAGAATGATGCAGGTTGCCGGCATTAAACTCACACAGTTTGTTCCGGAGAGAGACGGCATCAACCTCGAGTTCAAATAGGAGGCAGCAAATGAAACTTGTTATTACAGCTCCAAGGGGCAAAATGGGCAATCTCATTACCCTCATCGCAGCCGACAGACCGGACATCGAAATCGTCGGCGGACTCGGTCCTAAAGGTCGTGACTACATTGGAAAAGACATCGGTGAGGTTGCCGCTATCGGCAAAATGGTAGGTGCGCCGGTTTACGATTCAATCGAGGACATCATAGATGCCTGCGACTGTGTCGTGGATTTTTCGACGGTTGAAGAGGCTATGCACATTCTCGATGTCTGCCGTGCAAAGGGCAAAGCGCTCGTGTGCGGAAGCACCGGTTTTTCCGAGGAACAGAAGCAGGCTTTCGTGGATGCCGGAGAGGATATTCCTGTAATGCTCGCAGCCAACACTTCCCGCATGGTAAATGTAATGCGCATACTCCTCGAGCAGGCTGCGAAGGCTCTCGGTGAGACCTGCGATATCGAAATCGTTGATATGCATGATCAGAAGAAACTCGATTCACCAAGCGGCACAGCTAAGGAACTCGGAGAGGCTATGGCTGCAGCTATGGGCGTTGAGCTTAGCGAACATGATAAGTACGGTCGTGGTCCCGGCAGAGATGTGAGAGAAGACGGTCAGATTGCTTTCCATTCACTGAGAGGAGGCGACACTCCATCGAGCCACATCGTGTATTTTATGGGCAACGGAGAGAGGCTCGAAATCGCTCACCACTCCATCAACTGGAAATGCTTCGCAAGCGGAGCCGTTGATGCGGCTGAGTGGATTGTTAAACAGCCAAAAGGCAGCTATGTAATCAGTGACTGCACCGAACTTTAAGAGCACTACAAAAGCTTCCCGATTGGGAAGCCTTTTTCATTGCTTATTTCTTTGCGAAGCGGCTGATTATGCTCTGTGCCGCCTTGATTCCGTCGCAGGCCGCAGATGTGATTCCGCCTGCATATCCTGCGCCTTCACCGGCAGGATAGATTCCTTCGATGTTGCTTAGTCCCTTCTCGTCTCTCAGGATTCTGACAGGAGAAGAACTTCTCGTCTCGACAGCCTTTACCCTGGCATCAGGCGTATCAAAGTCCTTGAGCTTTCTGCCAAAGTACGGCACTGCCTCTCTGATTGCTTCTGTTGCAAATCCAGGCAGGGACGACACAACGGCATCTGAAGCATCGCTACCTTCCATGAACTCTCCAAGTGAGCACTCCGGCGCCTTGTAGTTTCTGCCGCCGTTTTCGAAGGCAAGCCTCTCGTACTTCTGCTGGAATCTGACGCCTGCCAGAGGATCGTCGCCATCGAAATCGTCTTTACGCACGTCACACAGAATAGCGCTGTTCGCAGTTCCGCTGTCACGCTTTCTGTTGCTCATACCGTTGACCGTAAACTCACCTTCGCTGTTTGCACAGACAACGACCTCGCCGCCCGGGCACATGCAGAACGAGTAAACTCCTCTGCCATCCTCTGTATGATATGACAGCTTGTAGTCAGCCGGCGGCAGTCTCTTCTCGTCGCCATACTGAGCTCTGTCAATCAGTTCCTGCGGATGCTCCATTCGAACGCCTATGCTGAAAGCCTTCTGCTCCATTTCAAGCCCCGCACCAAGTGCCATGCTGAAGCTGTCTCTCGCACTGTGTCCTATTGCAAGAATAAGGGCATTGGTCTCAATCGTTTCCTCTACTCTGTCGCAGGCCTCGGTTCTGCTGCTGACCCTGATCCCTTCAAGTTTGCCATCGTTGATTACAAACTCTTCCAGTCTGCAGCCGAATCTCACCTCACCGCCGAGTTCGATAATTTTCTTGCGAAGTTCGACGATAACAGGTCTCAGAACATCGGTGCCGATATGCGGTCTGTGAAGATACATAATATCCTCGCCCGCACCTGCATCACAGAATTCGCGAAGTACATCTCTGATGTGACCGTTTCGAATTCCGCTGGTCAGCTTACCGTCCGAGAAGGTTCCCGCACCGCCTTCGCCGAAAAGCATGTTCGACTCCAGGCACAGTTCACCACCTGCACGGAAGTTTTCGACGTCCCTGACTCTCTCCTCCATACATGCACCACGCTCAATAACAAGCGGTCTGTAACCATACTTCGCAAGCTCGAGTGCCGCAAAAATTCCGCACGGGCCGAAGCCTACGACCACAGGTCTGCCTTTTAACTCTTCTATTCCGGGTGTCGGAATCGGCGGATTTTCTTTCGCAATATCTGTCGGCTCAAGATTCCTTATCTTCTTGTCACAGTTGAAATCAACGGTATACACAAGACGTATATCGCTCTTGTTTCTGGCGTCGATGGACTCGCGGCGTATCTCCGCATCGTAAATGTTGCCCGGCTTCAGCTTGAGCTTCTTCTCAATCAGAGCAGGCAGTCTGTCCTTCGACTCACCGATATGAAGTTTGATTTCATTGATTCTGTAACGCATTGTTTATTCTTTCTTTGCTACGCAGCTTATTGTTCGTTGCAATTATACCCCATATGTCTAAATTCAGCGAGCCAAATAAAAACGCCCGCCGCAGCGAGCATTTTTATGTATGTCTCATGCCTTCTTATTGTCCATATGTTCCTGACCACGATGCAGACCATGAACCTCTGCTACAATATGTTTCCAGGTAGTAATATCCTGGAGTAACTCGAACTGTTTTATTCACATCGTAATCACCTATTTCATTGACTATTGTTGCATAGTGGTCTTGATTTGAATCCTTCAAAACAACTATGTAATTTCCTGAACCCCGGAAAGATCCAGTATACGTAAACGTATACCCAGTCATATACAGTCTCCAAATCTTTTTCCCATCATAATCAATCGTAACTAAGTCTCTTTTTGCCTCTCTTTCAGCAGCCTCTTGCTCCGCCTTTTGTTTTTCTCTTAGACATGGTGTACATAACCCTTCAGAACTTATTTGATTTGTTCCGCACTTTATACATAAGTGTGAAGAACAATAATTTTTCCCTTCCTCTTTAGGACTGTCGCAACCTACAGTCCAGCAATTGATATGATCTGTGCAATACTCTGACCCTTCCACCTTTTGGTTTTGACATTGTTCACATTTGTGTTTTTCACAATAGCCTTTATAGGCATATTCTTTACAACCCTTAGATTTACAAGTATGATCATCGCAATAATTACAATCTTTACTGTGCTTGTTAGTGCATTCTTCAGCTGTGCATTGCGTAGCTGATATATACGCATCATAAATAAGATAAGTAATAAGAACTATTCCAAAAGCAACTAAAAACGCATATACATATTTTTTATTTATTGTCTTTTGAG
>JABUTC010000050.1:0-4854 GCA_021442505.1 Mogibacterium sp. | reverse complement strand
ATCCTCGCTTGATTCCTCTTTCATTCTGTCTCTAAGAAACTCGCGGATGTCTCCATCGGCATACAAATCGAGTTCTATGTCGAACATGCTGAGGTCTCTGCTTCCGCTCTTCATGAATCTGCTCATATTGAATACGCAGATTCCGCTGAGTCCGCTCTTTGTGAACTGAATCTCTCCGTTCTCCATAAAGACAGGCTCACCATCTCGAAGAAGTGTCACCTTACCCCTTGCTCTGTTTCCTCCAAGTCTGCTGCAATCTTCCTCGCACTCAACCGAGGTCAGAACAGGTACCGGACTTACAACAGTATGTCCGAAGTTTCTTGCAAACTTATATCCGTCTCCGGTGCAACCGTAATTTGGGCCCGCCTTACCGCCTGTCGCAAGAACCAGACTGTCTCCACTTACAACGAAGCCCTCACCGCTCACCACAAAGCCTTCAGCATTTTTCTCAACACCCGTAACGCTCGCACCGAGCATCAGTTCAATGCCGAAGTCCTTTAGCTTGTCAGCCAGGAGTTCTGCAACATCTGCTGCCGATTCCGAATACGGATAAGCCAGACCGTTCTCGTACTGCCTGAGTGCAAGACCGATTCTTCTGAAAAACTCAAGGCATTGCATATAACCATCAGCCTCGACATTTGTAATATTGCAGCGACCGTTTCCGGTTGCGCGAAGCTTGCGGCCGACCTCTTCATTTTTCTCAATTATCAGAACGCTAAGATGCGGCGCCAGCCTCTTAGCTTCCAGCGCCGCAGTCATACCCGAAGGTCCCGCTCCAATAATTATTGCATCATATCTTTCCATAATTAGATTCCGGCAGCCTTGCGGAGCTCATCTGCCATGTCGGTCTGCTCCCACTTCATATCCTTGGCGTTGCTTCCGAAATGTCCGTAAGCAGCAAGATTTCCGTAGATTGGCTCTCTGAGTCCGAGAGTCTTGATGATAGCAGCAGGTCTCATGTCGAAATGCTTCTTAACAAGTTCAACGATTGCCTCGTCGTCGATGAGTCCTGTGCCGAATGTGTCTGCGTAAACCGAAACAGGTCTCGCAACTCCGATAGCGTACGCAAGCTCAATCTCGCATTTTTCCGCAATGCCTGCAGCAACGATGTTCTTCGCGATGTAACGTGCCATGTATGCCGCACTTCTGTCTACCTTCGTTGGATCCTTGCCGCTAAAAGCGCCACCGCCGTGGCTTGATCTTCCACCGTAAGTGTCAACGATGATCTTTCTGCCGGTGAGTCCGGAGTCGCCCACAGGTCCTCCGATTACGAATCTGCCGGTAGGATTTACATAGTACTTTGTGTTGTCATCGATAAGCTCAGCAGGAACGATTGGCTTGATAACGTACTCAATGAGGTCCTTTCTGATCTGCTCGAGGCTTGCACTTTCCTTGTGCTGAGTCGAGATAAGGATAGTGTCGATTCTCTCAACCTTGCCGTCTACGAGCTCAACTGTAACCTGTGTCTTGCCGTCCGGCTGGAGATAGTCAAGAGTTCCGTCTTTTCTCACCTTAGTAAGCTGCTTGGCAAGCTTGTGTGAAAGCTCGAGTGAAAGAGGCATGAGTTCCTCGGTCTCCGAGTTCGCATAGCCGAACATCATTCCTTGGTCTCCTGCGCCGATGTGGTCGAGCTCGTCAGTGCCGCCCTCTTTTACCTCGAGAGCCTGGTCAACGCCCATAGCGATGTCGCCCGACTGCTCCTCGATTCTTACGATAACCTCGCATGTGTTGCCGTTGAACCCTACCTCGTCGTTGTCGTATCCGATCTCATTTACGACCTTGCGAACGATAGCCTCGTAGTCAACCTCGGCAGTTGTGCTGACCTCGCCGAATACCATAACGAAGCCTGTCTTTGTTGCTGTCTCACAGGCAACGTGCGCATCCGGGTCCTGAGCGATAATCGCATTGAGAATCGCATCCGAGATCTGGTCGCACATCTTGTCAGGATGTCCCTCTGTAACTGATTCTGAAGTAAAAAGTTTTCTCATTTATCTGATCCTTTCGGTTTGTATTAGCCATAAAAAAACTCCCTGCCACGCGCAGAGAGAGCCCGCAATCGCCTCATCTGCCGGGATATGGCCGATCCCGTGGGAATTGGCACCTTCACCCCTGGTGAGGTTGCCGCGAGATCATAGGGCCCATTCCCTCCCTCGCTCTTAATAAGGTTTGCGTCTCTATTATACCCACATGTTTACTTATGTCAAGAAAACGCCGGTTTAGTTATTTACTTGTCAAAGCCTGCTTGATTGATAAGCTTATTGTCACTTGATATAATCAAGAAAACACTTTCGAAGGAGGTCCGGGATGTTCACGGTTGTCGACGGAAGACTGTCGCAGAAATTCAATCATTTTAACGACTATATACCTCAGACCATCGAGGCGACAGACACCAGGCTTATGGGCGTGGTCGTTCTTCGCATATCCTGGATTTCACCTGAGCTCAGAAAACAGAAATACTACCAGATAATCCACCTCGACTATTCTGAATATGGAATCGACGAGTACCTCGAGTACGAGATTATCGATGACGAAGGCAACGATGAATACAACCAGCAGACGCTCGAAGAGATGGAAGAAAAATGGCGCGGGCTTGTGCACTGCTCCGGCGGAAGCACTAAAGAGATTCCAATCAGTGCTGCAGTAAGCCTCATCGACAAAGCCTGCGAAGTCTGGCGTGAAAGCGAGCTCTGCAAAAATGGTCTGGACGAGGATCTGACCTGGCGACTTGAAACCATGGACAGAATCGAGCTTATGAAGTCGGCTCTGCTAGAACACGACATCCTTTCTCCATTTTACAGGGAGCAGTACAGCGACGAGCAGCTGGTTCGTATTGTATCCCCAAAGAGGCTGGCAAATTCCGAAACAATCAACTATTTCCTTATGCGCCTTATCGACAGGGATTTTGTGGCAGCCGCTACACTTTCCACTATGAGCGTAGACGAGTTGGCCTCGCTGGGAGAACCGGTAAGCGAGTTGCAGACACTAATACGAAATCAGATTCATCATGGAAAAGACGGCATTTACTCATGCCGCTTTGTCACCCTCGGCGAAAATTATTATTACTATGCGTCGGCTTCCATCACGCTCGTTGATTCAAAAAGTGAGTCAGGCCGTAAGGTTGGAGATTTCAAACTGCATTTTTACAATCGTCTTTCAGAATATGAGGCTTCCAACTTAATTAAAAGAAAGGAATACCTGACCAGCTACGATGTGCCGGACAAGCTTCTCTCTGAGGGAATAAATATTGACCTTATTCCGTCTTTTGCCGAAAGCATTATGTCGGCGCAGCCGAACGGCTGGCTTTTTGTGCAATACAACTCAAGCAACAGACATGTTAATACCAACGACTATCATCTCGAGGACGATGTATATTGCTCTGCCCTCCTCTCGATTGACGGAGAGTTTGTTATTATGTCTCACAGAATTAAGGATATCGACAGTGCAGAGTATTCCATATGCCTGTCTCCGTATATAAACAAGTTTGAGCTTACGGGAAGATACGCCGTTGAGGGAATGGTCTTCCAGCAGCTTTGTGAAAGCAGCGGAATGATGCTCAAGGATCTTCTTGTCGTAAAAAGTGACAAGGATGAATAGAAAAATAAAATGCGATAATTATTATGGTAAAAGTTTGTTCTTTTTTTGAGCGAATTTTGTCAACACGTGTTAACGCCTTTAATTCTAAGTAATTCGCTTTTTTTCCACACTGTCTGTGGATATTGTATACTTTTTTATCAACAACCCCCTGTGGAAAAATGCGTTGGCTAAAATACTTGAATTTCAAGCGTTTCCACGAAGTTAATAATTTGTCAATACGACTTTTCCACAGTTTTTTGAGGAGTTTTTTGCGGATTTTTGTTCGATTTTGTGTAATAGCCCTCAACCCGTTCAAATATCAATATTTTGCAGTTTTCAGGAGGAAAATCAATGCAAACAGAACGTATTTATCAAAGCGATGTTTACTGTATTAAAACATCATCATCTGTCACCGAGGTGTTAACAAAAGACGGTTTTGATGTAATTTCCACTGCCCGCTCAGTCTTTTTCCCTGAGGGAGGAGGACAGCCTTCGGACACAGGTAAAGTCACAAAAGGCTCTGACACTTCTGCTGTTACCTACGTTTACGACGAAGAAAACGGCGGTGCTGTTTACCACGTGACTAATGCTCCGGAAGGAACTTTTGCTGTGGGCGATGAAGTCGAACTCGAGATTGACTGGGATAATCGTTTTGTGAATATGCAGAGACACTGCGGCGAGCATATGGTAAGCGCTGCGTTCTACAGCCTCTTCAACGGTGCGAACAAGGGCTTCCATATGGGCGAAAACTACATCGCAATCGACATCGACCTCGGCGGTCGCAAGCTGACCGAAGAAGAAATACAACAGGCTGAGGACCTGGTTAACAAGGCTATCCGAGACAATCTCCCTGTTACCACACAGTTCTTCGACAGCTATGAAGAATCGACCGTGCTCGATGTGCGCAAGGACTCTTACCACGAAGGTCGCATCTCAGTAGTCACCATCGGAGACAGCGAAAATCCTTTTGACCGCATTGGCTGCTGCGGCACCCACCCTGCTACAACTTCCGAGGTCGGTCTCGTCGCTGTTTACAGAGCAGAAATGACAAAGGGCATGAACAGAATATACTTCGACTGCGGCAAAATGGCGCTCGACAAACTCAAGAATGATTACGATACTGTATATAAGATTGCATGCGGTCTTTCGACATCAATCGAGAACCTTCCTCACAAGCTTGAGGTTCAGGAAGCAAAGGACAGCGAACTCCGTGCAAGGATTGCCGGTCTTGCCGCTTACTACAAAGAGAAGGAAGCAGAGCGCATCGCTGCCGAAATCGAA
>JABUTC010000004.1:18856-26239 GCA_021442505.1 Mogibacterium sp. | reverse complement strand
CAAGAGGTTTATGACAACTATTTCCAGGCATTCAGAATTGCAGAGGCACTGAGACTTCCAATGATGGTTTGCCAGGACGGATTTATCACAAGCCACGCTCTTGCAAACATGGAGACACTCGAGGATGAGAAGGTAAAAGCTTTTGTCGGTGAGTACGAGCCTGAGCACTGGCTGCTCAATCCTGACGAGAAGCTCGCTGTAGGACCTTACGGAGTTTCCGCATACTATATGGAAATGAAGAAGGCACAGTCCGAAGCTATGAAGAGTGCGACAGCCGTAATCAAGGCAATCGGAAAAGAGTACGGCGATGTTTCGGGCAGATACTACGATATGCTTGAACTCTACAAGATGGAAGATGCTGAATATGCAGTAGTTTGCATCGGTTCATCTGCAGGAACAGGTAAGGCTGCCGTAGATGAGATGAGAGCACAGGGCAACAAGGTTGGCCTTGTAAAAATCAGAGTTTACCGCCCGTTCCCGTTCGAGGATATGAATAAGGCACTCAGCGGACTCAAAGCTGTTGCAATCATGGATAAGTCAGAGGCCTTCACAGGCTGGGGCGGACCTGTCTATGCAGATGCCAGATCAGCTCTCTATGACTCCGATGCAAAGCCTATGATGATTAACTACATCTACGGTCTTGGCGGAAGAGACGTCACAGTCGACACATTCTATAAGATTTTTGCCGACCTTAAGGAAGCTTACGAAAGCGGCGACCAGGGCGACATCTATAGATACATCGGAGTAAGGGAGGAATAGACATGGCATATAATCTTAAAGAAGAATTAAACAAAAAGCCTCGTTTTGCTCCGGGACACAGACTCTGCGCAGGATGCGGAGCAGGAATCGTAGTTCAGGGTGTGCTCAGAGCACTCGACGAGGGCGACAAGGCTGTTGTCAGCAATGCAACAAGCTGCCTCGAGGTTTCATCATTTATCTATCCTAATACCGCATACGAAGACAGCTACATCCATTCGGCTTTCGAAAATGGTGGAGCTATGACAAGCGGAGTTGAGACAGCTTACAGAGCTCTCAAGAAGAGGGGAAAAATAACCGACAATTATAAGTTCATCTGCTTCGGCGGTGACGGCGGTACATATGACATCGGTCTTCAGTCACTTTCCGGTGCCATGGAGCGTGGACACGATATGGTTTACGTATGCTACGACAACGAGGCATATATGAACACAGGAATTCAGCGTTCATCTTCAACACCTAGATTCGCAGATGCAACAACAACACCGGTTGGAACAGAGAGCTACGGAAAGGTTCAGAATAAGAAGGACCTTACAAAGATTATCGCAGCACACAATGTTCCATACGTTGCTCAGACAACTATGGTTGGAAACTTCTCGGATTTCCACAATAAGGCGCACAAGGCAATCTACACAGAGGGACCTTGCTTCCTGAACGTGCTTTCACCTTGTCCAAGAGGATGGAGATACGAGTCAGAGGATCTTGCAGAGATTACAAAGCTTGCGGTTGATACCTGCGTATGGCCTCTTTACGAGATCGAAAACGGCGAGTGGAGACTTACTTACGAGCCAAAGACAAAGCTTCCGGTAGAGAAGTTCCTTGAGAAACAGGGAAGATTTAAGCATATGTTCCTGCCTGGAAATGAGTGGATGATTGAAGACGCTCAGGCATATGTAGACAAGAAGTGGGAAGAGCTGCTTGTTATGTGCGGCAAGACAGGAAAATAGTCAATGGTAATACAAGAATGCAACCTTCGAAAGAGGGTTGCATTTTTTTAGTTATGGCTGAATGTTTAGCGACAGCGACTGAGCACCTGTGATATAATTAACCCAAATATAGTTTTGATGTCGTAATGACGACAGGGAGGATTTTATGAGGGATCTTAAACATTTGATTTACTTCGAGAATCTGCTTGTAAACTCTGATAATGAACTGATTCAGCAGGCCAAGAAAGACGGCAAGATCTGCGCTGCATACACATGCGAGAATGTGCCGGAGCCACTGCTTAATCTGGATGGAGTTTTTTCAGCAAGACTGAGAGCGCCTCGCACAGGCTCAATGGAGATGGGAACATACTACATGACCAGTCTTCTCTGCGAGTACAGCAGGGCTCTTCTTGAGAGAGCTCTCGAGGGAGGTTTCAATTTTGCAGACTGTGTAATCTCGCCGGACGGATGTTCAATGATGAACCGCTGCGTAGAGAACATGGAAATGCTTCACACTATGGACGGCGGAAAGGATAAATTCTTCTATGAGTTTATGGAAATTCCGATGAAGTGTGATGACAACGGTCTGAATCTTTATGTGGTTCAGTGTCAGAATCACATTCTTAAGCCGCTGGCTGAGACTTTCGGAATTGACACTTCGGATGCTGCACTTCGTGAGGCCGTAAAGAAGCACAACCATCTCTGCGAGGTAATCCAGCAAATCGGAGAGTTCCGTAAGGAAGAGAATCCAAGAATCACCGGTTATGAGTTCTGTGTACTTACAATGGCTTCTTTCGTAACACCATACGACCTCATTATCGGAAAGCTCGAGGAGACTCTGGAAGAGGTTAAGAAGCGTAAACCTGAGAAGGAGAATCCATACAGGGTTCGCCTTGCAGTCGTAGGTTCTGAGGTGGACGATGTTGACTACATCAAGCTTATCGAAGAGTGCGGAGCTTATGTATGCGTTGACAGATACTGCATGGGCTCATTCCCTGGAAGAGTTCCTATCGAGATGAACGATGAGGAAGACGCTCTTACACAGATTTGCCGCCACTATATGAATATGGGTCAGTGCCCGCGTTATATGAGCACAAACAAACTCAAGGGACGTAAGAAATATGTCGATCAGCTCGCCAGAGAGTACAATGCAGACGGCATCATCTACGAGCAAATCAAGTTCTGTGATCCATGGGCATACGAGAAGATGATGGGAGGATTTGTTCTCGAAGAGAATTACGGATTCCCTGTACTTCAGGTAGACAGACCTTACAACATCGATGCAGGAGCAGGACAGATGCGTACAAGAGTTCAGGCTTTCATTGAAAGCATCGAGATAAAGAAAATCCAGAAAGGTGGCGAGAAGTAATGGCTAAGAAGACAGGAGCGGAAGCCCTTGGCCGCTTTTACACCGGGGGAAAAGTAAGAAGTCGCCGTGAGTGGCGTGGCTTCAAGGACACGATGTATGACTATTCGAGATGGCTCGTTATTATGGGAACTCTCGGAAAGTTCATTATAAAGCCTAGAAATATCAAGGCTATGTTCCGTTACAGATGGATGGCAAACTATCTTGCTGTACCTATGATGGTTGACAGACACACACAGGGACTCCGTGGCGAGTACCTTCGTATGTGCCACGTTGAGCAGGACCTCATCATCGATGACGTAGCTAAGCTGCTTGACAACCTTTTCAGAGGTGACAGAAGAATCGGAAATGACAAGGAATTCTCAAAGAAGGTTGTTCTCGTTGATGAAAACGAGATGACTGCAGTAATGATGGGATTCCCAACACTTAAGACTCTGAGCAGAGAGACTCCTTCAACTTATGTACCGGTTCTCCTGAACCAGCACGCTGTTGAGTATTACCTCGACAAGATTGAGGAGTTTGGACTTGCACCTGACGTATGTCCTATGCCGGCTGCAGAAGCAGGTGTATCGGTTGATGATGATGCGCCAATCCTCGGAGCATGCGCTATTCAGTGCAACACTACCTGTGACGGTTCGCTTCTTTCGAACGGAGTAATTTCAAAGAGACTTGAAGAAGACGGAATTCCAGTATTCCAGATTGGCGCACCTCTGCGTCACCGTGAGGACGATGTTCAGGAGTATGCTGCACAGGAAATCAGAAATGCAATTGCATTCATCGAAGAGCATACAGGCGCAAAATGGGACTGGAAGGAATACTTCGAGTGTGCAAGAAGAGTTAATGTTGCAACAAGAAGCCGTATGGAGTGGCTCGATATGAACCGTACAGAGTATCCTCAGGTATTCGGTTCAAACCTTGCTCTCTATACTGAGACAAACTATATGGCTATCTGCGGACGTATACCTGCATTCGAGAAGGCTGACAGAAAGCTTTGCAAACTCGCTGAGCAGGCATATGCAAAGAAGAATATGATGGCAAGAGAGTATCGCCACAGAGCGATCGTATGGGGCGTTCAGTCGCACTACTATTTCGACTTCCTGCTCTGGATACTGAACTGCTGGGGAATCGTTCCTCTTACAGATATGCTTTCAATGGTTTCGACCAAGATTATCGCAGAGGAAGATACTCCTGAGAACAGAGAGCAGGCTTACTACGATATGGCTTGGCTGACAGAGAACATGATCATGCGTAACCGTACACACGGTGGTTACAAGGTGCTCCTCGATGAGCTCTGGGAGTTCGTAGACCAGTTCAACGCAGATATGGTTATTCTCTGGGAGCACACAAGCTGCAAGGCTCTCGATGGAATGCACGGAATGTTCGAGGATAGAGCAAGAGAAAAAGGCGTTCACCTCGTCTGGGTAGAGCACGATCTCTTCGACCCTCGTATCGTTTCAAGACAGGGTGTTCGTGATCAGATCAACTCATATATGAGAACTGTTTTCAACGAGGAGCCGCTCGATCCATCACTCGAGATTCTCGATGATGCTAATTCATGGTAGGAAAGGAGCTTGGACAATGAATAAGGTTACAAAAGCATTATTGATTGGAACAGGAGCTGCTGCAGGATTTTTCGGAGTGACTTTCACTGTTTACTTCTTCAATCTTGATATGAAGCTTACGGCACTTATGGAGCCTATTTTCCTGAACCACTATGACAAGATAAAGAAAGATTCACATCTGTAAGATTTAGGTGATTACATGATTGATAAGGAGGAATATATGATTAATCTTCCATTCAAGCATGAGCTGCTTGACGGCAAGGGAAATCCTTGCACTATAGAATTCAGAGAGGCTACAGTAGAGGATATCGATAAGGTTATGGAGCTTCAGCAGGTTATTGTTGATGCGCTTCCGGATAAGGATCTTTATCAGACGTCTACAAAGGAGGAATACCTCCTGCAGCTTCAAGAGGACTGTTGCTTTATGGCAGAGTGCAACGGCGAGGTTGCCGGTTTTAGCGTGCTTGTGCCGAATGATGCGGACAATCCAAGAAACTACGGCAAGTATTTCGACTACGACAGGGAGCAGCTGGCAAAGACAGCTTCACTTGACCTTACGATGGTATCACCAAAATACAGAGGCCTTGGAATACAGCGCAACTTCAATAAGATTCGCATTGGAAAAGCTGTTGAGAACGGCGCTGCAGAAGGACTCTGTTCAATTTCGCCTGATAACCCATACAGTTACAGGAATTTCACCGTTCTCAACTTTGACATTATCGAAGAGAGAGAAATGTACGGTGGCAAGAAACGTTATCTGTTGAGGAAAGTATTCTAATGGATGTAAGGGAGGCAAACAGCCTGCTTAAGGTAATACTTGATATCGGTGAAGAGTTCATCAAAAGCGGTGCGGAGAGTAATCGAGCAGAGGACTCTCTGTACCGTCTTTGTAATGCCTACGGCTTCAGGAAGGTGAATATCTGGCTTATTCCTTCGAACATTCAGGCGACGGTTGAGACTCCGGAGGGAGAAATTATTACGCAGGTTCGTTACGTTCCGCTGGGTGGATATAATTTTGACCGTCTCGACTATCTCAACAATCTTTCGAGAAAAGCGTGCCAGACTACGCCGGATGCCGAAGGTCTTCGTGAAATGCTCGACGAGGTTCTTGCAAGGCCTCAGCTTAATCGCTGGGTAAAATATTTAGCAGGAGTTGTCGGAGCGACATCATTCGGTATTTTTTTNATTTTCTTCAACTGTGATGCTATGGATGCCGTCGTAGTTGCAATTACGGCCTTATTTGTCAGCATTATCAGTGACAAGCTCGCCAAGGTTGAAGGCAACCCGCTTATATCAAACGCAATACTATCATTCCTGGCGGAAGTGTTTATTCTTTTCTGTGTGAGTGTTGGTTTTGGACACAACCCGAATGCTATTACTATCGGAGTTGTGATGCTGCTTATCGGAGCGATAGGTTTTACAGGAGGACTTCGGGATCTTCTCAACAGAGATATAATCGCCGGTGGAATCAATATGACGAATGCTCTTCTTGGAGCAATGGGAATTGCAACGGGTATAGCCCTCGGAATGCTTGTTATGATGGGGGTGATGTAGCATGGTTGTTATCAATCCGGATGCCGGCATTCAGGCTATAACAATGATAATCGGCTGCGTTGCATTCGCAATGATTTTCCAGGTAAGAGGAATTCAGGTAATTTACTCAGGTATAGGAGCTATGATTACATGGTTCACATATCTGATAGTATTTCAGCAGACGGACAGCCTGTTTATAGCAACAGTAGCGGGTGCGATTTTTGTCGGTGAGTATGCATTCGTAATGGCCAGAATAAACAGGGCACCGACTACGATTTTTCTGTACGCATCCGTACTTCCGCTGATACCGGGATCGCATCTCTATTATATGATGTACTGCCTTGTAAGAAAGGACCTGGTAATGGCAGGCTCAGAGGCAAAACTTTTTGTACTGGCATGTCTTGGAATCGCTGTCGGATTCCTCGTAGTTGAGATTATTAATAAATACGCTGCATTAGGTATTGGGGCGGTAAAGCGTGCAATCGATAAAGCTTAATGCAAGGAGGCTGTTCAAAATGGATTATTTTGAAGCAAGAGAATATCTCGATGAAATATCTGCGAGCGGAAGTATTCTTGGACTTGAAACCATTCGTAGTCTGATGAATGAACTCGGCAATCCTCAGGACCGGTTAAAAGTCATTCATATTGCGGGCACTAACGGCAAGGGTTCCATACTGGCAATTACCGAAAGCATCCTTAAGACAGCCGGCTACACGGTCGGAGCTTATTGCTCGCCGTCAGTTATGGGATATCTTGAGAAGTTTCGTATAAACGGAAACTGGATGGCTGAGGAGGAACTGGCTCCTCTGACGGAGCAGGTGAAGGCAGCAGCGGAAGCCGTTGTTGAGAAAGGGTCGGCAATGCCGACGGTTTTCGAATTTGAAACGGCTGTCGCTTTTCTGCATTTCTGTCAGAAAGAATGCGACTATGTTCTCCTTGAGACAGGACTCGGTGGAGACCTGGATTCCACGAATGTAATGGCAAATACCGAGATATGCGCCTTTGGCCCGATAAGCATGGATCACACGGGAGTTCTTGGCGGAAGTATTGAGGAAATCGCCGAGAAGAAAGCCGGCATCATTAAGCCGGGAGCGACCGTAATAGAAGGCTGGCAGTCAAAGCGCGCGGCATCTGTTCTTGAAGCGAGAGCTGAGGAACTTGGATGCAGGCTTGTTAAAATTGACAGGCTGTCGCTTAGAGAACTCGGTTCAGATCGAAAAAACAAGCTCCAGAGATTTGA
>JABUTC010000004.1:0-18798 GCA_021442505.1 Mogibacterium sp. | reverse complement strand
ATCAGCTGAAAAATGCCGTTGCGGCAATGACGGCATTACGCAGGCTGGACATGCTGGGCTTCAGAGTCAGCGAAAGCTCCATAGAGCAGGGACTTAAGAACGTAAAGTGGCCTGCCCGCTTTGAGGTTCTGAACAGAGCACCGCTCTTCATACTGGACGGAGCACATAATCCTGCGGCAGCCCTGGCGCTCAGGAGTGCACTGGAAGATTTTTACCGGGGTAAAAACGTGCATGCGGTGATGGGAATCTTTGCGGACAAGGATTATCGCAAGGTTGCAGGCACTTTAGCCGGAATAATAACAAAAGCATATGCAATACAGCTTCCGGACAGCAGCAGAAGTCTGGCGCCGGAAGAACTCGCCGAAGTTTTTGCGGAACATGAAACCGAGGCAGAGGTATATGAGACATTAGAGATGGCAATAAATGCGGCGACAACGGATGCGCAAAAGGATGGCGGAGTTGTTCTGGTAACAGGTTCGCTTTCGCATCTTGGAGCGGCGCGTAAGCATATAACAGGAGAAGGTAATGCAGAGTAAGGAAAACAAGGTAGATCAGGAAAAGATTAAGGAAGCAGTGAGAATGATACTTGAGGCAATCGGCGAGGACCCGAACAGGGAAGGACTCGTTGAGACACCGGACAGAATCGCTCGTCTGTATGAGGAAATATGTGAAGGAATGTGGCAGGAGTCGTCGGAGGTGCTGGACAAGACTTTTACAGTTAAGGATGCCGAGATGCTTCTGGAAAAGGACATCACATTCTATTCGATGTGCGAGCATCACATGCTGCCTTTCTTTGGAAAAGTTCACATTGCATACATTCCAAACGGAAAAGTTGTAGGTTTATCGAAACTCGCCAGAACAGTGGAGGTTTTCGCAAGAAGACTGCAGCTTCAGGAACAGATGACGGTTCAGATTGCTGATGCGATTATGGAGGAACTGAAGCCTGAAGGAGTAATGGTAATGTGCGAGGCCGAGCATACATGTATGACTATGAGAGGTGTCAGAAAGCCGGGAACAATTACGACAAACATAGTAACAAGAGGCGTGTTCAAGGATAACGAAATGCTTCAGAATACGTTCTTCCAGATGCTTAAAGGATAGAGAACGGAAGTATAGAAGGGAAAACTATGAGAACTGAATTTAAAAGAAGCGAAGAGTCAATTATGGAAAGAGCGTCTTCGGTGCTGGCACATCCGATTTTCAAGGAGAGGCTGGAGCAGCTTGAAGAACTTGAAAAAGACAGAATCTACTGTCATCATGGCATGGAGCATCTGCTCACGGTTGCAAGACTTAGTTATATTTTTGCAATAGAGAGAATGTGCAGACTGGAAAAGGATCTGATTTATGCTACGGCATTTTTACACGACATTGGTCGCTGCACGCAGTATGAGGAGGGCACACCACACGCAGAAGCAGGGCTTGTTTATGCTAAGCAGGTTTTAGTTGAATGCGGCTTCGGACCTGCGGAAACGGCTATGGCACTTGAGGCTATCTCACGCCACAGCGGCAAAAAAGAGCCTGCCTACACAGGCATCATCCAGACTGTTCCGGAATTGCGAGATGAGGCGTTGCTGCTCAAGGACCCGATTATTATGGAACTTGCAGAACAGCTTACAGATGTTCTTTATGATGGAGACAAGCTGTCCAGAGACTGTTTCAACTGCAAGGCTGAAAAGCAGTGCGCATGGGACCCTGATATGAAGGTAATGACTATAAGCTGGTAGTTATGATAATAGGAAACAAAGAATTCGACGTACTGAATAGGACAAATATTATGGGAATACTGAACCTGACTCCTGACTCTTTTTCTGATGGGGGCAGGTTCATTTGCTTAGATGATGCTCTAAGGCAGGCGGAGCTGATGTTAATTCAGGGAGCGGATATTATAGATGTTGGCGGTGAATCCACCAGACCGGGATATTCGCAGATAAGTGAGCAGGAGGAACTGGAGCGAATCCTGCCTGTTATAGAAAGACTTGCATCTGAATTTGACACAGTTATATCTGTGGACACTTACAAAAGCGCTGTTGCTGACGAGGCGCTGAAAGCGGGAGCTTCAATGGTAAACGATATCTGGGGCTTCAAATATGATGACAAAATGGCGCATGTCGTTGCAAAGCACGGGGCATGCTGTTGCCTTATGCATAACAGAAAAGAGGCGGTTTACGCCGATTTTTTGCAGGATGTGCTCGAGGATCTGAAAGGGTCGATAGAGATAGCAAAGGCAGCAGGCATTGCAGACGACAGGATTATTCTGGATCCCGGTATCGGTTTTGGAAAGACTTACGAGATGAACCTGACGGTGCTGAAGAATCTTGAGTATTTCAGGAAGCTTGGCTACCCGATGCTGCTAGGGGCATCGAGAAAATCGGTAATCGGAGAGGCTCTTGATCTGCCTAAGGATTGCAGAGAAGAGGGAACAATAGCGACAAGCGTATTGGCGGCAGAGAGTGGATATGCTTTTGTCAGGGTGCACGATGTGGAGAAGAACCTCCGTGCTATCAGGATGACAGAAGCGATTATGAAGGCTTAAGCAAGATTAATTCAGAGAGGAAAAAAACTATGGATGTAATCAGTATCAGAAATTATGAGGTCTTTGCATATCACGGGGTTCTGGACGAAGAGCAGAGGGACGGTCAGACTTTCTATGTATCTGTCGATATCGAGTTCGACTGCAGAGCGGCAGGCATAAGCGACGATCTGAACAAGACCGTCAACTATGCTGAGGTTGCTTCACTCATCGAACGTGAGATGACGGCAAAAAGTTACAACCTCATCGAGGCATGTGCCGAGCGTCTTGCGGGAGAAATTCTGAGAGTTTTCCCGGTGCCATCAGCCGTAACTGTTGAGATACATAAGCCGAACGCGCCAATTGATGGCAGGTTCGATGACGTGAGCGTTCGTATCAGAAGACACTGGCATACAGCATATATCGGACTTGGTTCAAATATGGGCGATTCTGAGAAGTATGTTAAAGATGCCATTGCGTCTATAGATTCAGATCAGAATACATCAGTTACAAAGAGTTCAAAACTCATTAAAACAAAGGCATACGGAAAGACAGACCAGCCGGATTTCGTAAACGGTGTTATTGAAGTAAGAACTCTTCTTACTCCGTATGAACTCCTTGCCAGACTCGGAGAGATTGAGGACAAGGCCGGCAGGGTAAGAGAGGAGCGCTGGGGACCAAGGACTTTGGACCTGGACATCCTTATGTACGATGACATAATCCTTGAAGGAGAGGACCTTTGCATTCCTCATGTTGATATGAAGAACAGAGAATTTGTGCTGGCACCTCTTTGTGAGCTTGCACCGAACAAGGTACACCCTGTATATGGTAAGAGGGTGTGCGAGATGCTGGAAGATATTAAGTGTAGTTCAAAAGCAAGCATACAATTACTGTAATTTGAACGATTTATAAGGAAAACCACCGATTATATGGTGGTTTTCTTTTGTGTTTATTCTTTTATCTCTCTTGATGACAGCACTACTCCGACAACAGTCATTATCAGTCCGACTATTGTGTACCAGCCGCCCGGGTCTCCGCCTATCAGTATTCCTGCCAGAGCTCCGACTACGGTGGTCATGCTTGAATTCATGTTGTTGGCAAGGGCAGGGTCCATCATTGTGAGCGTTTTATTAAAAGCAAAGAAGCAGACTGCCGAGCAGATAACACCCAGGAAGAGGATGCCTCCAAGCAGCCTTAAATCCCCGATAAGAACGGCGTAAGTTGTTCCGCCATATCCTAATGCAAAATTAAAGAAATTGAACACTACAGCGGCAAATATCGCCTGGAAACAGGTAATCTCAAGGCTGGTGTAATCCTCGGATGCTTTTGCACATACAACGGTATACATAGCTCCTGCAAGAACCGCTCCCATCATCAAAAAGTATCCTTTTAAATCGCCGTGAATTGAAAAGGCAGGGGAGAGTGTTGTGCATACGGCAACTCCGGCAAATGCCAGAAGGATGCTCAGAATGCCTCGCCTCGAGGTTCTTTTACCCGTAAAAATCATATTAAGAATGATAACCATACATGGAATGGTGGCTATCATAATGGAGCCGACAGATGCGGAGGTGTACTTGATTCCGTTGTTTTCGAAAATCATATACAGACAGGGCTGGCATATTGATACAACTATGAGCAGCCACCACTTACGGCCTTTGAATTTAAGTCTGACCTTGCCTGAAAGAAGCATGACAAGGAATATAAAACCTGCGACACCCCATCTTCCGGACTGAATCTGTACCGGATTCAGTCTTTCGACGAGAATTGAAGTAACAAGAAAAGACAATCCCCAGGATACGGCGATTATCATAACGAGCAAATATACGAGCATTTTCTTGCCTGAAAATTTTTTCTCTGACATATAAAATGACCTCCGAAGAAGAGTATAACACACAATGGAATCGGAGGGCTGACAACTTGAGACTTTTGCTCAATTCTTGTAGAATATTCAATGTTGGGCAGAAGGAGGTAATTGATTGGGTAAAACAAAAGCAAATAATCTTAAAAAAATGATCAGTTATTACAGACCGTATATGGGTCTGTTTATTGCGGATATGATTTTTGCGACACTGTCATCTGCTGTTGCGCTGACTATTCCGCTTGTAGTCAGATACATCACTTCCACGCTGATATATATGCAGCCGGATGCGCTAAAGAGTCAGCTTCTTCTTATAGCACTCTTCCTTATTGCGCTTCTTGCGGTTGATTTTGTTTCCAGGTATTTCATAGGTAACTACGGAC
This sequence comes from Mogibacterium sp., assembly GCA_021442505.1. Taxonomy (GTDB): domain Bacteria; phylum Bacillota; class Clostridia; order Peptostreptococcales; family Anaerovoracaceae; genus Crickella. The sequence goes on along the minus strand of JABUTC010000004.1, from coordinate 14,048 downwards.
ACGTTATGGGTGCAAAGATAGAGTACGATATGAGGTCCGAGATTTTCGACCATCTCCAGAAAATGTCATTTACTTTCTATGATAAGGCGAAAGTCGGACAGCTCATGAGCCGTGTTACGACGGACCTGTTTGATATAACGGAACTTCTTCACCACGGACCTGAGAACATTCTGCTTTCTCTTCTAAAGATTGTGGGAGCACTGGTAATTCTCTTTGGAATTAATGCTAAACTGACTTTTGCAGCTTTCATTATTCTTCCGTTTATGTTTGCCTTTGCGTATGTTCTCAACAAGAAGATGAGAAGGGCTTTTCGTGCAAACAGACAGAGAATTGCTGAGATTAACGGCCAGATAGAAGATAACCTTGCGGGAATCAAGGTTGTAAAGTCGTTTGCAAATGAGGATGTTGAGAACGAGAAATTCAAAGTAGGAAATGACAATTTCCTTGATTCAAAAAGGAATAACTACAGATACATGGGAATCTTTCAGGCCGGCGTTGGTGTTTTCACCTCGATGATTACTGTTTGTGTTGTAGTTGTCGGCTGCCTTCTTATAGCAGACGGAAATCTCAATGTCAGCGACCTTGTCGCATTCCTTCTGTATATCGGAGTTTTCACAGAGCCGATAAAGACGCTGGTGGATTTCACTGAGATGTTCCAGAACGGTTATTCGGGTTTCGAGCGTTTCAGAGAAATTATGAATATGTCACCGGATATTGAGGACTCGCCAAACGCAATCGAACTTGGCGATGTTGAGGGAGCGATTGAGTTCAGGGATGTAAGCTTCGGATACAGCGACAGCAGCGACAATGTTCTTGAGCACATCAATTTAGATATACCTGCAGGAAGCTACATAGCGCTCGTCGGTTCTTCCGGTGCGGGTAAAACAACGCTCTGCTCTCTTATTCCGCGCTTCTACGATGTGTCGGACGGAGCCATCAGTATAGATGGTGTCGACATCAGAAACGTAAAGATGAAGAGCCTTCGCAGCAAGATCGGAATCGTTCAGCAGGATGTGTATCTTTTTGCAGGAACGATATATGAGAATATCCTTTACGGAAAGCCTGATGCCACTGAAGAAGAGGTTGTAGAGGCGGCAAAGAGGGCAAACGCACATGACTTTATTATGTCGCTTGAAGATGGATATGATACTGATATCGGACAGAGGGGAGCAAGGCTTTCGGGAGGTCAGAAGCAGAGACTGTCGATAGCAAGAGTGTTCCTTAAGAATCCTCCGATACTCATTTTTGACGAGGCGACATCGGCTCTTGATAATGAGAGTGAGAGACTGGTTCAGGAGTCGCTCGAAGTACTTGCTGAAAACAGGACTACAATAGTAATTGCTCACAGATTAAGCACTATTCAGAATGCTGAGAGAATTCTCGTGTTAACCGAGGAGGGCATTGCAGAGAGCGGAACGCATGAGGAACTCCTGAACATGGGTGGAGTTTACGAACAGCTTTATCGCGGCTAGGTCTTAGGACCGGCCGCTTTTTTTTGCAACAAAAAAAGGCAGCTCTTATAAAGAGCCGCCAGGGTCTTGATTCAATTATCCAATCCAACGAAGAATCGCTCTCAGAATATCAACCCAGCTTCCAACTGCGTAGAACATACCAGTCTCCTTTCACATACCTATGAAATAACTTAAGCGCATTCTTCTATATACCTCTACTTACTGTCTTCAAGATACGAGAACTCATCTATGATGTCAAGCATTACTTTTGAAACATCAGGAGAGAATTGTGTACCGGATCCTTTCTCGATTTCGCGCCTTGCTTTTTTGGTTGTGAAGGCCGCTCTGTAGCTTCTTTCCGACGTCATGGCATCGTATGCGTCTGCTACTGAGATAATGCTTGCAACTTCAGGGATTTCGTCACCTTTGATACCGTAAGGATAGCCTTTTCCATCCCATCTTTCATGGTGATAAAGTGCTCCGAGATAGAGATCCGGAAACTCCTGAATTTCTTTAAGAATCTCAGCTCCTTTAAGAGGATGAGACCTTATGGTTTCGTACTCTCTCTTGGTCAGCATGCCGTCCTTCTTAAGAATGTAATCCGGAATGGCAATCTTTCCAATATCGTGTAAAAGTGCAATTCTGTATATGTTTTCGGCACCGCTTTCCGAGTATCCCAACTTCTCTGCAAGCTGCTTCGAGTAGTTGGCAACACGGTTTGAGTGACCGTTTGTATACTGGTCCTTTGCCTCGATTGTACCAACGAGGGCTGTGAGCATATCCAGTGTCAATCTGTTGTTCTTTTCATTCTCATCTTCTATTATCTCAATCTGCTGGATATCCTTTGTTGTTACCCAGATGCAACCGAAAAGACAGACAAGTATTATGTATCCGAACAGCGTTGTGTATATCTGGAAAAACCAGTCATACGATTTCATTATCGGGCTGCTCTGGCTCAGGATGTTAATAAAGAATCTTAATACCAGTAAGGCTTCAGCAGTTATTGGCAGTATAAGCATCTGCCAGCGGAAGCGGTCCGCTGCGTTTGATATGCTGATAACCGGCCTGATGAAGAAAGGAAACATCAGTATTCCTGTTACGGCAGGAGCAACCGCAGAACAAATAAATGACGTTATTACGTCGTTGTATGTGATGCTGAATACCATGCCGATCATATAGAAGCAGATGTAAACGAACATCACGAAGGACCTGTACTCTGCCTTGCATGTCTGCGCATAAATAAAGGCAAAGATAAAAGATATCAAAAGAGCATATACATCAGAGAAAAGAGACAGGTTATACAGAACCGGGTATTTATGCCCGAAGGCTGCCCACACAATGCTGTATAAAAGAATCGAAATAATATAAACCGCCATAGGGGAAATCAGGATATAACCGATATATCCCAAGAAAGTCATTTTCGGCTTGAATGCCTTCCTCGTTGTATAAAGGAAGAGAGGCAGGAAAATGAACTGTCCTATTAAAAAGAATACGGCGTTTATCTTAATCATTTTTGCTGTTCCTGTTTATCTGCTTTCTATTTTGTGTCGTAGCGGTTAACTCCGCAGTCGTCAACTGATCCCGTGGTATGAGGCGAAACATTTCTGCCCTGATATACCTTAGGAATATCTATTCCTTCGACAACACGAAGCGCAGCCTCAGCCATCTCTTCGTGCTCAACTTCACCCGGATATATATAGATAGGAGCAAGCCAACCGCAGCGTCTCTTAATGCTTTCTACCATATCCTCGAATCTGACATATCTTCCTGTCAGGATGATTGCGTCAACCTTTCCTTCGAAAGTGGCGCTCAGTGAAGCAATTCCCTTTGCAAGGTTGTAGCAGAAACCGTTCCAAACCTGTTCTGCTTCCTTGTTGCCCTGTGCGATAAGCGCTTTAACATGCTCACCGCTAGAGCTTCCGAAGTAACTTACAAAACCGCCGGCACCTGCGCACATCTTGCGGGTTTCTTTGATGCTGTGTCCTGCTTCAAGATAGTCGAGCAGGTCGAGCACTCCGATGCTTCCGGTACGGGTAGGGGTAAAAGGACCGTCTCCACCGCACGCGTTGTTTCCGTCTATCATATAGCCGTTCTTGTGCGCAGTGATTGCAATGCCTCCGTCAATGTGGCATGCGATGATGTTACTGTTGTAGTAGTCAAGTCCATACTTGTCACAATGACGTCTTATTGTTCCCTTAAGGTTAAGAGCATGTCCGACGGACTTTCTTCTGATTCCTGCAATACCCGTAACTCTGGCTTCATCACAGTACTCGTCAACACATACAGGATTTACGGTGAAAAGTCTTCCTCCGTACTGCTCCTGCAGCTTTGCACCGAGCTGAATACCCAGTGACGAAGGGTGGATTATTCCTGCTACATTGTTAATCGTATCCTGCATAAGCTTGTCGTTGACTTCGTATACGCCGGCTTCCATATGATAAACGACACCGCCTCTTCCAACGATAGCATCTACACCTGTCAGATCTATATTATTCTCTTTGATAAAATCCTTGATGACTTCCATTCTGTACGGGAGCTGGTCGTTGATATTGTCAAATGAGAGCAGGACCTGAGCGTCGTGCTCAACACATACCTCAACGGTCTTCTCGCCGTCTTCAAACATAGCAAGTTTTGTGGATGTTGAACCCGGATTGATAACAAATACTTTTGTAGCCATATTGTCTCCTTGTTTATTCACCTTTTTCCTCATGATAATAATATCACAAGAGCCATAATGTGAAAATATTTTCATTTGAATATAAGGCGTTTTAAGTTATATAATAATCGAAGTGGGAACGACCACGTGAAAGGAGAAATGAAATGGTAAATCAGAAATATTATGGTTATGGTACATCCCCGTCTATAATCAGAGACCTTTTTGCTTATGGTCTTGAGCAGGCTAAGGTTGTTGGCAAGGACAAGGTATATGACTATTCCCTTGGTAACCCAAGCATTCCTGCTCCTGCAAAGGTTGAGGAGACAATAAAGAAGCTTCTTGCAGAAGAGGATTCAATCGTTCTTCATGGTTACTCAATGGCTCCTGGATTTGAGTCAACAAGAGAGGCTATCGCTGCTAACCTCAGAGAGAGATTCAGCACAAACGCTCAGGCAAGTGAGATTTTCATGACTTGCGGATGCGCTCCTGCTCTCGTATCTGTTGCTAAGGCACTTACAGTATCAGAAGATTCAGAGTTCCTCTGTGTAGCACCTTACTTCCCTGAGTACAATGTATTCTTCACATGTGACGGTGGAAAAGTTGCAGTAGTTTCAGCTGATACAGAAGGATTCCAGATTAACCTCGCTGAGCTCGAGTCAAAGATCAATGCAAACACAGTTGCTGTTGTAATCAACAACCCTAATAACCCATCAGGCGTTGTTTATACAGAAGAGACAATCACAAAGATTGCTGAGATCATGAAGAAGAAGGAAGCTGAGTTCGGACACCCTATTTACATCATCGCTGATGAGCCTTACAGAGAGCTCGTATACGGTGGAGTTAAGGTTCCATTCATTCCTGAGTACTACGATGACACAATCGTATGCTATTCATGGTCAAAGTCACTCTCGCTCCCTGGCGAGAGAATCGGATACGTTTACGTTCCTACAAAGTGCGCAGATACAAAGGAAGTATATGCAGCAGTTGCAGGTGCAGCTAGAGAAATCGGTTCAGTTTGCCCTCCAACACTCATTCAGAGAGTTGTTGAGGAGTGCGTAGGATGCGATCCTGACCTCGTAGCTTATGACGAGAACAGAACACTGCTCTATGAGTCACTCACAGAGTATGGATACACAGTAGCTAAGCCGGATGGCGCTTTCTACCTCTGGGTTAAGGCTCCAAACGGAGATGCAAAGGAGTTCTCAAACAAGGCTAAGCTCGAGCACAACCTGCTCGTAGTTCCTGGAGACGGATTCGCTTGCCCTGGTTTCTTCAGACTTTCATACTGCGTATCAAACAAGATGATCAGAAATTCACTTCCTGCTTTCAAGGCAATGATCGAGAGCTACAAGTAATATCTGTTTTTCTGAGACAATGCAAAAATGCTCCCCGAAAGGGGAGCATTTTGTTGTGCGTATATTCCGGTTTTCCGAAGTGTTACTCGGTTCTGAGTGCTTCCACAGGGTCTTTCTTTGCTGCCATTCCGGAAGGAAGAAGTCCCGCAAGACTCGTGAGAAGAACACTGATTACTATAAGTGCGATTGCACCGGCAATCGGAAGTCTGGCCTTCAAAGCGGCTATGTTTGTCAGGTGCAGAAGCACTGCGTTAATCGGTATCAGAAGTAAGAGACTGACTGCAATTCCTATAACACCTGCGCAAAGTCCGATGATAACTGCTTCTGAATTGAATACTCTTCGAATATCCTTCTTTGAAGCACCGATAGCCCTCAGTATACCGATTTCCTTGGTTCTCTCAAGAACAGAAATGTAGGTGATAACTCCAATCATAATCGAGGATACTATGAGCGAAATAGCGACAAATGCAATCAGCACGTAGCTTACGCTGTTTGTAATCTTTTTAACCGAGGACATAAGAGCGCCTGTAACATCGGTATAACTGATTACAAGGTCGTCATCGCCTGCGGCTTTCATCTTATCGTTATAACCGTCAATGACGCTTACAAAGTCTTCTTTTGAAGCAAAGTCCTTAAGATAGAATGAGATAGCACTCGGCTTATCATATTCAGCGTATCCGAGAAGCTTCAGATTTCCCTGATAACTTGTAGCTTCGTTTCCTGACATATATGCGCGCATCAGATTGGTCAGTTCTTCCTCGCTCATATTGAAACTGAATGCTGCGGCAATTCCTGCAGGGTCCACATTGAAGGCATTAGCCATCTCCATGGTTATGTCTCCGGTCAGTTTGCCCACATCTGTGAGTATGGTCTTTTTCATTACACCTTCAGTGATTCCCTGAGCAAACTTCTTTGTTGCTGCAAGCATATCCTTCGAACCGGCGTATGTGCTTGCTGTTCCCTGAAGAACAACTTTCGGAACAGGGGTGCCGGCCATAGAGGAGAGCATATATCCATAGCCCGATAGGAACGGGTTAAATGCCTGCGAGAATACATCTGCCGAAAGCTCATTTCCTGTCAGAGCTGCAAGCGCATTCATTTTGTTTGTAAAATCAGATCCGTCAAGAACCTTTGCTATTGCGACATTTACATCATCAGCAGTGAAGGTAAGATTTCCCGAACCGTCATCGGTAGCAAGATTAACAAGCTCATTTGCGGCTGCAACACATAGATCGTTCAAATCCGAATTGATAGCCTCTTCGTACTTAGATGAATCTGCGGTTATCTGACCTGCAATGCTGCTTGAATACTTCTTGGCAATATTGGAAATGTCATCCTGAGATACATTTACACCGAGAGCCTTCGAGAGTGCAGCCTCGTCGATTGCAATCATATCGCCGAAGCCCAGACCGCTGTCTGATTTCTCTTTGATTTCCTTAAAAGTCTTTCCGCTGAATACATCCTTTTCTTCGTTTGAGAGCTGCTGCTTTACGATATCGGTTTCTGCAGAAGCATCGATGACATGTTCTGTCAGGGATGGAAGATATCCCACGCCGTTCAGCATTGAGCCTGCTGAGTTGTCTTTTGACGGACAGACAATGCAGGTGATCTTTAGCTTTTCGCCGTCGTTGATGAGCTGCTTCATGTAAGCCTCATCGTCTGAATGATCTTCCCAGAGATTGTATGCACTGTTGTATTTGTAACGTGAAGACGCCGGCACGAGCGAAAATTCGAGATTCATAATGTCTTCATATGTCCACTCGAGAGCCTTGTTTGTGTTCTCAACTTCGTTGCCCTTCATGAGCTCGGTAATCATATTGACGAGCTCGTCCGGGTCTCTAAGTCCGAGGCAGTATGCGATGTAGTCATTCATTGTGCTCTCATTGGCAAGAACCAGAACCATCTCGTTGTACTTCTCAGGCCATTTTCCGGCGAGTACTTCAAACTGCGAGTTGAGAACTTCCTTGTTATCCGTGATTTCGAAGAAAACATCTGTGTTGGCCATAGTCGTCATGGACGCAGATGCCGTAGCCATCGTCTGGTCCATAAGTGAACTTGGGCTCACCTGAAGCACTCCATATTTGAAATCTGTCGAATATATCTGCGGAATTACTCCGTAGTTGTATTTAATGTCGTTGAAGTCATCCTTTATTTCTGACATATTGTCGTTCAAATACTTATTGAAGGAGTAGAGATCGTTTGTGCCGATGTTGGCAAACATCTGTGCCATCAGCTGCTCCTCCTGAACGACACCTTCTTTAGGATTCTTCTGCTTCTCAGCGTTTCCTGCAAAAGCGGTTATCATTGCAGTCATGTCCGCCGACTCAGACTGAATGGTGAGCGGGCTTGATGTGAGCGCGTCGTTTTCTATTCTGTCTATGTAGTTCTGAAAACCTGCCGATACGGAAAGGATAAGGGCGATTCCGATGATACCGATACTTCCTGCAAAGCTCGTAAGAAGAGTTCTTGCCTTCTTGGTCATCAGGTTGTTCAGTGACAGTCCGAGTGCTGTCTTCATAGACATCGACTTGTTCTTGAGTCCTGACTTATCCTTAAGATTCTGAGCACCCTCAACCTCGTAAGGATTGCTGTCGCTTACGACCTTACCGTCCGAAAGTTTTATAATTCTTGTGGAATACTGCTCGGCAAGGTCAGGGTTGTGAGTAACCATTACTACAAGTCTGTCGCTCGCAATCTTCTTGAGAATATCCATAATCTGGACGCTGGTCTCAGTATCAAGAGCACCTGTAGGCTCATCGGCGAGAAGAATCTCAGGATTGTTTACCAGGGCACGGGCAATTGCAACTCTCTGCATCTGACCGCCGGAAAGCTGGTTAGGCTTCTTGTTAATCTGGTCTCCAAGTCCTACTTCCTCAAGTGCCGCAATTGCTTTTTCTCTGCTCTCTTCAGCCGAAACACCCGAAAGGGTAAGGGCAAGCATAACGTTTGCAAGTACAGTCTGGTGAGGAATCAGATTATAGGTCTGAAAAACGAAACCGATTGAGTGATTTCTGTAAGCATCCCAGTCGCTGTCCTCATACTTCTTAGTACTTACACCATCAATAACAAGGTCTCCCGATGTGTAGTGATCCAAACCTCCTACGATGTTCAGGAAGGTTGTCTTACCACAGCCGGAAGAGCCCAGGATTGAGACAAATTCATTTTCGCGGAAGTTGATGCTGACACCCTTAAGAGCCTGCACGCTTTCTGCGCTTGTCTCGTATGTTTTCGTAATGTTTCTAAGTTCTAACATCTTTTAATCTCCCAAAAACTATGACTGCGCCCATTGTACCACAAAACGAGCTGTACTGTTATGAATACTTCGTGATTTTTGGCATTCAAACTGTTAAACTGTGAAGGACGCATTAACGAAAAGAGGTATCATAATGTCACAAATACAGAGCATTGAAAGCAAACTCGCTAATGAACTTGGAATAAGAGAATCACAGGTAGCGAGCACAATATCACTTATAGATGAGGGGAATACAATTCCTTTTATTTCGAGATACAGGAAGGAAGCCACCGGCGGTCTTAACGATGAGGTTCTCAGAAAACTCGATGAGAGGCTGTCGTATCTTCGCGGTCTTGAGGAACGCAAGGAAGAGGTTATAAGGCTTATTGACGAGCAGGGCAAACTCACCCCGGAACTTGAGGAAGAGGTTCGCAAGGCAGAGGTGCTGCAGAGGGTTGAGGATATCTATAAGCCTTTCAAAAAGAAGCGTGCAACAAGAGCTTCGAAGGCGAAGGAGCGTGGTCTCGAGCCTCTTGCGGAAATCATTTTAGGGCAAAAAGAAAAGAGCGGTTCGCCGGAGGATTACGCAAAGCCGTACATTAACCCTGAACTTGAGGTAATGAACGAGGCGGATGCACTTGCCGGAGCCTGCGACATTATTGCGGAGCTTATTTCGGATGATGCGGACCTCACCGGCGTCCTCAGAGAAAAGACAATGCATACGGGACTTATAGATACGAAGGCATGTGATGCATCTGCTGAGTCCCCGTACGAGATGTACTACGACTCGAGCGAGGGAATAAAGTCTATTCCTAACCACAGGGTGCTTGCCGTAAACAGGGGAGAGAAGGAGAAATTCCTGAATGTCAAAGTTGTAACCGACAACGAGCTGATGGAGGGAATCATCTCAAAGAAATACATAAAGCAGGGCGGTAGTATTTTTGAAGACCTGCTTAGAGATACGGTTGCCGACTCGTATAAAAGACTTATAGCACCGTCACTCGAAAGAGAAGCAAGAGCAAGCCTCACCGAGAGAGCTGAGGAAGAGGCGATAAAGATTTTCGCAGAAAACACAAGGAATCTGCTTATGGTAAGACCGGTAAAAGGTGCGAGAATAATCAGCATCGACCCGGGATACAGAACAGGATGCAAGGTAGCCGTACTCGATGAGACGGGAAAACTCCTTGAGTACACTACTATTTATCCGACAGCTCCTAGAAACGATGTAATCGGAACCGAGAAGATTCTTTCAACGCTTGCGAAGAAGCACGCGATTAATANAAAGAAGCATGCGATTAATACGGTTGTTATCGGAAACGGCACGGCCTCCCGTGAGACAGAGGAGGTTGTAGCAAACTGGATAAGAAAGAGCGGCATGGAGCTCAGATATACGATTGTAAATGAGGCGGGTGCTTCGGTTTATTCCGCGTCTAAGCTTGCTGCAGAGGAATACCCTGAACTCGACGTAACTACAAGGGGCGCAATGTCACTTGGAAGAAGGCTTCAGGACCCGCTTGCCGAGCTGGTAAAAATCGATCCGAAGAGCATAGGTGTCGGTCAGTACCAGCACGATATGAACAAGACGAAACTGGAGAAGGCACTCGGGAATGTAGTCGAGGACTGTGTAAACAAGGTAGGCGTTGATTTAAACACTGCCAGCCCTTCGCTGCTTTCGTATATATCCGGAATCAATTCGAGTATTGCCGCAAACATCGTCGCATACCGCGAAAAGAACGGTGCTTTTACCGACAGAAAACAGCTTCTCAAAGTTGAGAAACTTGGACCGAAGGCTTACACACAGTGCGCTGGATTTATGAGAATCAGAGACGGAAAGAACCCTCTCGATTCAAGTTCGGTTCACCCTGAATCATACGAGGCGGCACTCGGACTTCTCAGAAAAGCCGGTATGCAGGCTGAAGAAATCAGAGGCGGTGCAAGCGACATAGAAGACAGACTGTCAAAAGCACTTGGCGGACATTACAGCCTGAAGGCTCTGGCTGATGAACTTGGCGTCGGAGCGATGACACTCTCAGATATAATCGACGAGATTAAGAAGCCTGCCAGAGATCCACGTGATGACGCACCTGAAGCGATTTTCAGAAACGATGTCAGAAGCTTTGAGGACCTCAAAGAGGGAATGGAGCTTACGGGAACCGTTCGAAATGTTGTAGACTTCGGTGCTTTTGTGGATATCGGAGTCAAGCATGACGGACTTGTGCACATCTCTCAGCTTTCGGATTCTTATGTAAAGCATCCGATGGATGTGGTATCTGTAGGAGACAATGTTAAGGTAAGGATTATCTCCATTGATACTGCTAAACAGAGGGTAGGTTTATCGATGAAGGGCGTTAAACAGAAATAGTTGAGTTAAAATGTCAAAGGTGTTATAATCACTTAGTCTACGGACGGAAACAGAACTAATAACACTTTAGAGAGAAGAGGTTAGATATATATGGGTAAAGGTAAACAAAGACCATCAATGTACAACAGACCATCTGCAGGATATCAGCAGAATCTTTACAAGCAGCAGATGAAGGAAAAGGATGTTAAGATTCCTAAGCAGCCTGATGCTAAGAAGATTGAGAAGTTTACGAAAATCGGTGGAATTGTATGGATCATCGCAACAATTCTGCTTTGCTTCCTGGTAAGCTGGAAGGCAGTTATTCCTATGCTTATTATCGCAGCGGCATATGCCGGCGGTCTTTTCCTGTATATGAGAGACTTTGAGAATAAGTTCATCACAGCTTATAAGAAAATGGGTGTTACCAAGGAGATGTTTATGAAGCAGCTCAAGAAGGGTGGCACAGACGCTAAGTCGATGAAGAAGATAAGCAAGAAGTGGGACAAGATTAAGGTTGACTAATCATTAATAATAATTGAAGAAACAGGTCGCAAATGCGACCTGTTTTTTATTAATTTAGAATTCAACAACAAGGCCTACACTTATCTTGTTGCAGATATCGCCGAGCTCTCTTTTGAGCACTTCGTAGGATGCATCACCTGTGCAATGGCCTGTGCATACGTATTCAACTCCGGTTTCTTTGACCTTGCTTGCGAAGTCTACGATGTATTTCTCACTCTTGTTGTGAAGGTGGAAACCTCCGAGCATTGCATAAACTTTTTTTCCTGGGAAAGCGGACGACACTTCGTTTATGATGTTTGCGGCGCCTCCGTGTGAGCAGCTGTTGAAAATAACAAGCCCCTTTTCTGTATCGAAGACAAGGCTCTGCTCGTGTGCAAAGCAGTCAGGCTTCAGACCGTATTTTGTCTTGATGTACATTTTTTCGCGCTTTCCGACTTCCTCAAGGCCGTCGGTGCTGTGTGGAATAATATACACTCCGTCACAGAGTTTGAAGTTCCCGCTTACTTTTTCTATGCGGTCTTTTCTCTGCTCAAGGATTCCTTTAGGTATGCCTATATATTTTTTGAATATCCATTTTTTTGCGTAAACGTTTTCTTCAACGGATTCCTGGATATAGAACTTAGCCTTCCTGTTGATTTCAAAAAAGCCTTCCATACCGTTAGCGTGGTCATAATGTGCGTGGGAAAGAACCGCATAGTCGACAGCTTCCAGATCTACGCCGAGACTTTTCGCATTCTCCAGAAACAGATTGCTTGCGCCCGCATCGAGCAGAATCTTCTTGTCCATATATTCTATGAATACGGAGAGACCCCATTCTCCCTCAAGACCGCAACCGCCAATGTTATCTACTAAAAATGTTGCCTTCATATTGCCTCCCGGAATTTTTTTTAATTATAACAGACGGAAACGCTTTTGTTGTATAATATACGGGTAGATATATACCGAAAATTTCAAAAGATAATAAGCTAATTCAATCAAAATATTTCAATTAATGCAGGAGGATTATTATGGGTTTAATCAGAGCGGCTGTCGCATCAGCAGGTAAGACACTCGGAGATCAGTGGCTGGAATTCTTTGCAGCTGATTCAATCGACAACGACACTTTAATGGTTAGAGGAGTTCCGCAGAAGAGTGGAGCTTCGTCAAATAAGCACGGACATAACAATGTTATTTCAAACGGTTCGGGTCTTATCGTAGCTGACGGACAGTGTGCAATCATTGTTGACCAGGGCGAGGTTGTAGAAATCTGCGCTGAGCCGGGCGAATATACATACGATATGTCATCAGAGCCAAGCATCTTCAAGGGCGAGCTTTCCGATCAGGTTCAGGCAGCATTTGAGACAATGCTTAAGAGATTCAAATACGGCGGAGACACAGCTAAGGATCAGAGAATCTACTACTTCAACACAAAGGAAATTCTTGACAACAAATTTGGAACACCAAATCCGATTCCGTTCAGAGTAGTTGATGCCAGCATCGGTCTGGATACAGATGTATCTCTCAGATGTGCAGGAGTTTATTCTCTGCATGTTTGCGATCCTATCGCTCTCTACAAGAAGATTGCAGGAAACGTTACATCCGTTTACAAGGTTTCGGATGTTTCAGAGCAGTTAAGAGCAGAATTCATTGGAGCTCTCAATGTTGCTGTTGCACAGCTTTCAGAACTCGGCCTAAGACCTAACCAGATTCCTGCACACACAGAGGAACTTTGCACATATATGAACAATGCACTTGCTCAGAAGTGGAAAGAGCAGAGAGGTCTTGAAGTTGTAAGCATTACTATGAATTCTGTAACTCTCCCTGATGAGGATATGGAAGCTATCAAGCAGGCACAGAAGGCTAAGCTTAATGCAGACCCTTCTATGAGAGCAGCTCAGAATGCAGCGGCTACACAGGATGCTATGAGAATGGCAGCTTCAAACGAGTCCGGTGCTGCAGGCGCATTCGTAGGAATGGGAATGGCTCAGCAGGCAGGCGGCGGAGTGCAGGGCGTTTACGAGCAGGCAGCAGCAGCTCAGCAGGCAGCACCTGCAGCAGGAAGCTGGACCTGTGCATGCGGTGAGGTTTGCACAGGAAACTTCTGCCCTAAGTGTGGAGCAAAGAAGCCTGAAGGCGGTTTTTGCCCTAAGTGCGGAGCAGCAGTAGCAGCAGGAAACAAGTTCTGCCCAACCTGCGGACAGGAACTTTAGTATTTGGGATAACGGAGAAAAGAAATGGCAGAACTTTTAGAGTTTAAATGCCCGAACTGCGGAGGGACGCTCAAGTTTGACAGCGATGCTCAGAGAATTAAGTGTTCCTATTGCGGCACTGAAATAGATGTTGCAGCGCTCAAAGGGCAGGATGAAGAACTCGGCACCAAGGCGGATAATTTCACTTGGGAGAAGATTGCATCCAATACATGGGAAGCCGGCGAGACTGACAATATGAAGGTCTATGTTTGCAATTCCTGTGGAGGAGAGATAGTTGCAGATGAGAATACGGGAGCTTCAGA
>JABUTC010000049.1:12067-16933 GCA_021442505.1 Mogibacterium sp. | reverse complement strand
AGCCCGTTGATGATGCGAAAAGTCCCTTCTTTAGCGCCACCCATCACAAGCAGGCTGTCATCTCTCATCACTATCGTCGACCCTGTGATTCTCTCTATTTCCCTGATGTTTGAATCGAGATTTCCGAAAAGTTCCGAGCTTTCTATATCGTCAGGAATGACTATTTTCAGTGCTTCTGTGTTTTCTTGCATAAGTACTCCGAAATTATTCGTTAATTATTCATCCTTGCCGCTGAGGAAATCCTTTACAGCCTTGTTAACTGCAGAACCGTCAGCCTTGCCCTTCAGCTCAGCCATTACTTCTCTCATCATCTGTCCCATGCTCTTCATGCTGCGTTCGATGCCGGAATCCTCCGCGATCTTTTTAACTGCAGCCATAATCTCTTCAGCGCTCATTTCCTCTGGAAGATATGCCTTGAGAATCTCAATTTCTTTGTTATATGCCTCGGTTAAATCATCTCTTCCTGCCTTGGCAAAATCAGCAAGCGCATCTGTTCTCATCTTAACCTGCTTCTTGATGATTGATACGATTTCATTATCATCTTCTATTTCCTTGCGGGAATCTACTTCGTGCTGCTTTACTGCCGCTCTTACAAGATTAACGGTTTCTTTTCTGATCTGATCGCCGGCCTTCATAGCATCCTTGTAATCCTGCATAAGCTGTTCTTTAAGTCCCATAATATTTCCTCCTGTTTATTGGTTAATCAATGCTATATTTCTGTGCTCATTATACCATAAATGCGGACCTCAATGGTCCGCATTTACCTGTTACCAAATTAGAACTTTCTAGCCTTCTTTCTAGCAGCCTCTGACTTCTTCTTACGCTTTACGCTTGGTTTCTCGTAATGCTCTCTCTTTCTGAGCTCAGCCATAACGCCGTCACGAGCACATGATCTCTTAAATCTCTTAAGAGCGCTCTCAAGGCTTTCGTTTTCTCTAACGACTACCTGTGCCATATTCCTATCTCACCTCCATCCGTGTATTAATAGCAATGGAACAGTTCGTCCAATTTGCTTTGTGCAACGCGTGAATTATACCACCACGCTGCTTTATTGTGCAAGTGGCAATTAGAAAAGATTGTCCACTATATCACCGGCCATCATCTTACGCTTTGAGTCTTCGTCATTACCGAATTTATCAGCAGCTCTTCCATGAATAATCGTTCCATAGAGCAGGCTGTCATTTACGGTGTTGCCCTGTGCAATAAGTGATGCGATAACTCCGGCCTGAACATCACCTGAACCCGCTGTTGCAAGTCCCGAATTGCCGACAGTACTGATATACAGATCCTGTCCTCTTCTTCCTATGAGCGAAACGATCGACGTATCTGACTTAAGAACCATGCTCACATTGAACTTCTCTGAGAACTTTGCTGCGAATGCAATCTTGTTCTTGTCAATTACCTTTACTTCTTCTCCGCAGAGCTTTGCCATCTCTCCAACATGAGGAGTAATAACACACTCACATTTTCTTCTCTTAAATGACTTAAGATTCTTTGCTATGAGGTTGAGGGCTCCGGCATCGAGTACTGTAGGAATGGAACCTGAAAGAATCTGCTTAACAATCAGTCTTCCGGTTGAATCTTCCTTCATTCCAGGTCCTACAAGAATAACGTCAAGTTTCTTTGTGAAGTCTCCCAGGGCTCCAATTACATCATCGCTCTTATATGGAACAACTACCGCCTCAGGAATCGACACGTTGAAGAATCCTGTGTACTTCGACGGGCAGAAAATTTTAACAAGTCCACAGCCCGTTCTGTAAGCCGCTCTTGCCGCAAGCATGCTGGCTCCCAGCATACCATTGCTGCTTACAACAATACCTACTGTTCCATATGTGCCTTTGTGTGAATTCTCACTCCTTGGCATAAGCGCATTATACGCATTGTTTTCGAAGAAATCACTGTCGCAGATTGTAAGTTTGTCACCTACGCCATCGTACGCAGAATCGATTGTTCCGATATCGACAAGAACCACTTCTCCGCACGCTTCCTTGCCATATCCGAAAAACATTCCTGTCTTATAGTTTGCGAAAGTCACCGTGAGATCCGCCCAGAAAACAGTTCCCATAATGTGTCCGTTCGATGCATTAAGTCCTGAAGGAATATCGAGTGCAATCTTGCATCCGCCTTTTGAATTGAGATATTCGATGAACTTCAGATAGTTTCCTTCAATCTTCTTGTTGAGGCCGATTCCAAAGATTCCGTCGATTATGCAGTCATACTCTTTCCTGATAACCTCAAGGTCTGAATCTCCCCTTAATCCGGCAATCTGAACATCAGGATAAGCCTTGGCGAGAATCTTTACCTGGCGTGCGAACTCCTCTGAAGCGTTCTCGAGAGTTCCGATGAAATACACATTAACACTATATCCTAAGTGAAGCAGCCATCTTGCAACGCAAACGGCATCGCCGCCATTATTCCCGGAGCTACATACAACAAGAAACTCAGCGCTCTTATCCGGAAATCTCTTTGTGATTTCATCCACTGCGCCCTTTGCTGCATTCTCCATAAGCACAGCACTTGGAATTCCTGCTGCGATGGTATATTCATCAACATATTTCATTGCTTTTGCTGTTAATGCATACATACTTTATTACTCCTTGTGTACGAAACCCACTTTTAACTAATATATTATACACTATTTTCTGTCTATTACCACTCTTTTGTTTTGTTCATTTACAAAATCTGCAAGCTGAGATATCATCTTATTTGGAGGTAGAATTATGCCACTTTCAGATGACGAAATAAGAGCGATTCTTATCAGAAAAAAGAGACAGCAACAGAAGAAAAAAAGACAGAAGAAAAGAAGAATCACCGCTATTGCTATCCTGATTCTTATTCTTGCTGTTGTAATTATTGTCTCAAAAGCTTGCGGAGGTTCCAAGGAAACCTCTATATCTAAAGAGGAAACAAAAGCTGCAAACGGCTCATCCGGAATAATCTATCTCGACCCCGGTCACGGCGGTATAGACGGAGGCACTGCCGACAGCGGCAGGCTTGAAAAAGACGACAACCTGAAACTGGCTTTAGCCGTACAGGAAGAACTTGAAAACTTAGGCTACACCGTTTATATGTCCAGAACCACGGACAAAGATATGGACGTTGAATCCAGAGGAAATGATGCAAACGCAAAAAAGGCCAAGCTGTTCATATCCATTCACAGAAACCAGTCAAACGATGGCGAAGGTACCGGTGTTGAAGTTTGGATTCCTGCCGCTAACACAGAAGACTGTCAGCTTCTCGGAAACAACCTGATGAATGCTTTGGAAGCTCAGGGTTTCGTTGCAAGAGGTGTTCATTCAGGTACTTTGGTAGACCCGAATGATGACTACCTTGAGAACAGTGTCCCGACAATGACTAGATGTCTGATTGAAGTCGGCTTCACCAGCAATGCAAACGATAACAAGCTGTTTGACAAGAACTTAAACAATAATGCGAAAGCTATGGCCGACGCCATAGACAAAACATATGGGAGCTTGTATTAAGCTCCCATTTTTTACAGCTCTATAATTTGACCCATTCCCTTTGCAACAGCCTTCTCGTAAATGCGCTGTGCTGTCACAAGGTCAAGTACCGCACAGCCTACCGAATCAAAGAAAGTCAAATCATCATACGATTTTCTGCCTTCAGCTTTTCCGGCCAGAACTGCGCCAAGTTCGATACAGGACTCCTCTTTAACGAGTCCTTTTTTTATCGGATTTATAAGCTCCCCGGCCTCAGCGAGAACACCTTCAGCGGTGTCGACATAAATTCCCGCTGCTGAAGTTATAACACCCTCAGGGATCTCTGCCATATCAGGTGTGTATGAACCGACTCCGTTTATATGAGCATTTTTCTTTATCTTGTCTGCGTCAAAAACAGCTTCGTTTGCAGTCGTGCATGCGGAAATGATATCAGCATCAGCAACCGCCTCGTCGCTTGATTCTGCAGCAACAATTTTTACCCCGTACTTCTCCGCATAAAGGTCGTTCATCTTGGCAACGAATGCCTCTCTGCGTTCCCTGTTTCTGCTGTAAACCTTTACAAGTTCGATATCTCTTACTGCGAGCACTGCCTCAAGCTGTGTCTCTGCCTGACCGCCTGTACCAATCAATGCGAAAATTTTGCTGTCTTCACGCGCAAGTACATCGGTTGCTGCGCCGGCAACTGCGCCCGTCCTGAGTGCAGTAAGATATGTTCCGTTCATTAATGAGCAAACCTCACCTGTTTCGGAATTTACCAGAACCATTGTCGCAGGTACGCTCGGTATGCCCTTCTCGACGTTCTTCGGATAAACTGAAACGAGTTTTACCCCCAGAGCATCTGCAGGAGCCACATATCCGTACATATAGAGGCTGTTTCCGCTGTGTTCCGGCACCGAGATATTGGCGCGGAGAGGAATATTAGTCTGCCCCTCTGTGTACAGGCGAAGCGCATCCTTGTCCGCTTCGATGGCATCCTTCATAGTGAAAACTTCTCTCATATCTTTTTCGCTTAACGCTAGAATCTTCATATTGCTGTCCTTTCCTGATTAAAAATCCAGATATTTATCGGCTATTTCCGCTGCGACTCTGCAGGCTTTTAAACAAGGTCTGCTCGAGTAGTATTCCTCAGTTCTGACTGCAGGCTCTTCAAGGTCCTGCCCTTTCTCAAGGCCAAGCATTTCTCTGCAGATGACGCTTCCCATCTCTGACTCAAATTCAGCACACATCTTCTGAATCAAAGCATACAGTTCTTTTTTCTCTGTAACTGCCTTAGGATCGCCGTATCCGTCAGTGTATGAGGCAAGCATTGTCATTCCGCTTACAGCTCCGCAAACCTCTCTGAGTTTACCGAATCCAGCACCAAACGGGCTGGCAATTTTTGCTGCAGCTTCCGTATCCATATTGA
>JABUTC010000049.1:8801-11896 GCA_021442505.1 Mogibacterium sp. | reverse complement strand
CACCGGCAAGTCTCAGTTTATGTGCATATTCAAGTGCCTCGCTGAAATGCCTGCCCGGCTCAAAGCCTGCCTCAATGAGGTCTTCGCCTGTGACGTGAGGCTTTGCCATAGTCTTTGTATATTCATCAAACCTTTCAAAAAGGAAATCCGAATCGCCGTGGAATACTTCCATCCCTGACATTACAGGCTCGTCGCTCATTGCAAAATATATGAGATCCTTTGGCATCACTGCCTGATCATACATCTTGTTCGTTGACTTAAGTGAAGGTTTCGACACAGAAATAACATTCGGTTTCATATGAAGCGGAACCATATTCTTCACATAGGATTTGACTGCCTTCTCGCTTACAATGCGGTCCAGAAACTCGCCGACAAACGGCAGGCCCTCTGTCTCATGTCCATAGAAATGAATAGCACCGTCAATGACTTCAAATGTTGCAGGTTTTCCCAGGTCATGACAAAGTGCAAGAAGCATGAATGCATAGGGATTTCCCGAATCATCCCTGAATTCTGCAGCCCTGTCAACCACTTCCATCGTGTGAACCCAGACATCTCCTTCCGGATGATAAAACGGATTCTGTTCTACCCCTATAGTGTCCTTAAGTTCTTTAAACCAGTAATCGAGCTGATTCATTTCCCTTAAGGTCTCAAAATATACGGACGGTTTTTGTGAATTGAGAAGCGCTTTCCTTGTCTCCTCTTCAACTCTTTCCCTGCTCAGTTCTTTTATATCAATCCCTTTGCACAACCCGACCGTTTCTTCATCAACCTTAAATCCAAGAACTGCGGCGAATCGGGCAGCGCGAAGAACTCTCAAAGGGTCCTCGGCAAAATGATTTTTATCTATATGTCTCACTATGCCGGCATTAAGATCCTCCAGACCTCCGAATTCGTCAATAATCTCGCCGTTCAATACATCCTGCATAAGTGCATTGATGGTAAAATCTCTCCTCCGCGCCGCTTCTTTTGTACCAAGCATAGGGTCCGCTTCAATCTCGAAGTCCCGGTGCCCCTTGCCAATCGCCCTTTCTTTTCGCGAAAGCGCGATGTCTACGCCGGTTCCACTCAGCGAAAAAACGCCAAAAGACCTGCCGTAGCACAACGGCGTGCCGAAGTTTTTTAGCATTTCATGAAGTTCATCTGCATTTATGCCGTGGACTTCAACGTCTATGTCTTTTAACTCACGCCCCATTAATGCATCTCGCACACAGCCGCCGACATAATAAATGCGCCCTCCGGCGTCCCGAATGGCCTGAGCAAGCGCATTTACTGTTATCATATCCTGATTATGATTCATTATTGATTAATTCTACTGCTCAAAAGCAGTTTTGTCGTAGACCGGACCTTCTCCGTCGAAATGCATAAGAGAAGCGAACTGTCCTCTCTTGACTTTGTATGCAGCATTTTCCAGAACCTCATCGTCAGCCCATGCACAGACATAGTCTTCACCAAATATGGCACTGTCAATATGACCCTGTCTGCCGTTGCTTCCATCGATAGTCAGAATATCAAGAGTTGCCGTAAGTTTAATAAACTCTCTCAGCAGGAACATTTCTTCAACAGACTCATAGCAGAGAACAACCTTTGACTCCTTGCCCAGCATAAGAATTCTTCTAAGCACTCCAAGCATTGTGGCAATGCCGATTCCCTCTCCTGCAATTACACATTCATCAGGAATCGCATCTATATCAAAGCCGTTTCCTATGCCCAGTTCAGCTGCAAAATTATCTCCGCTCTCAAGTGCTGCCAGTTCTTTGCCGACCTCGTCATCGGCACGAAATACAATGATATATCTGTTGCTGTCAAACTCGACTACAGGGATAAGCTTCTTGCCGTTGCCCTTTAATGAGTGAACTCTGATAAGCTGACCCGGCGAATTGAATGCCGAGCCGCCTTCCGCAATTACGAATCTGTATGTGTCTCCGTTAAGCTGCGTCTTTTCAGTTATAACGTTATGTCTTAATTCCATTATTCTTCCTCAATTACCGGTGCAGGCTCCGGTGCCGATTCCATTTCAACCACAGGTGCAGGTGCAGGAGTGATGTCAACTACAGGCTCTTCTGCAACAGGTGCAGGTGCAACAACAGGATCCGGTGCTGGCTGTGGTGCCGATGCTTCAGGTGTAACCTTCTTAACAACAGACTTCTTATCAACTACATATGTGTCGAGGATCTTATCGTGCCAGCCACGGTTCTTATCATCTATAAGAATCCAGATGTATCCAAGAAGGAATACATGGCAGGCGTCCTTAACAATGATCTCACGAAGCAGCATCCACCATATGCCAATCGGCTTGCCGTTCTTGCTGCTTACTACCTGCATTCCCATAATTGCCTTTCCTATTGACTGGGATTTTGTATAGAAGAAAACTTCTACGCCAAAGAATATAAGCCACAGCAGTGAAACAACAAGCACTGCAGTTCCTGAGCCGGAGTTATAGTATCCGTAATCATAACCATATCCATATCCGTATCCAAAACCGTAAGAATATCTCTGATCGTTTATAAATACTGATAAAGTACTGCAGTACGCAATAAGGAAAATATATTTAGGTATTCCGTCTATTAATGCCGCTCCGAATCTGCGACCTCTTGACGATAAAGTAAGAACTCTTTTTTCAGCCATTATTTTAGCCTCCCATTTTCTATAAATTCTTGACGCTATGATTATATCACAGAAACCGTTATCATACCTATTGTCTTGCATAATAAGAAAAGCGGCGCTGCTTATGCAACGCCGCCATGTTGTTTTAAGTGATGAGATTACTCTTCTACCACCTGTACATTTCCTGCTCTCTTCTTGTTTGGGTTCTTGGTGTCATCCTCAATCTCGAATGAAACCTTCTGTCCCTCTTTGAGAGTCTTGAAACCCTCTGCCTGAATTGCTGAGAAATGTACAAAAACATCATTTCCATCTTCGCTGTTCTCAATGAATCCGTAACCTTTTTCATTGTTGAACCACTTTACAGTACCAATCGCCATATCGATTCCTCCTGCATACCGCTTTACCGACTTAAGCCTATAGAACTTAAGTGCATTGTAAGGTTTGTATGCCTGCGTGTCAACCAAATATGAACAAATTATATTGCAAGTCCG
>JABUTC010000049.1:2421-8077 GCA_021442505.1 Mogibacterium sp. | reverse complement strand
CAGATCAGCACCTTTTTATTCGGGAACATGGAAAGATCGTATTCCTCTATGCCCTCTTCGCAGACTATTAAGAGGGTCTTTTCTCTGTCTCCGTTAAGCTTTGAATGCGGAATATCAGCAAGACCATCAATCAGACGGTCACGCAGCTTGCGAACCTTTGCCATATTCTCATCCATATTGTCACATGCTTCCTTAAGAGCAACGGCAAAAGCCATATCGCTAGGAACGTTTATTGTGCCGGCTCTCTTTCCTCTTTCCTGAGCGCCTCCCTCGATAACGTTTACAAGCTTGATTCCGTTTCTTGCATAAAGGACTCCAACGCCCTTAGGACCGTGGAATTTATGTCCTGACATTGAGAGCATATCGATATTCATTGCCTGTACATCGATTGGCAGATGTCCTGCAGCCTGAACTGCGTCTGTATGGAAAAGAACCTTGTGCTCCTTGCAGATTGCTCCGATTTCAGCGATTGGCTGAACAGCTCCCATCTCGTTGTTTGCGAACATAATCGAAACAAGTGCAGTGTCCTCCCTGATTGCATCCTCGAGTTTCTTAAGGTCTACAATTCCGTTTGCCTCAGGAGCGAGATAAGTAACCTCGAATCCCTCGCCTTCAAGCTTCTTCATTGTGTGAAGAATAGCGTGGTGCTCAATATTGAGTGTGATAAGGTGCTTCTTGCCTTTATCCTTGAGTCCTCTTGCTGCGCTCAGAAGAGCCTGGTTGTCTGCCTCGCTTCCGCCGGATGTGAAGTAAATCTCATTAACCTTAGCTGCGTTGATGCACTTTGCTACGATTTCTCTGGCTTCATCGAGCTTCTCCTGTGTCTTCTGTCCGTCAGTATGAAGGCTGTTTGGGTTGCCGTTAAAATTCTTCATACAGTCGATCATTACGTTCATTGCGGTGTCGCTCATATATGTCGTTGCCGCATTGTCTGCATATACTCTCATCTTAATCCTCCATTTATCTGTTCGCTATGCTTCGCAGGTCTCGCACCAATCACCAAGCATTTTCTTGCGATCCCCATTTATTACATCCTCCAGCGTTACCGTTGAAAGATATTTCATTATCGCTCTGTCCAGTCCCACCCAGAGCGGAAGTGTCATACAACTGGCTGCCCTGTCACAATTGAGGTCATTATTCTTAATGCACTCGACAGGAGCCAGACTGCCTTCGGTGAGGGCTAAAAGCTCGCTCATCCTGTAGTCGCTCGCAGGTCTCGCAAGGCGATAGCCGCCATTTTTGCCGCGCAAGCTCTGCAGCATGTCGCCCTTATTAAGTATGGCTACGATGCTTTCCAGGTATTTCATCGACAGCCCCTGCCTCTCGGCGATATCAGCCAGTGAAACATGTCCGTCGCCTTGATTCTGGGCAAGATCGACCATTACCAGAAGTGCGTACTTGCCTTTTGATGATACCATCATATCTATCACCTACCTTTCGAACATCACAAATCCTATCATTATTATAGGAATTTGTCAAACCCTATTGACACTTGTTTTTTCAAGGGTTAAGATGTGCTTGTAATAATTCCTATATTTTTGATAGGAATTTAGGNTATATTTTTAATAGGAATTTAGGAGGATATTATGGGTTTTTTCAAAACACTTAACGAAGAATACGAACTCTGCAAGCGTAGAGATCCCTCAATACACAGCAAATGGGAGGTTCTGCTCTACCCTTACTTTAATGCGAAAATGGCTCATCGTCGTGCACACAAGCACTATCTTGCCGGACACTATTTCCGTGCGAGATGGATTTCACAAAGGGCTTCGAGAAAAACCGGCATTGAGATTCATCCCGGAGCAAAGATTGGTAAGGATTTCTTTATAGACCACGGCACCGGTGTTGTTATCGGAGAGACTGCCGAGATTGGCGATAACGTAATGCTTTTCCACGGTGTTACGCTAGGCGGAACGGGAAAAGATACGGGAAAGAGACACCCTACCGTAGGAAATGATGTCACAATTTATGCCCAGACAACTGTACTTGGCCCAATAAACATTGGTGATGATGTAATCATCGGAGCAGAAAGCGTTGTACGACACGATGTTGAAGCTCATACCACTGTTGTCGGGTCTCCAATTAGGGTCGTTAAGAGAAGACTCTCGGATGGCAGTGTCATCGCATACAACAGAGATGGCAGTATCAGAAGCGTTACTGACAGAGCAGGTACAGTAATCGAACAAGGCAAGGATTGCAGAAACTGCTGCATAGCAGACAAATGCGGACCTTCGGCACAGCAGGAATAATACAAACAGGCAAGAAAAGACCACTTCCGAAGAAGTGGTCTCTTTTTTAAGCATTAGGCATATTCATTCCGCCCGGTGGCTGACCTCCCTGTGGCCCGCCTTGCTGGTCGCCCTGCATACCTTCCGGCGGTTGTCCTCCTTGCTGCTGGCCCTGCGGTCCGCCTTGTTGGTCGCCCTGAGGATTTCCCTGTGCGTCGCCCTGCGGTGCACCCTGTGCTCCACCGGCACCACCGCCTCCGCCCATGCTGCCCATAGACGAAATATTGATGCTTGATGCATCGACCGTCTCTGAACTTCCGCTGAGCTGAAGCATTATTGCCTGACTTCTGAGTTTACAGAATACTTTTAATGTATCAACACCCGTCTGGAACTCATCATACGTGCAGAACTTCGTCGGATCATCCTGAACATACTGCTGAATAAGCTGTCTGGTTGACTCAATCTCGTTCTCCATATATCCGCTTGCGTAGCATGTTTCAAGGAATTCCGCAAAATAGCTGTGGTATAGCGTTGTATACTTGCTGTTTGAGAATATCCAGCTAAGCATAGGTCTGGACTCTACCGTTCCTCCTGAAACCGGATTGTCGATTGAGTAGTTTACCAGCGATGTTGCATCTGCTCCGCCTACAAAGCCTCCGAATGCAAGATTGTAATCCCACGGAATCATAGACATCTGTCCGTTTTTCTCATAGAGATAGTAATTGTGAATCATATCTCCTGTGTAACTGTCGAAATTACATACGAAATTATGAACCACGAAGTATCTTATTACAGCGTCAGTATCTACAACCGATTCAATATCTTCCTGTGCATTTAACTTTTTAAGCGAAGCAATGAGTCTTTTCTTATCTGCCTTGCTGACTTTTGTCTTGGCATTGTCAAAAATATTGCTGTAGCTGCTAATATTGTCGTCAGAGTAGATCAGTTTTACATCGTCACTACCCATACCGCCCTGCTGTCCGCCCTGTTGCGGACCGCCCTGTTGACCGCCTTGCTGTGCTCCTTCAGGCATCTCAGGAGGGTTTCCTCCCTGCTGCATATCATCTGGTTGTCCGCCCTCAGGCATTTCCGGTGGGCTTCCTCCCTGCTGCATATCACCTTGCTGTCCGCCTTGAGGCATCTGCCCGGCATTGTTGTCGCCATTAGACTGCTGTTCGTTGTTTTCGCCGTCAGGTGCTTCCCACTTATCCATGTCAAAGCCGGCACCATTTCCTCTTCCTCCGCCATTTGCGGAGCTGTCAGGCTTATACAAGTCACCGTAATCGCTTCCGTAGTTTCTTTCCAGGAACGAGTCCTCTACACCCTCTATGGCAAGATAAAGTCCCTTATTCTCACCGTTAACCGTGATATTCACATAACTGCAGAGAGGCGCGGATACATCCATCTTGCGCATGAGCTGATATGTCAGGTAGTCCTTCATATAGGTGTTGTCCTGAATGATGTTATTAAGATTCAGTTTGTCGAGTCCGTAATAGCTCAACGCATCACTGTAGTGATTAAACTCCACCTTGAAACTGTACCTGTCATTGTTGTAGTTTGCCACCTGAGTAAGCGAGGTGTTTCCCTTAGCCCTTATAGCGACATTTTCGAAGGTCTCTCCATCGATCGTCACATTGCATGCGGTGTACTCCTCATTTGTGCAGGTTTCGATAAAACTGTCCCAGTCCTCCATCTCGATATCAAGTGTATGTACCTTAGACGTATCAAAAAGCCTGGATTCATACTCCTTGCTTTGTGCCGAGGCTTTAATGCCGAAGAGCTTACCGTTCATGAAGATCAGTGTTAGGATGACGGCGAAAATTATAACGACGCAGCATATTTTATCAATGTGTTTGTGCGTTGTCATATGTCCTCCGTTAACCCATGTAATCTCCGTTATAGCTTACAAGTGCAACACTGTTTACCCCGCTCATTGATGCCAGGATGTTAATAAAGTCAGTGTTGTCGCTCTTTAATCTGATCTCTGTATTTAATTCAATGCGTCCGGCCTGTGCTGTCTTGCTCTTGATAACCATTTTTTCTGTGTTCTGCTTAAGAAACTCGAGTGCCTGTGTTTCACTGTCGTGGTTTTCACAGCGCAGAACTACGATATAAGGATTGATGTGTGACTGCTTATTGGCAAACAGATACATTACCGCTCCTATTACAAGGCTTCCGAATACCGCCAGCGGAATCATTCCTGCCGCAAGCACAATGCCCACTGCAATTGCCCAGAAAAGGAATGCTATGTCGAGTGGCTCCTTGATAGGTGTACGGAAACGTACGATGGACAAAGCACCGACCATACCGAGTGACAGGATTACGTTGGATGATACTGCCAGAATCAGCAGTGTGGAAACCATACTCATCGCAATAAGCGTAACTCCAAATGTTGATGAGTACATTACGCCTGCAAATGTCTTCTTATAAATGAAAAAGATAAAAAGTCCAAGCGCGAATGCGAGAACCATTGCTACTACCATATCAAGCAGAGATACCGAGTTCATCTTCTCAAGAAAGCTTGATTTGAAAATATCATTAAATGTCATAATTGTTTAACTCCTTTCGTCCTATACCCTATCCGTAAATTCTGCATGATGCGTATTTGGAAAACGCACTTGTTCTGCATTGCTTCATCTGAACTAAATCTCTTACAAACGCAGGTAAAAATTCATCCCATTTAACCTCGAGTACTATCGGCGCATCGCCGGCAGGTATCGTAATTGCATTCGGATTGAGAAAATCCGTGCTCATCATTCCTGTTCGGATGTTACTGTCAATAGTTACTCTTACATTTCCCGGACCGAAGACAAATGCCTCTCTGTCGTAGTCGACTATTGTCTTAGGTCTCAATCCCGATGTTTTCATCTTTAAGAGAAGTTCCTGAACAAGAGGCTTATCAATATTCTCAAGTGCAGTAAAATCACTGTTCAACACAGCTTTTACTTCCTCGATGTTCAACTGCACCTTCTCCTTGGAGCAAAGGCCATTCAATTTGCTCTTTTTCTCCAAAACTATGAAATCAGTATTGTTGTTGTAATAGCGCAATCTGAACTTCTCGCGCCTGCTTACTCCATCAAGTTTCTCCCTAAGCACCTTGTCATTCAGGTTATCAAAATAGAGACTTCTTACCAGATACTTGCCGTTGATAGAATTTTCATCAGTTTCCATAACCAGCGAAAGTCTTGTCTTCAGGGCATATGCTTCTGAGTAGCTGATTTCATGTTTCCACTCGTGCCGCAGCTTCATCTCACAACTTCCTTTCATGTTCATTTTACAAACTGTTTACACATATTTAACGCCTTCTATATGGTATTTACTTGTTATGAATGTGTTCGAAATATGTTGAAAAATCAAAGAAAAAGCGGTGTTAATACCGCTTTTCCCTGTCAAAAAATTAACTATTGTATTTTTGTGTATTTACACAT
>JABUTC010000049.1:0-2411 GCA_021442505.1 Mogibacterium sp. | reverse complement strand
ATGGAAGTTACCGTAAACCTTAGCTCCCTCATTAACTATTACGAAAGCCTGTGGATCTATTTTGTTAACTATCTCCATCAGATATCTCATCTCGTATTTGGAAAGCATTACCACGAGAACATATGTCGTATCATTTGTGTACGCACCTTCACCGTTCCATCTGGTTACGCCTCGGCCTAATTTTTCCATTATCTCAGCAGATATTCCCTCTTTCTTTGTGAATATCATTGCCTCAACGTTTATGTTCTGAATATGAACCCTGTCTATAGCAATTCCGATTACTGTTGCATAGATAAACGAGTAAATAACAACCTCGATGTTGAACATAAAGAGACAGATTGCGTAAATACAAAGATTGATTGCAATGCTTATTTTGCCGACACTGAAATTAGGATGCGTCTTCGAGAGGCACATTCCTATGATGTCCTGTCCTCCTCCTGAACTTCCTGCTCTCATTACAAGACCGGCTCCAAATCCGGCTACTACTCCGCCAACAAGACAGGCAGCAAGATAATTGTCGAAAAGCGGCTCCTTTGCTACAGGGACAAGCGCCATAGCGAGCGAAGCGAAGGCTATCGAGAAAATCGAGCTGATAAAGAAATTTTTTCCAAGCACCTTATACCCGTAAACAAGGAGCGGTGCATTGATTATGAAATATATAATTCCAAGATAATCAACCCCCGGAATCTGTGGAATGCCAATCACATTAACCAGCAGCATTCTGATAATCTGCGATATGCCGGTAAAACCGCCGTTATACAGGTTCATCGGTGTAATAATCTGGTTTACTCCCACCGCAAAAATAATGTTTCCGGCAATAATAAATGCAATCTGTGTAAGCAGCTTTTTCTTATCTATTCGTCCCAGTTTCATCGTCCCTTAAATTGTCTCCTCAATGAAATCTCTAAGTTTTGCAAAATCCCCGTGCGGGAACTTGTCTATATCTGTTCCTGATCTGTTAATCAGATTATCAGTTACAAGGAAAACCTTCATCCCAAGCTGAGATGCAATCATATCCTCGTCGACGTCGTTTCCTACCATAAGGCACTCTTCGCCTTTGAGCCCGTGCTTTTCCAGAATTTCCTCATAATATTTTATATTCGGTTTGCAATAAGAGCAGTTCTCAAATGTCGTAACTTCAAGAAAATCTTCAAAATTAAGTCCTGCCCATGCCACTCTCTGCGCTGTCGCAATCTCCGGGAAAAGCGGGTTGGTGGCAACAATTTGTTTCAGCCCCTTGCTCTTGCAAAGTTCAACAATCTGCGCAGACGCTTCTTCAAAGCCGCAGGATGCCTTAAGCTTTGCAAAGTCTTCATGGTAAAAATCCAGCAGGTGTTCCTCTATGACACGGTACTGCTCTGTGCCGTACACCTTCTCCATGTACTCCTTGAACGCCTTCTCGTTGGTCTGACCTCCCTCATTGGCAAACATACAGAAAATTCCACTGTTTACCTCTGACATAATCTCCTCACCTTCGAGTCCAAGCTTATTTAGTTTTTCTATAAGAACCTCTGCGAACATTCTTACAAAGCCAAGTGTATCCATTGGCAACAGCGTTCCGTCAAGGTCATATAAAACTGTTTTAATACTCATTAAACACCTCTTTATGGTTGATTAATTCTAGATTCTAATATAACACCAAGCCTATATCAAGGCAAAACAAAAGACTTCGGTATTATCCGAAATCTTTTGCTAAAAGTTGTTACTAATTTGAAATCAAATTCTTATACCGGAAATTCGATAGCGATATCTTTTCCTTCTGCAATGTAAAGTCTAACCACACCGCCAGTGAAGCTAACCTGTGTACCAGCCGGAACTGACATTGCCGGTGCCTCTCCTGCAGGAGCTGCCTCTTCTGCTTCCTCTGCGTCATCGCTAACTTCCTGAATGTTCTCAAGCAAATCAGCTGTGAGTGGAGTAAGTGAGTCAGCTGTCTTTGTCAGAGTTGCTCCGATGCACTGTCCGATTGTGAGTGCCCCATCTGTATTGAGAAGTCCCGAATCAATGAGATCTGGGAAAAGATTAGGGTCCTCCAGATTGTGCTCACTGAGTACAGTTCCCTGCTCAGCTCTGCAGCAAAGTACAGCAGGCTTATCCTTATTCTGCATTGCATATTCCAAACTAATTGACATGTCTACCTCCTAAAATAACTTAACCTCTCTCGTCTTTAGGATACTTAATAAATGCTGAATACTTAAATTGTTTGCACAAATAATACTTTTCTTTTTATATGTTTGCTCTATACAGACCTGTGCCAAACAATTAAAGCATTTCAATGAACGCGGCAATTCTCGTATTGAGCTGAGCAATATCTGCCTCGGAGTAATCAGTCTCAACCGCAAAGTAAGGAACACCCTTTTCCTCCTTGCAGAACTTCTCGATAAGCTTGTGCTCAACATTGTATGTATGGC
>JABUTC010000048.1:27669-32156 GCA_021442505.1 Mogibacterium sp. | reverse complement strand
CCGCTTCCTAAGTACATGGAGCTGAATCCGGCGTCAATCGGACTGGTTCAGATGGTGCTTTCGACGATAATTCTTGTTATAAATCGAGATTTCTTTATAAAAGGCTTCAAAGGGGCTGTTCACCTGGCACCTAATATGGATACGCTGGTTGCGATGGGCTCCGGCATTTCTTACTTGTGGAGCATCGTCATTCTTGTTCAGCTCTGGCTGACGGACCGCATGGGTGACACGATGGCTGCGATTCATATGCTGCACGGACTGTACTTTGAATCGGCGGCAATGATTGTGACCCTCATAACTGTGGGTAAAATGCTCGAGTCTATGTCCAAGGGTAAGACGACGGATGCGCTGAGAGGGATGATGAAGCTTGCGCCAGAGACTGCGACGATACTTTTCGGACCTAAGGAGAAAGAGAAGACCGTCCCAGTTGAAAAGCTTGAGGTGGGAACAATTTTCATCGTAAGGCCGGGAGAACGAATCCCTGTTGACGGCGTGATTGTTGAAGGAGAGACTTCTGTCGATGAATCTGCACTTAGCGGAGAGAGCCTGCCGGTCGACAAAAACACAGGAGATGAGATCTCCGCAGGAACAATCAATCTCCAGGGCTTTATCAAGGTTAGAGCCAGCAGGGTTGGAGAAGACACTTCTCTGGCAAAAATTATTCAGCTTATGAGTGAAGCGTCAGCGACAAAGGCACCGGCGCAGCGACTTGCTGATAAGGTCGCATCTGTCTTTGTGCCGGCCGTTATTGCGCTTGCCGTAATCGTTGTTGCAATATGGATGATGCTTGGACAGGACTTTGACTTTGCTATAAGCCGCGGAATTGCGGTGCTTGTAATAAGCTGTCCTTGTGCACTCGGTCTTGCAACGCCTGTTGCAATTATGGTCGGAAGTGGAGTAGGCGCGAGAAACGGAATTCTTTTCAAGACGGCTTCAGCCCTCGAACTGATAGGCAAGGCCGATGTAATTGCACTTGATAAGACAGGTACAATCACCACGGGAACACCTGTGATTACAGATGTTATAGTGGCAAAGAGCTCAAGCGAAGAAGAACTTTTTGAAATTGCGGGTGCGCTCGAGGGACGAAGTGAACATCCTCTCGCAAAGGCAATCACGGCAAGAACAAAGAATACAAATATCCGCATAGCGGATTTTGCGACGGTGACCGGGCAGGGTCTTCGCGCGCTTGTGACAGAAGGCGGCAATGCAGTGCTTATTGCGGGTGGAAAAATAGATTTTATCCGCGAGTGTATAGACAAATCCGTAGCAGTGTCATCGCTCAGCAACGATGAACTCAAGGCGGTAAAAGAATCTCTCAACGAGGCGGTGTATGCTGCAGAGGAACTTGGCGCACAGGGAAAGAGCCCGATGTTCTTTTCGAAGGGTGCAAGATATCTCGGTATGATAGCGGTTGCAGATCCGATAAAGGAAGACAGCAGGTCTGCCATCAGGGCTCTTAAGGAAATGGGCAGGAAGGTCGTGATGATAAGCGGCGACAAGCAGAGCACCGCTGAATACATTGCATCACTTGTCGGAGTTGATTCTGTGGTTGCCGAGGTAATGCCGAATGAGAAGGATGCTGTAATCCGTGGACTTCAGAAGGATGGTCTTGTGGCGATGGTAGGAGACGGCATAAACGATGCGCCGGCGCTCATTACTGCAGATATAGGAGTAGCAATAGGAGCAGGTACTGATATTGCCATAGATGCGGCTGATGTTGTGCTTATGAATAATAAGCTGTCAGATGTTTGTGCAGCCGTAAGGCTGGGAAAGAAGACTCTTCGCATTGTTAAACAGAACCTTTTCTGGGCATTCATATATAATATTCTGCTCATACCTCTTGCGGCAGGACTATATGCGACAAGCCTCGGCGGATGGAATGTCAGCCCGGCACTTGCAGCAGCAGCGATGAGCATCTCAAGCTTTACAGTTTGTATGAATGCATTAAGGCTCAACGGAGTGAATATTCACGAATAATGTCGAATGATATCGAAAAGGAGATTGGTATGAAGAAGAAAATTACTATCGAAGGAATGATGTGTGGCGGTTGTGCCAAATCAGTAAAAGAAGCCCTTGAGGCAGTGGAAGAAGTTAAGGAAGCGGTTGTCAGCCATGAAGAGGGAACGGCAATCGTTGAACTTGCCGGAGATGTCTCAGATGATACTTTGGAAACAGCTGTAGAAGATAAGGATTTTGTTGTTACTTCAATTGACGATATCCAATAGAAAATGTTAGAATAGCACTCGTCTTGAAGGGAGAGAAATGCTTTGATTAACAATCCAAAAGACAAGATACAAAAGCAACTGGTTGCAATATTTATTGCAACCTTTTTGTTGTTGTTAATTTNTTTGTTGTTGTTCATTTTCAATCTCTTCAGGGGTTACAGAAAAGCAGATATAAGCGGTGAAGAACTTGCGACAAACCTCACTGAAATAGAGCAGCTGCAGCTTGCAGAGGTAAGTGAGATAGAAGCCGCTGTGAATGCTCTCGACAAGGCGTCGGGAACAGATATTACCAGAAGCCAGAGAATCAGATACAGAAGAGCTTTTGCGAGCTCAATCATTCTCGGAGATTCGCTGACAGAGGGTCTCACTGTATACAACTGGCTGACGGAAGCGCAGGTTTCGGCAAAGGTGGGCGGAAGCATTATTTTCGCAGATGAGCAGTTTGCCAACGCGGCAAAAAGTTATCCGAAGTATGCATTCTTCGCATTCGGCATGAACGACATGGGCAACTATGGCGGAGATGAGAAGGCGTTCGTCGAGAAGTATCGCGGACTTCTTAAGCAGTTCGCAGAGATTTCGCCTGACACGAAAATCTGCGTTAACAGCATTTCTACACCTACACCGGCGGCAGTTGCAGGGAACAAGTCGATAGGTCACTATCAGAAGTTCAACGAGGCAATAAAGAAGATGTGCGAGGAGGAGAAATATACATTCATAGATATTTCGGATATCCTTCCGTCGCATCCTGACCTCTATGCGGGAGATGGAATTCACGCCGATCCTACATACTATCCGGTTTGGATGGACAGGATGATGCAGGCATCCGGTATGAAATAGAACAGGGAAAGTGATGGCAAAAGAGAAGAAAGAGACAAAGCCTGAATCGAATAAGAAGCCTGAGGTAAAGCAGTCGGTCAAAGGGGACGGCAGGGGCCTCGGCTTTTTTGTACTCAAAATTCTCTTTATCGCAGTGCTCGGAGCATTCCTTGTGTTCATTTACAGAGGCGAGGATGCAAAGGATGTGTCACTTGAAGACATCGAAACGGCACTCACTGAAAAAACTGAGATTACCAAGGTCATGGATAAGGCGAGCGACAGAGACCTCATGCAGTTCATCGGTCTGAATGCCCCTGATTATGACGAGTACATATATTACAGAAACACAACAGCTCTGGCTGTTGATGAGCTTCTGATTGTAAAGAGCGGTGATGATAACAAAGTCAAAGATGCAGAAGGTGCAGTCAGAAAAAGAATCGATTCGCAGATAAACGCATACCAGGGATACGGACCTGAGCAGGTGCAGCTTCTTAAGTCTGCAAGCGTTAAGAAACTGGGACCATATCTCATCTACATAAGCGCAAAGGATGCGACAGAATACGAGGAGGTGATATTGAATGTTATTCAGTAGCCTTATTTTCCTCGTATATTTCCTGCCGGTCACAATAATTGTGTACTACAGCATACCGACGAGAAGACTGGACCTTCGAAATATCTGGCTCCTTATCGCCAGCCTGTTCTTCTACAGCTGGGGCGAGCCTGTGTACATCTTCCTGATGATATACAGCGCACTCTTCAACTACTTTATGGCGGGACAGATTGACCGCGAAAAGCGGCTGGGAGGCACGGGCAAACGCAATATGATTTTCGCCCTCGTGATGAACCTCCTGATACTCGGCTTTTTCAAGTACTGGGGCTTCCTTATGGGAACCTTCAATGCAATCACTGGGCTTGACATCAAGTATCACGCGCTGGCACTTCCTATCGGAATCTCGTTCTACACATTCCAGGGGCTGTCGTATATTTTCGACGTGTACAGAGGCAAGGTCGAGGTGCAGAAGAACCCGTTAAAAGTTGCGCTCTATCTGGCGCTTTTCCCGCAGCTCATCGCCGGTCCGATCGTAAACTACCGCGACATCGAGCACCAGCTTGATGAGAGAAGCTGCGACATGGAGCTTTTCGGCGAGGGTGCGGTTCGTTTCACCATCGGCCTCGGCAAAAAGGTTATTCTCGCGAATAACCTCGGAGCTTTATTTCAGGCGGTATGTGCCGTACAGGGCGAGGGTATGTCTGTGCTCACCGCGTGGATAGGAATACTCGGATACACTTTCCAGATTTATTTCGACTTCAGCGGATATTCGGATATGGCAATAGGCCTTGGAAAGATGTTCGGCTTCAGATTCAGGGAAAACTTCAATTATCCGTACATCGCAAAGAGCATCACGGATTTCTGGAGACGCTGGCACATCTCGCTCAGCACGTGGT
>JABUTC010000048.1:23588-25155 GCA_021442505.1 Mogibacterium sp. | reverse complement strand
TTCTCTGATACCGTACAAAAAACCGCCCTGCTGATTGTTGCAGCAGAAGCGGTTATAATTGCAATTCTGGCGTTTGTTACGTCTAAACTTCCTCGTACTTAAAGCAGTCCATAAATCTCAGTTTGAAGAGATTCTTTTCGTGCAGACTGTCGATTCTCTCCTTTGTGGCAGGATCGTCAATCTCGCCTGTTCTTATATATCTGTCCAGAACTTCATATGTGAAGCCTAATTTGTCCTCATCCGTCTGACCGCTGAGTCCGTCGGTAGGGACTTTTTCTATGAGTTCTTTCGGCAGGCCCAGTTCGGTGCCGATTGCTCTTACTTCGGCTGTAGTGAAGAATGACATCGGACTCATATCACCTGCCGAGTCGCCGTATCTTGTCGAGTATCCAACCCAGTCCTCCGAAAGATTGCAGGTGTTGATTACTCTGCCATTGTTCGACTGACCGACCGCGTAAAGAGTTGCCATTCTGAGTCTTGGCGGCAGGTTGATTCTCGTGTCCTTTCCGACTTCGATTCCGGCATCTTCAAGCTGCTCGATAGTTGAATTGAATGCTCCCGCAATATTGATGATATAGTGCTTGATTCCCAGATGGTCTACAAGCATAAGAGCCATATCGAAATCGCTCTGCTCGCCGTTTGGCATGAGAACACCTATTACTCTGTCTTTGCCGAGCGCCTCTACACAAAGTGCAGCAGCAACGGAACTGTCCTTTCCTCCGCTGATTCCAACGATGGCATTGCAGCCATTACCGTTCTTTTCAAACCAGTCGCGTATCCACTCGACTGTCGCCTTTGTAGCTTTCGATGCATCAAATGACATCCTGTCACCTCCCACAAAATTGAAGAAATATTTCCGTAAAGATTTTAACACAAGTTTTCCGAAGAGAGCAATGTGATATGGAGCAATATGGTATAATTGGAGTGTGCAATTTTTGGACAAGGAGATAATTATGAGACAGAATATTATCGATTTCAAACTGGGCGATATGGTAAGCGAGTTCTATCTGGTAAAGGGCTCGGATGTTAAGACCGGAAAGACCGGAAAGCATTACCTTGCAATCGATCTTTCGGATGCAACGGGAGTTATAAATGCCAAAAAATGGGACCTCTATCCATCTGAAAGAGATTTTATATATGGACTTAAATCGGGAGACGTGGTGCGCATCACGGGAAAAATCGGCGAGTTCAACGGAACTCTCCAGATGAATATCGAGACGATTTCGCCGGCCGTACCGGGCGAGGGCTTTGACCCGTCGGAGCTTTTCAAAACAGCGCCGGAGGATTCGGATTCAATGTACGATTTTATCATCGGACGCATCAGGGCTTTTGAAGACGAGGACCTGAAGAAGGTCTGCCTGTCTTTCTATGAGGAGAACAGAGATAAGCTTATGTATTATCCGGCTGCGATGAGAAACCACCATGCGGAATACGGCGGACTGCTTTATCATGTTAAGAGAATGATGATGGCAGGTGAGAAACTCTGTGAAGTATATACATACCTGAACAAAGACCTGCTTCTGGCGGGAGTTGCACTCCACGACATCGAGAAGCTGAATGAGATTCT
>JABUTC010000048.1:21210-23548 GCA_021442505.1 Mogibacterium sp. | reverse complement strand
CAGATGCTGGGACATCTCGTAATGGGAGCAATGGTAATTAACAACCGCTGCAGAGAACTGGGAATCCCAAGGGAGAAATCACTGCTCCTCGAGCATATGTCGCTTTCGCATCACTATGAGCCGGATTTCGGAAGCCCGAAGAAACCTCTTTTCCCGGAAGCTGAAATGCTTCACTATCTCGATATGATGGATGCGAAGATGTTCGATTTCGAGGAAACGCTGAAGATGGTTGAGCCGGGTGAGTTCTCGGAGAGAGTATTCCAGCTTGACGGTCGCAAGCTGTATAAGAGAAGCTTCTAGAGACATTTTGTAAGATGCAGAAGAAGGGCACAATAAGCAGAATAATATTTCACAACGACAGCAACGGTTATACTGTAGCGGTCTTCACTACTGAGGACGGAAGCTTCAGGATAGCCGGTGCTTTTAATGAGCCCAAAATCGGCAGTGCATACAGGGTAGAGGGAAGTTTTACCGTGCATCCAAAATACGGTGAACAGTTCTCAGTCAAGAGCTACGAGGAGATGATGCCGGAGGGAGAGGAGGCGATAACCGCTTTTCTTGCATCCGGAGCAATTGCCGGAATCGGACCGAAGACAGCCGAGAGAATAGTTAAGCTTTTCGGTGAAAACACTCTAAAGGTTATGGAGGAGACGCCGGAGCGCCTGCTCGAGGTTCGCGGAATCGGAAAGAAGAATTATGCGACTATTGTGGAGTCGTTCGCAGAGTCACGTGATTTTGCGGAAATCTCTCTAAAACTGCAGGATATGGGTCTTGAGATGCCTGAGTGCGTGCGCATTTTCAAGATGTACGGAACAGAGTCCGTGAACATAATCAGAGAGAATCCGTATGTGCTGGTCGACGATATAAGGGGAATTAATTTTACCCGTGCTGACCGCATCGCATCACTCATAGGAATAAATGAGGCCAGTGAATTCCGCCTGAGGTGTGCGATTAAGCATGTCCTCAAAACCTGGGCGGTAAACGGAAGCACTCTGATGCCGGAGAGCCTGCTCATTGAGAAGACAAGCGAGGTTACAAACATAGGAGAGGAGACAATCCGCGAGTGGCTGCTGGATATGGCTTTCTGCGGTGAACTTCAGACGGACACTGTTGAAGAGGTTCCGGTTATCTATCTTTACGACTACTATCACGCGGAGCAGAGAACAGCTCATAACCTCAGACGAATCAAAGAAGATAAATATATAAGCCTTGCGGCAGATGTTGACAATCTCATTACAGATGCTTTAAAACAGCTCACACTTGAGGGCCGTGCTGTAGTGCTGAGCGACAAACAGAGGGAGGCTGTCAGAGAGGCGGTTCTCAACAATGTCACGGTTATCACAGGAGGACCGGGCACGGGCAAAACCACGATAATCAATGTAATCGTCAAGATTTTCGAGAGGCTGGATTATGAGTTCGCTCTTGCTGCACCTACGGGTCGTGCCGCAAAAAGAATGGAAGAAGCCACAGGTGCGACAGCAATGACGATACATCGCCTGCTGGAGTTTGTTTTCTCCGAGGACGAGGCTCTTCTCACCTTCGGAAGGAATGAAGAAAACCCTCTTAAGCAGATGGTAATCATAGTCGACGAGGCATCGATGATTGATATTATGCTCATGGATGCGCTTCTTGCGGCGATACAGTCCGGAGCAAGGCTCATCATTACCGGAGATGCGGACCAGCTTCCGTCGGTTGGTGCAGGAAACGTTCTGCGAGACATCATTCACAGCGACTATGTGAAGGTTGTAAGGCTCAAAGAGATTTTTCGCCAGGCGGAGGACAGCATGATAGTAACCAACGCCCATCTGATTAACGAGGGAGAGTATCCCGAGACGGGCGAGGGGCGCAAAGACCGCGATTTCTTCTTCATCCGCAAAAACAGCGAGGAGGACATACTTGAGGATATAAAGAGCATGATTGGCGGAAGGCTCGAAAACTACTACGACTTCATTCACGGACCGCAGGATATTCAGGTACTCACTCCTACGAAAAAAGGTCTTCTCGGAGCGCCGAATCTCAACACTGTGCTTCAGGAAGTCGTTAATCCGCCGGCTGACCACAAGACCGAGCTCAAGGTAAAATCGCGACTTTTCCGTGAAGGCGACAAGGTAATGCAGCTGCGAAACAATTACATGGCTGAGTGGCGCGATGAGGACAGTTTCGAAGAAGGCGAGGGTGTCTTCAACGGTGATATGGGCGTAATTGTCGACATTAATCCTGAGCGCAAATCGATGAGTGTCAGCATGGACGGCAAGCGGATAGAATACGAGGGCGAAATGCTCGAGGATCTCGATCTCGCTTACGCGATTACGGTTCACAAGAGCCAGGGAAGCGAGTT
>JABUTC010000048.1:17326-21016 GCA_021442505.1 Mogibacterium sp. | reverse complement strand
CTGGAAAACTCGCCATGGAGATAGAAAAAGACACAGAAAAGGACAGGCAATGCCTGTCCTTTGATTTTCAGATGAACCCGTGACGAGCCACTCGACCTGGTCTTTGACCCCACACTTGCCTTGACCCGCTTTGCGGAGGACTTACTTCTAAACTACGCCATGATCACTGCCGATCTCTGCGGCAGCTTACGTGGATCCCTTCGCCCGTAGCTGGCTTGGACTTTCAACCACGAACATAGCCCGGTCACAGATTGCCTTATTTTACCACATCGGCACCTGAAGCAAAAGACACAAAATCAACGCATGCGGCACCCGCGGCATAAAGCACCGTCGAAACGGCGTCGATGGTCGCACCCGTCGTATATATGTCGTCTACAAGCAGGATTTTTCTGCCCTCAAGCAATTGTTCCCTGCCGCTCCTCACGGCAAAAACGCCCGCAAGCTGGGCGCGCCTCGCATCCGGGGTAAGACTGCGAAGTGCCTTTGTGTGAGAGGTTCTCTCGACGATGTCCTTCCTCATCGAAATGCCGGACAGTTCAGACACTCTTTCTGCAATTAACTCTGCCTGATTATATCCTCTCTCGAGTTTGCGACCCCTGTGAGACGGAACCGGAATAATCACATCAAAAGCCCGGGACAGCTCTTCAATCTCCCCAATCCGCACAAGAGAAACAAGCCTGTCGTAAATGATGTCTCCAAGCACATCTGCAATATATGTCTCAGAGCCGTATTTGAGTTTATAAATAACCGATTTCTCGAGCATCCCATACTCGCTGCAACTGTAGCCGCGGTTATAAACATGCGTGTTTTCAGCACAGCTGAAGCACAGGTCTCTGGGGTTTCGTTCTGAAAGAGACTTGCCGCATTTGATGCAGCAGCGACCTGTAGCCCATTTGAATTCTGCAAGGCATTCGTTGCATAGATTGTAGGGCCGGCTCTTGTCGATAATCTTGTCGCAGCACATACAGTAAAGTCCCGGCGGAAATAATAAATCGAGCAGTTCTCGGCGCTTCATTCAGAATATCCTCCGCGTTTCATTAAGCGTTGAAATAAGCCTAACGCAGCGGCTTTTTACCTTCCACACAGTTTCATTCGTGAGAGCGTGAGTTCTGAATTGTTTTTTTGCAAAAATGAGGTAAATACTTACACCTTATCACCACATAGCAAAGGCTAAATATGGTACAATAGACTCGTACAACTATACAAAAGGAGGGCTACACTATGAAGATTAACATTTTAGCTAAGAACTATAAGGTAAGCGATAAACTTGAAGAAAATATCGAGAAGAAATTCGGCAAGCTTGACAAGTTCTTCCATGATGATGTTACTACGAACATAGTAGTATCCAAGTTTAAAGACAAAGCCAAGGTTGAGGCAACAATCAATGCAAAGCAGGCTGTGTTCAGAGCAGAGGCTGCAGAGGAGAATGTTTACGATGCAATTGACATTGCAATCGACAAACTCTCAAATCAGATGAGCAAGCTCAAGGGCAAACTCAAGGAAAGATATCAGGAGAACAAGGCTCTCAAGTTCGAGTTCATTCCTGAACCTGAAGTGAGTGAAGTTGAAGAGGAGCTCGTTGTAAAGAGAAAGCAGTTCGAACTTCAGCCAATGGTAGCCGAGGAGGCAATCCTCCAGATGGAGATGCTCGGACATGACTTCTTCGTTTACCTGGATATGGACACAGATTCGGTAAACGTTGTTTACAAGAGAAAAGGTAATGCATACGGACTCATCGAGACCGTTAGATAATAAAAAGGCCGCGGCCTGATCCGCGGGGATAATGGACCTAAGTTAGGAGTAGGAAATGAGTGATCGCAGGATAAAGGATTTGGATGAACTTTTGCAGGTTCCGGATTTCCAGTATGCGGAAAAAGAGCCACCCGTTGAACTGCCCGACAGCAGACTCGACGAGAGCTTAAACAAATCCAAACAATCCAGACAGGAAAAGAAACAGAAAAAGCAGAGTCAGCAGAAAAAGAAATCGGGAAGCAGCGCTTCAGAAAAGAAAGAGAGACGCAGAAACAGCAAGTTCTATAAGTTCACCAGAATACTGTCATATATATACCTGGCAATGTTCGTAATTTTCGCCATCGTAATGAAGGTTATGGACGTTTTGCCAACCGGAACATATGTCGCAATTATGATAGTGCTTGCGCTTCTGAGTGCTGTGCTTTTCATCCAGCTGTTTTTCAAGAAGATTAAACTGTGGGCGAAGATAGTGGCAACATTCCTCAGTATAGTGCTGATATTTGTCTATGGCATAGGCTCGGCATATGCTCTTGGAACTCTTGCATTCTTAGACACCATCGGTTCCGGTGTCAAGAACGAAAACAGGGTCAACGTAAGAACAGAACCGTTTAACATACTGATTTCAGGAATAGACCAGGAGGGCGAGATAAGCACGCCGGGCCTTTCCGATGTAAACATGCTTGTTACCGTTAACCCTAAGACAGGAAAGATTCTTCTTACGTCGGTTCCTAGAGATTATCAGATCAGGATAATCGAAGATGATCATGTCTATGGATACGACAAGCTGACACACACAGGAAGCTATGGCATAGATACCACAATAGCTGCTGTAGAGGATCTTCTGGACGTTCAAGTAAACTACTACGTCAAAGTTAACTTTGCAACGGTAGTTAAGTTCGTAGATGCTATCGGAGGAGTCGATGTTTACTCCGACTACGAGTTCGTTCCGGTGAAGATGCCGTCATGGACTGTACAGCAGGGCATGAATCACATGAACGGTTCTCAGGCTCTCTGCTTCGCAAGAGAAAGAAAGGCATTTAACGAGGGCGACGTACAGAGAATCAAGAATCAGCAGGCTGTATTTGAAGCAATGTTCAAGAAGGCATTGAGCAGCAAGGTACTGATGCTCAGCTATATGAATATTCTCGATGAGCTCACCGGTTACGTTGAGATGAATATGTCATCCGGGGAGATCAGATCACTTGTTAAGATGCAGATTGCAAAGAACATCAAGTGGGATATACAGAAGAACAACCTGACAGGACATGACAGGTATATGGGCACGGTAAGTACCGGCTCCACAGAGGTTTATGTAATGGGACAAGATGAGGACAGCGTCAATGATGCAAAGGCCAAGATTCAGGCTGTTTTGTCCGGAGAGAAGTAGCAGAAACAGAACTTTATAAACATTCAATGAAAACAGAAAGGAGGACTTATGTTAAACAATTTCATCAGCATAATGATGAGTGTCAGAATACTGGACATAATTGATGTCGTTGTTGTTGCATATCTTGTTTACATGATCCTCGTTTTCATTGAGGATACAAGGGCACAGCTGCTTCTTCGTGCAATCATCGTAATTGTTGCGGTATTTGCAGTTTCGGAACTTCTGGAACTCAAACTGCTGAGCTGGCTTCTCAAGAGCCTCATCACGATGGGACTATTCGCAATCATAGTCATATTCCAGCCGGAACTCAGGCGAGGTCTTGAGATTCTGGGACGGAAGACGAGCTTTTTCAGCACGACGAAAGATTTCGAGAAGGAAGAAGCAATGGAAGTCGTATCCGAAATTGTCGATGCGGTTGAGGACTTTTCAAAGACCCGCACAGGCGCACTCATCGTTATCGAGAGAACGGCCATGCTCACGGACATCGTTGAAAAAAGTGCTGCCATCGATGCGAAGATTTCGGCAAGACTGCTCGGAAATCTTTTCTACGA
>JABUTC010000048.1:15427-16460 GCA_021442505.1 Mogibacterium sp. | reverse complement strand
GAGGTTACAAAGAGCAACAATATCGACGTTCCTGTTCTGGCAGGATATTCCACATCGCTGGAAAGCAACACTGAACCAAGCATTGTCAGCAGCAGTGCAAAGATGGTCAGCGTTATGGGCGCAGAGAAGAATATAAGCAAGGTGGAATATGTGCTGCTTCCGTTTAACGAAACACATTTAAGCATATCACCAAGAACATTTACGGTTGAGCCCGTAGCCTGCGCAGCGGATGGGCGCATCGTTAAAGATGTAGTAGTTCTCCCTTCAACTGTCAGCGCAACCGTGTTCAAGGCGTCGGTAAAGAGTGTACCTCTTGAGCTTAGTGTATCGAAGGGCAGCAGGGATGACATCACTGTTACATATCCTGAGACAGTAAAGATTAAAGGCACACAAGGTGTTCTAAGCAGCATCAGTTCGATAAAGGCAGACAGTATTGATGTTTCCGGATTTGACAAAAGCGGTTATGTAACAATC
Source organism: Mogibacterium sp. (assembly GCA_021442505.1). GTDB lineage: Bacteria > Bacillota > Clostridia > Peptostreptococcales > Anaerovoracaceae > Crickella. Next base: position 15,986 of record JABUTC010000048.1, on the reverse strand, counting down.
AATTGTCAGCTTCCGGCAGGTGCTGAACTTGCCAACGACTCCGCTTTTATAAAAGTGAAAGTAAAGGTTAAGTAATTATGGGTAAATTATTTGGAACAGACGGAGTAAGGGGCGTAGCCAACAAGGACCTTACGCCTGAGCTCGCGTACAAAATGGGTAAAGCTGTAGCAGCTGTGCTCAGCGAGGAAAGCGAAAAGCCGCTTTTTATCATCGGAAAGGATACAAGAATATCAGGCGATATGCTTGAGGATGCACTTGCTGCAGGTATTCTTTCGGTAGGAGGGGATGTGATTAAACTCGGCGTCATCCCTACACCGGCGGTAGCTTACCTTGTTGGTCACTACAAGGCAGATGCCGGTGTTGTAATTTCAGCTTCCCACAATTCATTTGAATATAATGGCATAAAGTTCTTCAACAGCAAGGGCTTCAAGCTTAACGACGATACAGAGAAGGCAATCGAGGCAATAATTCTCGATAAGAATTACGAGCGGAAAGAGTGCATAGGCGAAAAACTTGGAACAGTGTCGTATGCTCACGAGGCAACAGACCTCTATGTAAA
>JABUTC010000048.1:8150-15414 GCA_021442505.1 Mogibacterium sp. | reverse complement strand
CTTGACGGGGTAAAAGTCGTTCTTGATGCTGCGAACGGTGCGGCATACAAGACGGCAAAGATGACATACGAAGCACTCGGAGCAGACGTAACGGTTTTATCTGATACTCCGGACGGAATAAACATTAACGACAACTGCGGATCGACTCATCCTGAAAACCTTCAGGCAAAGGTCAAGGAGCTTGGAGCAGATATCGGATTCGCGTATGACGGAGATGCAGACAGACTTATCGTAGTGGATGAGCTTGGCAGAATAGTCGACGGAGATATGGTAATCTGCATCTGCGGAGATATGCTGAAGAATGAGGGCAGACTTTTCGAAAACAGGGTTACTGCCACAGTAATGAGCAACATCGGTCTTCACAAGCACCTCAAGAAGAACGGCATTTCCGTAGATGTTACGGGAGTAGGAGACAGATACGTTCTCGAGTCGATGCTGAAGACAGGTTCGGTGCTTGGCGGTGAACAGTCAGGACATATGATTTTCCTCGACTACACAACAACAGGCGACGGAACTCTCAGCTCACTTCAGTTCATGAAGGCATATCTTGCTTCCGGCAGGAAGGTCAGTGAACTCAGAGACGAGATAAGAATTTATCCTCAGGCGCTTAAGAATGCAAAAGTTCAGCCGAAAAACAAGAATCTGGTTCTTGAAGACGAAGAGGTTAAAGCAGAGAAGGATAAACTCGAAGAGAAGATGAGCGGAAGCGGCAGAGTTCTGATAAGACCTTCAGGAACAGAGCCGCTTATCAGAGTAATGATAGAGGGCGAAGACCAGAGCGAAATAGATGCTTATGCGAAGGAAATGGCAGCCTTCATCGAGAAAAAATTCGGATAGAAATATCGAAAGGAAGACACTATGTGTGGAATAGTTGGATATATTGGAAATGAAGAGCCTCAAGATATCATAATCGATGGATTGAAGAAGCTCGAATACAGAGGATATGACTCTGCCGGAGTTGCAATCGTTGACAACGGTGAAATCAAGATCAGAAAGCATGTTGGTGCTATCGTTAATCTTGAGAAACTCATCGGCGACGAAAGACTGGGTGGTCATATCGGAATCGGACACACAAGATGGGCTACTCACGGAGCACCGTCAGATGTCAACTCGCACCCTCATTTTTGCGAGGACAAATCCATAGCGATTGTTCATAACGGAACAATTGAGAACTATGTGGAACTCAAGGAGCAGCTCAAGGCTGAAGGTGTGAACTTTATTTCGGAGACTGACACCGAGGTTGCAGCAATGCTCATCGGAAAGCTCTACAAGCAGTGCCACGACCTTAAGGGAGCACTCGACCAGGCTGTAGCAATGATGGAGGGAACTTTTGCCCTCGTAGTTGTAGCGGCTGACGATCCTGATAAGTTCGTAGCTTACAGAAAGAACGCACCTCTTATCGTAGGTAAGGGAAAAGGCTGCAATTTTGTAGCATCGGATTTCTCCGCACTTCTCAAATACACAAAGGACGTTTACCTTCTTGAGAATGGTGACTCCGTAGTTGTAAAAGCAGACAGCGTTGAGATTTACGACAGCGAGCAGAATGTCTGCGAGAGAGAAATTCTTCACATCAGCTGGGATGTGGAAGCCGCAGAAAAAGGTGATTACGAGCACTTTATGCTTAAGGAAATCTACGAGCAGCCAAGCGGTATCAAGGAGACAATCGACAGAAGTCTCACCGCAGACGGAAGAATCGTTCCGTACGGACTCGAACTCGACAAAGAGGCGTTCGAAAAGTGTGACAAGATTGTCATCGTTGCCTGCGGAACAGCTTATCATGCAGGACTTGTAGGCAGACAGATTATCGAGAAGATAGCGAAGATTCCGGTTGAGATTGATGTCGCATCGGAGTTCAGATACAGAGATCCGTTCGTTGACGACAGGACTCTGCTGATTGCAATCAGCCAGTCCGGAGAGACGGCAGATACACTCGAGGCTCTGAGAGAGGCCAAGAAGAAGGGTGCAAGATGCCTGTCAATCGTAAATGTAGTAGGAAGTTCGGTTGCAAGAGAATCGGACGATGTATTCTACACATGGGCAGGACCGGAGATTTCTGTAGCTTCGACAAAAGCATACACAACACAGCTTGTATGCCTGTACCTCCTGGCACTGTATTTTGCAGACCTTAAGGGTGTAATCGACAAGGATTATTACGACAGCATCGTTAAGGAACTCTGCGCAGTTCCGGAGAAGATTGAGAAGGTACTTGAGGAGAGAGAAAAGATTCAGGTTCTCGCCGAGAAGTTCTACGACAGAGACCAGGTATTTTTCATCGGAAGAGGCCTAGACTCAAGCGTAGCTTACGAGGGATCACTCAAGCTCAAGGAGATTTCGTACATCAACTCCTTTGCGATTGCGGCAGGCGAGCTGAAGCACGGAACNCGGAACAATCGCTCTGATGGAGCCAAGAACAATCGTAATCGCACTTGCTACACAGGATGCGCTTTATGACAAAATGGTTTCCAACATTCAGGAGGTTAGAGCAAGACATGCTCACATAATCTCGATAGCTAAAGAGGGAAGAGAAACAATCAAGGAGCATTCAGACGAGGTAATATATATTCCTGAGTGCATTGATGAGCTCACACCGCTGCTGTCGGTAGTCCCGCTTCAGGTTTATGCTTACTACGTAGCCAAGGAAAAGGGATGCGAGATCGACAAGCCTAGAAACCTTGCAAAGAGCGTAACTGTAGAATAAGTTAATGCAGGGTACGGGGCTGATAACTAAGGTAATAATTTTTTACATAAAATGGAGGAGATTGGAATGGAACTAAAAACACCACTTTATGATGCGCACGTTGAAGCCGGTGGAAAGATTGTGCCTTTCGGCGGATACCTGCTTCCGGTTCAGTACGGAACAGGCGTTATCACTGAGCACATGGCTGTAAGACAGCAGGCAGGACTCTTTGATGTATCACACATGGGAGAGATTATGTGCACCGGTAAGCAGGCACTTGAGAATCTGAATATGATTCTGACAAATGACTTCACAGATATGGAAGACGGTCAGGCAAGATATTCAGTAATGTGCAACGAGCACGGCGGATGCGTTGATGACCTCATCGTATACAAGGTTGCTGATGAGAAGTATTTTATCGTTGTAAACGCATCAAACAAGGACAAGGATTATGCCTGGATGTGCGACCACTGCTTCGGAGAAGCTAAGTTTGAAGACATCTCCTCAAAGGTAGGTCAGATTGCTCTTCAGGGACCTAAGGCAAAGGAAATCATCTCGAAGCTCGCAGCTGCAGAGAGCATTCCTGAGAAGTACTACTATGCAGTATTTGATGCTGAGGTAGCAGGAATGAAGTGCTGCGTATCGCAGACAGGTTACACAGGCGAGTTCGGATATGAGATTTACATGGCTGCAGAGGATGCTGTAAAGATGTGGAATGCACTCCTCGAGGCAGGTAAGGAAGAGGGACTCATCCCTTGCGGACTCGGTGCAAGAGACACTCTCCGTATGGAGGCTGCAATGCCGCTTTACGGACATGAGATGAACGATGACATCAACCCTATCGAGACAGGACTCGGCTTTGCAGTTAAGAGAAAGAAGGATGCTTTCATTGGAAAAGAGTTCCTTCCGCTCAAGGCTGACCTTACAAGAAAGCGCGTAGGACTTCAGGTAGACGGAAGAGGCATCATCCGCGAAGAGATGGAAGTTTTCGCAGACGGTAAGAAGATCGGATTTACAACATCCGGAACAAAGGCTCCATTCATCGACAAGGCTGTCGGAATGGCAATCCTCGACATCGACTACACAGAGATCGGAACAAAGGTAACAGTTTCGGTTCGTGGCCGTGATGTTGAGTGTGAAGTAGTACAGCTTCCTTTCTATAAGAGAGAGGCTTAAATAAAACAATAATTTTTACAAAAATAATAAACAAAAGGAGAACAAGACAATGGCAGTATTAGAGAATCTTAAGTACTCACAGGATCATGAGTGGGCAAAGGAAGAGGATGGCGTAGTAGTTGTAGGAATTACAGACTACGCACAGTCAGAGCTCGGAGACCTCGTATTCGTTAACCTCCCAGAGGAAGGCGATGAGGTAGTAGCAGGAGAGGCTTTCGGAGACGTTGAGTCAGTAAAGGCTGTATCAGACGTACTTTCACCTGTATCAGGAACAGTAGTTGCAATCAACGAGGAGCTTCTTGACAGCCCACAGCTGATCAACGAGGATCCATACGGCGCTTGGTTCATCAAGGTTGAGAACGCAGAGGGTCTTGACGATCTTATGGACGCAGCAGGCTACGAGGCATTCATCGAGGCATAAGGATAATTACAGGAGGACGTAATGGGCTCATATGTACCAAATACGGAAAAAGACATCCGTGCTATGCTCGACGTTATCGGCGTTGAGAAGCTGGAAGATCTTTTCCGCAACATTCCCGACGAAGTAAAGATCAAGGGTGGTCTGAATCTTCCTGAGGGCAAGAGTGAGATGGAAGTTAAGGCTATCATCGAGGCTCTCGCTGAGAAGAACAAGATCTACAAGAGCATCTTCAGAGGAGCTGGAGCATATAATCACTTTATTCCAGCAACAGTCGGAACTGTTATTTCAAAAGAAAATCTGCTTACAGCATACACACCATACCAGGCTGAGATCAGCCAGGGTATCCTTCAGTCAATCTTCGAGTATCAGACAATGATCTGCGAGATTACAGGAATGGACGTTTCAAACGCATGCGTTTACGATGGTGGTACAGCAGCTGCTGAGGCTGTAAAAATGATTATCGGAAGAAAGACCGAGAAGGTTTTCGTATCATCGGCACTCAATCCACAGTACATCGAGGTTATCAAGACATACTGCTTTGGAAACGGAATGGATCTCGTGTTTGTTCCTGAGAAGGACGGCGTTACAGACATCGACTTCATCAAGGAGAACATGGATGCAACAGTTGGCGGAGTTCTCGTTCAGAATCCAAACTTCTATGGAAACATCGAGGACTGCAGCACAATCGCAGATATCGTTCACGAGGCAAAGGGCAAGCTCGTAATGGTAGTTAACCCTATCGCTTCAACAGTTATCAAGAACGCTGCTGAGTGCGGTGCCGACGTAGCTGTAGGAGAGGGACAGCCTCTCGGACTGCCGATTTCATTCGGCGGACCGTATATCGGTTTTATGGCATGCACAGACGCTATGAAGCGTAACCTCCCTGGACGTATCGTTGGACAGACAACAGATACAGAGGGCAAGATCGGATATGTTCTCACACTTCAGGCAAGAGAGCAGCACATCCGTCGTGAGAAGGCTTCGAGTAACATCTGTTCAAACGAGGCTCTTTGTGCACTTGCTGTTGGTGTATACTGCAGCATCATGGGCAAAAAGGGTATCGTAGAGGCAGCAACACTCTCGATGTCAAAGGCTCACTACATGGCAGACCAGCTTGCTAAGGCAGGTCTCACAATCGTAAACAAGGGAGAGTTCTTCAACGAGTTCGTAACTGAGTCAAAGGCTTGCTCATGCGACATTCTCAAGGCTCTCGACGAGAAGGGAATCCTCGGCGGATACCCGATTGGCGACAATCAGATTCTCTGGTGCTGCACAGAGTGCAATACTAAGGAGCAGATTGATTGCGCAGTAGAAATCGTAAAGGAGGTGGCAGCATGTTAATTTTCGAAAAAGGTGCTGAAGGAAGACGCACAAGTCTTCTCCCATCCTGCGATGTTCCGGTTTACGAACTCGACGATAAGTACACACGTAAGATGGAACTCAACCTTCCTGAGGTATCAGAGGTTGAGGTAAGCCGTCACTATTCTGAGCTTGCTAAGAAGTGCCACGGCGTAAATGACGGATTCTATCCGCTTGGAAGCTGCACAATGAAGTACAACCCTCATATCAATGAGAAGGTTGCAGCACTTCCTGGATTCACACAGATTCACCCACTGCAGTGCCCTAAGACTGTTCAGGGCTGCCTCGAGCTTCTCTGCGATTTTGAGAAGAAGCTTTGCGAGATCACAGGTATGGACAGACTTACATTCCAGCCTGCAGCAGGTGCACAGGGAGAGTTCACAGGAATTCTTCTTATCAAGAAGTACCACGAGAGCCGTGGAGATTCGAAGCGTAAGAAGATCATCATTCCTGACTCAGCTCACGGAACAAACCCTGCAACAGCAGCTATGGCAGATTACGAGGTAATCTCAATCGAGTCAGGTCCGGATGGATGTATCGATCTCGATAAGCTGCGCGAGGTATGTAACGAGGAGACTGCAGGTCTCATGCTTACAAACCCTAATACTGTAGGACTTTTCGACAAGAACATCCTTGAGGTTACAAAGATTGTTCACGACTGCGGCGGACTTTGCTACTATGACGGAGCAAACCTGAACGCTGTAATGGGAATCGTTCGTCCTGGAGATATGGGCTTTGACTGCATCCACCTGAACCTCCACAAGACATTCTCGACACCTCACGGTGGCGGCGGTCCTGGCGCAGGTCCTGTAGGATGCAAGGAGTTCCTCGCTAAGTTCCTTCCTGACGATATGCCTGTTCAGAAGGAGTGCGGATGCTTCGGCTTCGAGACAGCTGAGGATACAATGGGACGTGTAAAGGCGTTCTACGGAAACTTCCTCGTAGTAGTTCGTGCATACTGCTATGTTCTTACACTTGGCAAGGAGGGCATCCCTCAGGCAAGCACAAACGCAGTTCTTAACGCTAACTACATGATGGCAAGCCTTAAGAATGACTACACAATGGCTTATGACGAAATCTGCATGCACGAGTTCGTTATGGACATTGCAAGCATCAAGGATGCAACAGGAATCACAGCTCTTGACATTGCAAAGGGTCTTCTCGACAACGGAATTCACCCACCTACAATGTACTTCCCGCTCATCGTTCATGAGTGCCTGATGGTTGAGCCTACAGAGACAGAGACCAAGGAGACTCTTGACGGAGCAATCGCAGTATTCAAGATGCTTAAGGAAGCTGCATATGAGAATGCAGAGTCACTGCACACAGCACCTCACAAGGCTCCGGTTTGCAGACTGGACGAGGTTGGTGCAGCAAGAAATCCAATTCTCAGATATGTAAAGGCTGAATAATTTTTTAAAAACAAGGGAATAATGATTGATAAACTGACATATGTAGAAAGCAATAATTATGACCCGCATATGAATCTGGCCATGGAGGAGCATTTGCTCCTCCATGTTCAGCAAAGAGAAGTAATTCTTTATCTTTGGCAGAACAGCAACACTGTCGTAATAGGGCGCAACCAGAACGCAAGAAAAGAATGCAGACTTTCAGAACTCGAGGCATCGGGA
>JABUTC010000048.1:5785-7732 GCA_021442505.1 Mogibacterium sp. | reverse complement strand
GTACGGCGGTCGGGCGGAGAGAAAGATTTTTACCGGGGAAGAGATGGCTCAAATCTCTGAGGCTGCGGCGAAAATGTCTTCGGCTGAATGGCTTTTCGGCGAGGAAGCACCTTGTACGCACAGCATTGAGGATCGTATGCCGTGGGGAGTGACCGGGATTGACATGAATGTCCGAAAGGGCAGGGTTGTTTCGGCGAAAATTTACACGGATGCACTCGATGTTGATGTGCCGAAAGAGATAGAAAATGCTATAATCGGCATGTGGCATGAAGATGTGATTAAGGCAGTGGAAAGCGGTGACTACGAAAAGTTGCGCAGCGCTGATGCCAAGGAAAGATAGGAGTACAAATGGATAAGAAATTTGATGTAATAGTAATCGGAGCAGGTCCGGGAGGATATGTTGCTGCGATTAAGTGCGCAAAGCTCGGAATGAACGTTGCAGTTGTTGAAGAGGACAGCGTTGGCGGAACATGTCTCAACAGAGGCTGCATCCCTGCAAAAGCAATGATTCACTCGTCGCAGGTTTACAGAGAGGCTAAAGATGCCGAGGAACTCGGAGTTTTTGTCGAGGGCGCAAGCTATGATTACGGCAAGATTGTAGACTTCAAGCAGAGCGTAATCGACAAGCTGGTTGGCGGAGTTGAACAGCTTTTTGTAGCTAACGGAGTTACAAAGATTACCGGCAGAGGTACACTGCTCGCTGACAAGAAGGTTCAGGTTGGCGACGAGATCTACGAAGCAGAGAATGTAATTCTCGCTACCGGCTCGGTTCCTCTGATTATTCCAATTCCAGGAATTGATCTGCCAAAGGTTATTACAAGTAACGAACTTTACAAGCTTCGTGAGATTCCAAAGAGCCTCGTAATCGTGGGCGGCGGAGTAATCAGCATGGAGTTTGCTACAGTATATGCAAATCTCGGAATCGAGGTTACGGTTCTTGAGGCACTTCCTAAGCTTCTCCCTGCACTCGACAAGGAGATTTCACAGAACCTCAAGATTATCATGAAAAAGCGCGGTGTTGATATCCACACAGGCGCAGCTGTTAAGAGCATCGAGCAGGGCGACGGAGTTCTGATCTGCAACTACGAGGAAAAAGAGCAGATGAAGCAGATTGAGGCTGATTATGTTCTTTGCGCAGTTGGAAGAAAAGCTAACACAGAAGGCGTTCTCGGCGAGGGCGTTGAGGCAGAAATGGAGAGAGGCCGTTTCGTAGTAGACGAGCATCTCATGACATCAATTCCTGGTGTTTACGCTATCGGTGACATCGTAAAAGGAAGCGCTCAGCTTGCTCATCTTGCAAGTGCTCACGGTATCACAGTTGCTGAGCATCTTGCCGGTGAGGAGCCTTCGGTTGATATCAGTCTCGTACCGGGCTGCGTATATGCAGACCCTGAAATTGCCTGCGTTGGTATGACTGACGATGAGGCAAAGGAGGCTGGTTACGAGACAAAGGTCAGCAAATTCATCATGTCAGCAAACGGCAAGTCAATCATCTCGAGAGAGGAGAGAGGCTTCATCAAAATCGTTGCTGAAGAGGGAACAAACAGGATTCTCGGCTGCCAGATGATGTGCGCAAGAGCTACCGATATGATCGGCGAGTTCACAACTGCAATCGCGAACGGAATGACAGCTGATCAGCTGCTGAAAGGAATGCGTTCACACCCAACTTACAATGAGGGAGTGGGAGAAGCGCTGGAGGAGCTCTTCGGAGGAGCGATTCACGTTGCGCCACGCAAGAAGCGCTAGTTAGATTATAGGGAACAAGAATAACTCGGCCTTTAAGAAACAATAACAAAAGAAATAGATGCCCCTGCACAACGCTCCGCTCGCCTAAAGGCCAGCTCCGAACGCTGTGCAGGGGCATCTTTTCTTTTGCTAATCCAAACAGGCCGAGTTGTATCTTGTTCCTTCTTATTTCCCAGCGCTAAAAAGCGTGCCGCAACGCGA
>JABUTC010000048.1:0-5529 GCA_021442505.1 Mogibacterium sp. | reverse complement strand
ATTACGATGAATAGTTGTTTATATATGCCGATTTTCATCGCCAGAATAAGTCATTTTGCTAAATCACGATTAATTTTCAAAAAGTTACGATTTCGGCAGCAACAAACAAATTGTTGAAGGCTTCTATCCGATATAGCGTGTTCCCTAGAACAGCTCTACCGGATAGAATCCCTCAGCCTTCAGTTGCGCAAATTTTGCAACCACTTCAGGCTTATCCTCCTTATAGGTAACTCCGAACCACTTGTCTGCAGATTTCAGAATCTCGTAGCTGGCTTCGCCCGACTCAATCTGAGCATTGATTGGAGCAGGGAGGTAGAACTCGCCCTTGAGAGGATTAGCCTCAATAAGAGCTGCGAGACCTGCCTCAAAGTCACGAATGATAACTGACATAAACTCAGCGCCGAAGCCCCAGAGGTTCATGGAAACAGGAGTTCCCGGCTCGATGATGTCCAGACGGCCCGAATCGGTAACGCCTGTAATGAGACCGACATTTTCACCGTCCTTGTTCAGCTGAACCTCGAGATGCTCTTCGATATCTGTGAGATAGCCCGAAAAGCCCTCGCTGCCGTGGCAGATTCCGCGGGATACTCCGCCGTTTTCGGAGAGAGTATTTTCAACCATGAATCCGACCATGCAGTTGTGAGAAGCGTCAGCCTTGTTCTTAAGAAAATCATAGATGAGCTCGAAAGCTGTGCGTCCGTAATAGTCGTCCGCGTTGATAACCGCAAAAGGCGCATCCACAATATTTCTTGCCGAATATACGGCGTGGCCTGTTCCCCATGGTTTTACTCTGCCCTCAGGAATCGAGAAACCGGAAGGAATGTCTGTGAGCTCCTGGTAAACATAGTGGGTCTCCATCACCTTGCCTGCGCGAGGCTCGATGTGTGACTTGAAAGTCTCCTCGAAGTCCTTTTTAATGATGAAAATCACTCTTTTAAAACCGGCTTTCCACGCATCATAAAGCGAGAAATCCATGATGATATCGTCCTGTTCGCTGATGCAGTCGAGCTGCTTGTTTCCGCCGTAGCGACTGCCCATTCCGGCAGCCATAATGATTAAAATAGGTTCTTTTGCAGGCATTACAGACACCTCTCAATTCTGTTTCTTACGAGCTCTTCGCCCATAATCTGCTGTATAGTCCAGACATCCGGTGACTGCGCACGACCCATAAGAGCAATTCTTACAACCGTGCTGACATGGCCGACATGTCCCTTGTAATCATCCGGATTCTTCTTGAAATCCTTAGGTTTTGCCGCATAGCCGAGCTCCACGGCCATCTCGCGGATTTTGTTGAACCACTGCTCGTTATCATCGCTGTGGTCGTAGCCTTCGAGATAACGCTTCAGAATCTCATTTGCGTCAGCAGCAGCTTCGGCAGGATACTCGTCCACGATTTCAAACGACTCCTCGAAGAAATAGCTGATGAAGTCCATAATCTGACGGGCATAAACCAGATCGGCTCTTGGTCTCGCATCGTGGCGACCCAGGTCGAGAATCTGCTCGAGCAGTGCCATATCCTTGAACACATAAGCGTACTCAGGCGCAAACTCTTCGGACCAGCCCTTCAGGAACGAAGCGATTTCCGCTGCCGGAATTTTGAGCAGGGTATTCTTGCTGACATCGTTCAGCTTGTCGAGGTCGAAAAGCGCACCGGACGAAGACATTTTCTCCGTCGTAAATTCGAACTCGTCAATCGGGGCATCTGGATTCTCGATTCTCCACTCCTCGTAATTCGAGTTAAGGATAGTGAGCAGATACTCTCTGACTGCAGCAGGGTGGTAGCCCTGATCTCTGTAGTAATCAAGCGACAGCTCCGGGTCCTTTCTCTTCGAAAGCTTTCTCTTGTTTCCGTCTTCGCCGATTTTCATAAGCTGCGCAGTGTGGCAGTAAACCGGAGGTTCCCAGCCGAGTGCGGCGAAAAGCTCCACGTGTATCGGAAGTGACGGCAGCCACTCCTCTCCTCTGACAACGTGCGTGGTTCTCATAAGATGATCGTCAACCACGTGTGCGAAGTGGTAAGTCGGAATGCCTGTGGTCTTGATGATTACAACATCCTGGAAGTTCTCAGGAACCTCGAGCTTTCCTCTGATTGCATCCACAACAGTGTTTCTCTTGAGTTCATCGCCCGACGCATTAGGAACGCCCTGCGACTTCAGTCGGATAACGAAAGGATCGCCTGCTTTGATTTTCGCCTCAACCTCGGAAGCGAGAGCCTCGTCCTTGTCCCAGTCTCTGTACTTCGACCAGCCCGCATAGATGCCGGGAGCAATCTTCATAGCCTCCTGCTTTTCACGGGTTGCAGAGATTTCCTCCTCGGTCAGGAAGCAAGGGTAAGCCTTTCCCTCTGCCAAAAGCTTCTTGGCGAAGCATCTGTATATCTCGCCTCTGTGGCTCTGCGTGTAGTCGCCGTACTCACCGATGTCGCCGTTTTCGGTCACGCCCTCGTCGAAGCGTATGTCGAAAAATTCGAGCGAAGTGATGATGGTCTCAACGGCATTCTCAACAAAGCGCTTATCGTCCGTATCTTCTATACGAAGATAGAAGGTTCCGCCGCTCTGATGAGCGAGTCTTTCGTCCACGAAAGCTCCGTAGAGGTTTACGAGATGAATAAATCCCGTAGGGCTTGGAACAAGCCTTGTAACCTTGGCACCGGCAGGGAAATCACGAGCCGGGTATCTGGTCTCATAATCCTCGGGAGTGAGTGTAATTTCTGAATAAATCAGTTCGCTTAAATCCTTAAAAGTCATCATTTTCTCCTTGCAAAATGAATAAATACAATAGTGGCTTAATTATATAATACGGGGCAAAGATATGCAATTTTATGGTATAATCACTATGTATGTAAAATAGCCGAAATATCGGAGTTTGGACGGGAGAANATATAATACGGGGCAAAGATATGCAATTTTATGGTATAATTGCTATGTATGTAAAATAGCCGAAATATCGGAGTTTGGACGGGAGAAGAAATGGCCATAGTCAAAATATTCTTTGTTCTGCTTCTGGCTTTGCCGGTGGCACTGCTGTGCGGATATCTGTTTTATCAGTGCGCAAAATACGTATCAGCAAACTCAAGTAAAAGGAAGAAATCGAGAAGAAGATGAGCAAAGGACTTTTCATATCGCTTGAAGGTTCGGACGGAGCCGGCAAGTCGACACAGATAGAATACGTAAAAAAGTTTTTCGAGCAGAAAGGCATCACACCAATCATGACGAGGGAGCCCGGAGGAACGGCAATCTCGGAGAAGTTAAGGGAAATCCTGCTCGACAAGGAAAACGCTGCAATGAATCCTGTAACGGAAATGCTCATTTATGCGGCAGCAAGAGCGCAGATAGTTTCAGAGCTCATAAAGCCGGCACTCGAAGCAGGCGAGGTCATCATCTGTGACAGGTTCGTAGATTCGAGCATAGCCTATCAGGCATACGGAAGAAAGCTTGGAGATATGGTCGAAAAGGTTAACGCATATGCCGTAGACGACACACTGCCTGACATGACAATTTTCCTGGACCTCGATCCGGAAATCGGCAAGGCGCGCGTGGGCGAAAGGGGCGAAAGCGACAGGCTGGAACTCGAGAAGATGGATTTTCACTACAGAGTTTACAACGGTTACAAGGCTGTGGCTGCGGCAAACCCGGAGAGAATACAGGTAATAGACGCTAACCGCAGCATAGAAGAAATCAGAGACGACATTTACAGCAGGCTCGAGAAGCTCTGCGAAGATAAGGGCATTTAAAGAAAGGCGCATAATGGCAGAACTGCTTGGCAAAATAGCATCGAGAATAAGAGACGGAAGCAGTGCGGCGCATGCGTACATCATACAGGGCGGCAGCTCGCAGGAGAGGGGCGAAAAGATAAGACTTTTTGCCGCGGACATTCTCTGCGAGAAACCAAAGAATGATGGCTCCCGCTGCGGAGAATGCGGCAGCTGCAGGAGACTAGAGGCCGGCACTAACATGGATGTGATATACATGGAGTGCTCGGGCAAGTCGGGATATACCGCAGATGATGCGACGGCCTTCAGTTCAAGAATCGCAATGGGCGCTTACGGCAGCAGAGTGGTCGGCATTATCGAAGATGCGGAGAAGCTCTCCGAGATAGTGCAGAACAAACTTCTCAAGACCCTCGAAGAACCGGAGGACGATGTGGTGATTATCCTCGGTGTGGCAAGCGAGGACAGCCTTCTATCCACGGTTCGTTCAAGGTGTATGCCGGTAAGAATTGACACAGATGAGCTTTCGGCAGGTGAGGAACTTCAGGATGCAGTCACGCTCGCAGAGGAAATGATGGCAATGCCTTTTTACAGGTACAGAGAAAGCGTCGACAAGAAGCTGAAGAGCAGAGAGGACGCAGCAGCCTTCCTCGACGGACTTGAGGAGATTCACAGGACCGAGATGACGGAAGGCAGGGAAATGAAAGGACATGCGGAGGCAATCGAGGAAACGGCCAGAGCATTCATGGAAGAAGAGAAATAACAAAAATAATAGAAAAACACACCATAGAAAACGTGAAATAATGGTATAATGTTCGGTGATATCAAACAGAAGAAATTACAGGAGGGGGCATATCGAAACATGGGTATTGTAAAGAAAATTCTTATTCTGGCTTTAGTAGCCGTAATATCCGTAACAGTGATAGTTTTCACCGGGTATCGTGCAGACTCGAATCTGCGCAGCGAGGTTCAGGTGATTGAGAACGAACTGTACAAATACTTCGGCGGCACCGATTTCGACGGTAAGGAAATAAGCGCCGATGTTTTTAACGACGCGACAGTAACAATGATTAATATCTGGGCAACCGACTGCCATCCGTGCATCAATGAAATGCCGGAGCTGTCGGAGCTGTCGAAGGAGTACGGTGATAAAGGTCTCCAGATTATAGGCCTTTGCGCGGGTTCCAGAGGAGTCCCGATTTACAATACGGATGAGACGAAAAGGGCAGCGCTGGATAAAGAGGCAAAGGCAATCGTAAAGAAAGACAATCTGGAATATACCATGATGTTTCCGTCGGAGTCCTTCGGAAACAAATACGTAAAAAAGGCCGCAACGGCATTTCCGTACACTGTTTTTGTAGACAGAACAGGAAAGGCGATTGAAGCGAAGTCAGGCGCCGGAACAAAAGAGGACTGGATAAAAATATTCGACGAGGTCCTGGAGAAAGCAGAAGAAGGTGAAACGGCATGTTATTGAGAAAAGCTTACAAACTCAGCGTAATTGAGGCAATCATACTGGTAATCGGTACGTTCCTCTGCATTTTTGGACTGTACACCGGCGGGCTGTATCTATGGTCAGACAAAGCAAGCATGACGATTATGCTGTATCTGATACCGGGTTTCTGCTATATCATGGCAATGCTTACGGCAGTCATGCAGGCGGAATACTTCAGGCGCAAAAGCATAAAGCCCAGGGAAAGCCTTATAGTCGCATGGGTCTGCCTTATTGCAATAGTCTGTGCGATAGCACCTTATGTAATAATGTGCTTCGGAGCGTATTACGATGGCTTTTTGTCTACCCTTGAAATGTCCGTCATGGT
>JABUTC010000047.1 GCA_021442505.1 Mogibacterium sp. | reverse complement strand
CTCGAACCCTTGACCCCCTGCGTGCAAGGCAGGTGCTCTCCCAGCTGAGCTAATTCCCCGGATATTTGCGACAACGAGATTATATTACTTGATAATTCAAAGTTCAATGATTTTTCGCAAAAAATGTGTTATAATCTCCTTGAACATTCCTGTTCATTATGCTCAACGGTAATTGGGGCATCAAATTATTTTGTTTCGCTCAACGGTAAATGGAGCATAGTGAGAGGATTTTTTAATGGCAAAGAATTCTGCAAAAGACTTCCTTAAGAGGAAGAATATCGAGATCTCGGGTAAGCGCTACGGCATCGATGCTTTGAGTGCTATGGCCCAGGGTCTTTTTTGTTCCCTTCTTGTAGGAACAATCATCAACACGATTGGTACTCAGTTCGGCATCGGCATTCTGACGGAGCCGGTTGCAACTATTAACGGCGTCGGCTATACAGTCGGCGGGCTCTGTATCGCAATGACAGGTCCGGCAATGGCAGTGGCAATTGCCTACGCGCTAAAAGCACCGAACATGGTTCTTTTCTCCCTGATTCCGGTCGGCTTCGCGGCGAACGGTCTCGGCGGCGCGGGAGGCCCGCTTGCGGTACTTTTCATTGCAATCATCGCAACAGAAATCGGCAAGGTGGTTGCAGGTGAGACAAAAATCGACATACTCGTTACGCCTATTGTGACGGTCGGAGTAGGCGTTGCACTGTCTGCAGTGCTGGCACCTCCAATCGGAGCGCTTGCGATGAAGGTTGGAAACCTCATAATGTGGGCAACAGAACTACAGCCTTTCATGATGGGAATACTCGTAGCAGTAATCGTTGGAATGGCACTTACTCTTCCTATTTCGTCTGCGGCTATCTGCGCAGCGTTCGGACTTACAGGACTTGCGGGCGGAGCTGCAGTTGCAGGCTGCTGTGCACAGATGGTTGGCTTTGCTGTAATGTCATTTAAGGAAAACAAGTGGGGCGGACTCATTTCACAGGGCATTGGAACTTCGATGCTGCAGATGGGAAACATCGTCAAGAATCCGCGCATCTGGATAGCTCCGACTCTTACGGCAGCTATCACAGGCCCGATTGCAACATGCGTTTTCAAACTCCAGATGAACGGAGCACCTGTTTCGTCGGGAATGGGAACCTGCGGTCTGGTAGGACAGATTGGAGTTTATTCAGGCTGGGTTGCCGACATAGAGGCAGGTGTCAAGACAGCAATCACAGGCATGGACTGGCTCGGACTTATCATGATCAGCTTCATTCTTCCTGCGGTAATCTGCCCGATTATAAACATGGGATGCAGGAAACTCGGCTGGGTTAAGGACGGCGATTTGACACTCTAAGTCTTGTACGAAATTGTATGCAAGAATATACAAAAGAGCGGTTCGCAAAAAACCGCTCTTTTTTGCTGAAATTATGCGAAAATGCCTTGACAAGCGTGTCGCATAAATATACACTACTATGTATAAAACAAAAGAAACCAAAACGCGGCACATGCCGCTGTTTTTACGGGTATTAAAAAGAGGCACTAGTAAAGGAGAAATGAAGATGAATCTTAAGAACAGAAACTTCCTGAAGCTGATGGACTTCACACCTGAAGAGCTCGAGTATATGATTGACCTCGCTGCTGATCTGAAGGCAAAGAAGAAGGCCGGCATTCCACACGTAACACACCAGGGCAAGAATCTTGCACTGATTTTCGAGAAGTCAAGCACAAGAACAAGATGCGCTTTCGAGGTTGCGGCATATGATATCGGAATGAACACGGTTTATCTCGATCCTACTTCTTCGCAGATCGGCAAGAAGGAGAGCATTCCTGATACGGCAAGAGTTCTCGGAAGAATGTTTGATGCTATCGAGTACAGAGGTTTCGAGCAGGAGAGAGTTGAGACTCTGGCAGAATACGCAGGAGTACCTGTAATGAACGGTCTGACAGACGAGGCACATCCTACACAGATTCTTGCGGATTTTCTCACCATCAAGGAGCATCTTGGCAAACTTCAGGGCGTGAAACTCGTTTTCATGGGAGACGCTGAGTTCAACATGGGCAACTCGATGATGGTTGGATGCGCTAAGATGGGAATGCACTATGTGGCATGCAGCCCTGAGAAATATTTCCCATCGGCAGAACTCGTTGAGAAGTGCAAGGAGATCTGCAAGGAGACAGGCGGTTCGGTTGAACTTATCACTGATCCGTATGAGGCAGTTAAGGACGCTGATGTAATCTACACAGACGTATGGGTATCGATGGGAGAGCCTGACTACATCTGGGCTGAGAGACTTACAGACCTCATGCCTTACCAGGTAAACAAGAAACTCATGGATGCAGCTAAGCCTGAGACAATCTTCATGCACTGCCTGCCTGCATTCCACGACCTCAAGACTTCGGTCGCAAGGGAAGTTCATGAAAAATTCAAGTATGCAGAACTTGAGGTTACAGACGAGGTGTTCGAGAGCGAGCAGTCGGTGGTTTTCGACGAGGCAGAGAACAGACTCCATACAATCAAGGCTGTAATGGTAGCAACAATTTAGTATAATAATTGAGATTTAATATAGACAAAGAAAGCGGTGAACAAAATGGCAAAAGAAATTAAGAAAATCGTACTCGCATATTCAGGCGGACTTGATACATCAATCATCATTCCTTGGCTCAAGGAGAACTACAACGACCCTGAGATTATCGCAGTTTCAGGAAACGTTGGACAGGCAGACGAGCTCGAGGGACTCGAGGAGAAGGCTCTCAAGACAGGAGCTTCAAAACTCATCGTTGCCGACCTCGTAGATGAGATGGTAGATGAGGTAATCATTCCTTCACTCAAGATGGGAGCTAAGTATGAGAAGTATCTTCTCGGAACAGCATTCGCTCGTCCTGTAATCGGAAAGAAGCTCGCTGAAATCGCTATCGAGGAAGGTGCAGACGCTATCTGCCACGGAGCTACAGGAAAGGGTAACGACCAGGTTCGTTTCGAGCTCGCTATCAAGCGCTTTGCTCCTGAGATGAAGATTATCGCTCCATGGCGTGAGTGGGATATCAAGTCCCGTGACGAGGAAATCGACTACGCTGAGGCACACAATGTTCCTCTGAAGATTTCGAGAGAGACAAACTATTCAAAGGACAAGAACCTCTGGCACCTCAGCCATGAGGGACTCGACCTCGAGGATCCTGCTAACGAGCCTGATCTTGATAAGGAAGGTTTCCTCGAGATGAGCGTTTCGCCTTACAAGGCACCGGATGAGCCAACTTACGTAACTATCGATTTCGAGGCAGGCGCACCTGTTGCTTTCAACGGCGAGAAGATGAAGGCTTCGAAGATTATCGAGAAGCTCAACGAGGTTGGCGGAGCTAACGGAATCGGAATCATCGACATCGTAGAGAACCGTCTCGTAGGAATGAAGGACCGTGGCGTATATGAGACTCCTGGCGGAACAATTCTCTACTTCGCACACGAGCAGCTCGAGATGATTACAGTTGACAGAGACACACTGCACGTTAAGCAGAAGCTCGCTGTTGACTACGCAGATATGATTTACAACGGAAAGTGGTATTCACCTCTTCAGGAGGCACTTACTGCTTTCGCAAACGAGTCGAACAAGAACGTTACAGGTTCGGTTAAGCTGAAGCTCTACAAGGGAAATATCATCCCTGCAGGAACAACTTCACCTTACTCACTCTACTCAGAGAACCTCGTAACATTCGGTGAGAGCGACTACGACCAGAAGCAGGCTGAAGGATTCATCAACCTCTGGGGTATGCCTCTCACAGTTCAGGCACTGCTTGAGAAAGGAATGCTCTAATGGCAAAAATGTGGGCTGGAAGGACTGGTGGCGACACCAGTCCTATTGCAGATGATTTTAACTCTTCAATAGGTGTAGATAACAGGATGTACGTGCAGGACATCGAGGGAAGCATGGCACATGCCGTGATGCTCGCAAAACAGGGCATCATCAGCCTTTCCGACGGTGAAAAGATTCTTGCAGGTCTTCAGGGCATTCTCGAGGATCTCCAGAGCGGTGCTCTCGAGTTTGACATGAGCTGCGAAGACATCCATATGTTCGTCGAGCAGGAACTGACAAAGAGAATCGGTGATGTCGGCAAGAAGCTTCATACAGCAAGAAGCAGAAACGATCAGGTTGCTCTCGACCTTCGTATGTATGTAATGAAGGAAATCGACGAGATTATCGAGATGCTCGAGGAACTGCTTGCGGTAATACTCAAGCAGGCGAAGGCAAACCAGGATACGATTATGCCGGGATATACGCATCTTCAGAGAGCGCAGCCGATACTTTTCGCCCATCATATGATGGCCTATGCGATGATGCTCCTTCGCGACATCGACAGACTCAAGGACTGCAGAAAGCGTACAAATATTTCGCCTATCGGTTCATGTGCACTCGCGGGAACGACTTACAACACAAATCGTGAGTTCGAGGCGAGCATACTCGGTTTTGACGGAATTGCACAGAACAGCATCGACGGAGTTTCGGACAGGGATTTCTGCGTGGAATTTGTGAGCTGTGCCGCAACACTGATGATGCACCTCAGCCGTTTTTCGGAGGAACTGGTGCTCTGGTCAAGCAGCGAGTTCGGCTTTGTGACACTTTCGGATGCGTTCACCACAGGTTCGTCGATTATGCCGCAGAAAAAGAACCCTGATATGGCGGAACTTTGCCGCGGCAAGACCGGCAGGGTTTACGGAGATCTGGTTGCTCTTCTTACAATTCTTAAGGGGCTTCCGCTTGCATACAACAAGGATATGCAGGAGGAAAAAGAGATGGTCTTCGATGCCATTGACACCGTAAAGAAGTGCATCGAGGTTTACATTCCGATGCTCGATGAGATGAAGGTTAATGCGGATGCTATGCTCGAGGCTGTTAAGAAGGGTTATATCAATGCGACAGATCTCGCCGATTACCTCACGGTAAAAGGCATGCCGTTCCGTGA
>JABUTC010000046.1:13239-15878 GCA_021442505.1 Mogibacterium sp. | reverse complement strand
ATTTTTTTTAATTGTTTTACTTCTTTCTATAGTTATAAAATCACTACCCTCGGCTTTTCTATCCGTTTCAAAGAAATCCTCTGCAGCCGGATTGATACTTAGAATCTCACCTTTTGCATTGAGAAGCACCAGACCCTCCTGCATACGCTTGGTAATTGCGGTAAACTCCTTCTTCTTGCTTAGCAGTTCCTCCCTCTGGTTCTTAATCATGTTGTGATGTTGCTCCATGCGGGTAAGAATTGGTGCAAGTTCCTCATAAGTATCGTTCTCAAGGGGTCTGTCGTAATTGATGTCCTCGAGCGGCTTCATGATTTTCTTGGAAAGCCTTGATGCGAGGAAGAGTGAAAGAATCAGCGCAAGTCCTACTACGAAGAAAAACGGTTGCATCATCGCAAGCACCAACGACAATGTCGTCATGCGGCTTACGGAGATTCGAAGAACCGAACCATTAGAAAGTTTTCGTGCATAGTACAGTGTCTGCTCCGTAAGTGTTGATGAGTAACGGGAACTCTCGCCGTATCCCGTCTTCATCGCCTCTATGATTTCCTCACGGTCTGCGTGATTTTCCATTTTTGCAGGGTCGCTTACATTATCATATAGTACCTTGCCGTTCTCATCCACGAGGGTAAGTCGGCAATTGTTAACCTCAAGGCTGTTGAGGTATGTCATCCCTTCAGTTTCGACTCCATTTACCGCAAAAGTAAGTTCATTCTTGAGCTGGTCTGACTGAACTGAGCCGAAGTATTGATACAGCACTCCGAGGAAAAGTGCAAAGCAGGATAGAAGCACTACAAAAGCGACCAGAATTATCGAGCGAAAAATTCTTTTTGTCATTTAGTTGCCTCCATACGGTATCCGACATTTCGCACGGTTTCGATAAATTCGCCATATCTGCCGATTTTCTTTCTCAATGTTCTGATATGCATATCTACCGTACGGCTCTCAGCTATGTGATCCATACCCCACACATTTGCAAAGAGTTGGTCTCTTGTGAAAACTATCCCCGGATTGTTGAGGAAAAGTCTGAGTATTTCATATTCCTTATAAGTGAGCTGTATCCTCTCGCCATCCACCATAACGGTGTGCTCATCTAGATTCATAACAAGATCTCCGAGGCTAAGTACGTTCTGGCTTGCCGTCTGTCTGCAGCGTCTGAGAACGGCTTTTACCCTGCTCACCATCTCCATCATGCCAAACGGCTTTACGAGATAATCGTCCGCACCTCCGTCGAGTCCCTGAATCTTGTCAAACTCACTGCCTTTTGCAGTCGCCATAATTACAGGAATGTTGCAGGTATCTGCCCTCTTTTTGAGCGTGCTGAGAATCTCAGTTCCGTCCTCGCCGGGTAGCATAATGTCGAGTATTATGAGCTCTGGTTTTTCATTTTCAAGTGCAGCAAAAAGCTCCTCTCCATTGGAGAAGCCTCTTGCTTCAAAGCCTGTTGAATTTAATGTGTAAACTTCGATGTCCCTAATTCCGGCATCATCCTCAACGCACCAAATCATTTATTGTCCTCCGCATTAAGCTCTGAAGAGCGGTGAATTCCTGTTACTGAGAACTCAACCCATTCTGCGATGTTGGTAGCATGATCTCCAATCCTCTCGAAGTACTTCGCTATCATCAGGAGGTCGAGAGCATACTCTCCGTCCGCCCTGTTCTCTGCTATCATATGAATGAGCGATTTCTTAACTCGGTCAAAGTAGTCATCAACTATGTCATCATATTCTATCACATGCGTAGCCATACTTAAATCGCTTTGAACAAAGGCCTCGATACTCTCATTAACCATTTTCGTCGTAGCTTCTGCCATCTGAGCTATATACTCACACTCACTTACGGTGCGTCCACCAAGCGCAGGAATAATCTCCACGATATCAGAAGCCTGATCGCCTATACGCTCAATATCTGTAATCATCTTTAGCGCTGCAGAAATCTGTCTCAGGTCTCTTGCAACAGGCTGCTGCTGAAGGAGAAGTTTCAGGCACAACGATTCGATATCCCTTTCCATCTGGTCAATCTCAGAATCAAGGCTTATAACCTTATCTTTTGTTGCCTCTTCACCATCTATAAGAGCAGATGCTGCAAGAGCGATAGCTTCCTCGCACATAGCCCCCATATTAATCAGGTTGTGTTTCAGCTTGGCAAGCTGTTCGTCAAATCTGTTTCTCATTCTATCCGAACCTCCCCGTTATATAATCTTCTGTTCTCTTGTCTGTAGGTCTGTCAAAAATTACTTCTGTGTCGCCGTACTCTATCAGGTCTCCGAGAAGGAAGAATGCAGTCTGGTCTGATATACGTACAGCCTGCTGCATATTATGCGTAACCATTACGATTGTATAATCCTTCTTGAGCTCCTGAGCCAGGTCCTCAATCTTTGAAGTTGAAATCGGGTCAAGTGCACTGGTTGGCTCGTCCATAAGAAGTACATCCGGTTCAACTGCAAGCGCTCTTGCTATGCACAGTCTCTGCTGCTGTCCTCCCGAAAGTCCGAGAGCACTTTTCTTAAGACGGTCCTTGACCTCGTCCCAGATTGCAGCACCCTTCAGCGAACGTTCAACTATCTCATCCAGCATAGCCTTGTTTGTAATGCCGTGAGTTCTAGGACCGTAAGCGATATTATCGTAGATACTCATTGGAAA
>JABUTC010000046.1:8678-12132 GCA_021442505.1 Mogibacterium sp. | reverse complement strand
TTCTCTTTGTTCCGATTTCACCATTCATTTTTCTCACTTCCTTCCACGTTTAAGCAGCAGATTCAGCGTCGCATTAATCAGCATTATGAAGAGGAAGAGCACCAGGGCAATTGAGAAAAGCGCCTGCTGGTGAAGGCTTCCGTCTACAGCGTATGACATTTCGCTGGATACTGCTGTTGTGAGAAAACGAACACTCTGGAAAAGAGATGGCATATTTACTACGTTTCCGGATACCATGATTACGGCCATTGCTTCGCCGATAGCACGTCCGACTCCAAGTACAACAGCTGCGGCAATGCCGCTTCTTGCTGCAGGAACGGACACCTTGAAGTATGTTTCTATAGGTGTAGCACCAAGTGCGAGAGAAGCATCCTCGTATTCAGGTGGAACTGCTTCAAGTGCGGTAAGTGAAACGTTGATAATCGATGGGAGAATCATTACGGCAAGCACAATGATTGCTGCGAAAAGGCTGGCACCATCAGGCAGGTTAAAAGCCTTTCTGATTCCCGGTACAAGTACAAGCATGCCGACAAGGCCGTAAACTACCGATGGAATTCCTGCGAGCAGACTCACGGCAGTCCCAACTATCGACTTAAGCTTTGGGCTCGCAATTTTTGCAAGATATACCGCTGTGAAAAATCCAATCGGCACTCCTATTACTATCGCGCCGGTCGTTCCGTAAACACTTGTCAGAATAAAAGGCAGAATGCCGTACATTTTATCATTGGCCGTCGGCGTCCACTTTGTCCCAAAGAGAAAGTCTACAAGACCTATCTTTCCTATTGCCGGAATACCGGCTATGAGCAGATATATTGTGATCAAAAGCACGCAGCCGACCGTAATCAGTCCAAGAATAAGGAAGACTCCGTGTATTATGTTTTCTGTAAGTTGTTTGCGATTGTTCACGAAATTACACCTCCGTAAATGCAATACGCGGCCCTTTGCTGCAGGGCCGCAGACATTGCATAAAACTATTTTTTTAGTTTGCCGGAACTACTCCTGCTTCGCTGATGATGCTTCTTGCATCCTTGCTGAGTACGAAATCATAGAATGCCTGTGCTGCAGCTGACAGCTCTGCACCTTCCTTTGTTACAAGTACGAAAGGTCTCTGAACTGTATAGCTTCCATCCTTGATTGTGTCCTCGCTTGGTGTAATTCCACCAACCTTAAGGGCCTTTACTGTTTCCTTAACTGATGCCAGTGAAGCGTATCCGATTGCATTAGGATTTCCTGCTACAGTTGTGATAACGTCACCTGTTGATGTGAGTTCCTGTCTGTACTTGCAGGCATCCTCAGTCTTAGTGATTGACTCGAATCCGTCTCTTGTGCCGCTTCCTGCCTCACGTCCGATGAGTACGATTTCAGCATCTGCACCGCCAACTTCTTTCCAGTTAGTAACTTCACCCTTGAAGATTGAAGCAATCTGCTCAACTGTGAGATCCTCAACCTTGTTCTCAGGGTTTACAACGATAGCGATTCCGTCGTAAGCAAGAACTGTCTCTGTGAGCCCCTTCTGCTTCTCTTCGTCCTTGAGGTTACGGCTTGAAAGACCAATGTCACAACGACCCTCTGCTACTGCAGTGATTCCGCTTCCGGAACCTGTTGGGTTATATGTGAATGAAACCTTACTGTTGCTCTCCATAAATGACTCACCAAGAGCTCCGATTACCTTCTCCATTGAAGTTGAACCGTCTGTTGATACCGAGCCCTCTACGCTTGACTTTGATCCGCAGCCTGTGAATGTTGCAAGTGCGAGAACTGCCACTAACATAATTCCTATAAGTTTCTTGTTCATAGAAATGCTTCTCCTTTACTTGTTCTTATTATTTGGATTTTTTCTTTCTACAACTGCATTCTAAAATCGTCGTGTAAAGCACAAAACCACAGTGCCGTCAAATGTTTGTAAAATTTCGCGCATGCAAAAACGGGCTTTCGCCCGTTCTTTTCACCCACTATCACGGCATCCCGATTAGTGTTATGCCTCTAGTTGTTCGCTATTAATGTGTTCAGCACCGATCTTGCGATAGGGCCGCAGGTCTGATATCCCGTGCCACCGTCCTTAACCCATACAACAAATGCGTAAGGGTGGTTCTCGTCCTGAATGAAGCCGACAAACCATGAGTCCGATGCGTCTCCAACCTCTGCAGTTCCCGACTTCGCATAGATATCGAGTCCTGAGAAATTATCTTCTCCGTAAGTAGTCTGCACATTGTTCTTCATCATTTCCTTGAGCTTGTTTGCAGTGCCGGCATCAAGGTACTGACCAAGCGACTTGCTTGTCATAGTCTTCAGGAAGTTTGAACTCTTCAGCAGGGTTGGCTGTACAGCCTGTCCCTCGTTTGCAATCGAGCCGACGTAAACCATCATTGCACAAGGATTAACAAGATCCTGGTGCTGACCTATGCCCGCCCAGCTGAGAAGAACATCATTATCCCTAGGGAAGTCGAAGCTTCCTTTTGCCGTCTTTATTCCGTCAACATTTATCGACGATGTAAGACCAACTGCATCGACATAGTCTGCAAGCGTGCGTGCTCCAACCTCTCTTGACAGCTCACCGAAAGCTCCGTTGCATGACTTCGCAAGCGCCTGCTCGAAGTTCACTGTTCCGTGCGTGCCTACACAGCGAATCTTTTCGCCCTCAAACTCATTTACTCCGTCGCAGGTAAAAGTGAAGCCATCTATATTTCCGAGTGTGTCATAGGCCGCCGCCGATGTCACGAGCTTGAACGTCGATCCCGGTGTCAGTGCTCCCATCAGGAAGGTGTTGAAGTATACCGAGGAATTCGGATCTTCAGGCTCTTCTCCCGCCGGGTCAAAAGTCGGTGTCTTGACCATGCACATAATCTCGCCGGTCTTGTAGTTGAATACTCCGACAGTTCCCTCTCTTCCACCAAGCGCGTTGTATGCCGTCCTGTTTGCAGCAGCATCCACAGACAGCGTGATAGTCTTGCCCTCAGCCTTTGAGTTGTATGTTCCGTTCAGAATATCGTATCCGATGAGCTCGGCCTTCCACATATTGATAGCTCCCGTCGAAACATTTCCCTTAGGGTCTCCGACTACGTGCACAGTCGCCTTTCTCATCGCCGAATCATCAGGGTACTGTATTCCGTCCGGTGTGCAGTTAATCAGAAGATTTCCGTTTCTGTCGTAAATCGTTCCACGGTTAAGCTGCCCGTTTGTGTATATCTGCGAGTTGCCGTAAAAACCGGCCCACTGTCCGCCGTTTGTGACAAAGCGCCAGCAGAAAACTACGATGCCAAGAAACAGCACCGTTGCGAGCAAAAGACATATTCCCGCTCTTCTTTCAAGTTTACGCATACACTTCGTCCTTTTTCACTAATTAAATCTTTACTCTACAAAGTCCCGGACCGCCTCGTGGTTGTGTCGTCGTATCGCAAGGCTGGCGTCTTTTCGCATATCCGCCGCCTTGAAATATGCAAGCATCGCCCATGAC
>JABUTC010000046.1:3361-8324 GCA_021442505.1 Mogibacterium sp. | reverse complement strand
TCAGCAAATTCCCACACATGTCCCCAGGCTGCAAATCTCGATGCGATGTATGGCTTGAACCTGAGCACCAGAATTCCCAGAATGCCGGCTCCGACTACTGTCAGAATCATCTTTGAGAAGTCGCCGCTTCTAAGGAAAGATACTACAAGGAATGTTGCGAAAAATATAAGTGCCGTTCCGAAGTCTCCCATAAGTGCGAGACAGCCGAGACAGAACAGGGAGAAGCCCGCATAGAGATACAGATTCCTCTTGTTAAAAAGTTCCTCGAGCGTTGCCGCACCTATGCAGATGAAAGCCAGCTTAACAAGTTCCGATGGCTGGAACGAAAAGCCGCCTATGTATACCCAGTTTGCAGCACCGTATTTGAGTGTTCCGAACACCAGGTTGAAAATCAGAAGACCTACGGAAAGGATTGCAAGCACAGGTCTGATCTTTTTCGTCCTCGTCAGGTCTCTCATTACAAGGCACATGAATATCATCAGCACAATTCCAATAATCATACAGATGAGCTGCTTCATTGCCTCTTCAGGCGCTGACGAAATTGTCACGGCAAGATTGATTGTCGACATGAAGAAAGCTATCATCTCCATCTCGAAACCTTTTCGCCCGAAGCTTTTGAATACTGTGACATAAGTCCACATCACCACACAGAGAAGGACGATTGAAAGAAGCGCAGATGCTGTAATCGCCTCCTTCATTCCCAGTATCAGCTGAATGGCAGTCAGGAACTGGAAAGCAGTAATTGCTACGAGTATTTTCCAAGGGGCAACCGGCTCCTTGTCCATACTTCTCATATGGTGAATGTTGATGCTCTCCTCGACACTCATTGCGGCAACCGTGCAAAATACTCCACCCATTACGATTTCATCGCCGGGATGAATGAGGTAGCGCTTACCGGGCTTCAGCTTCATGCCGTTTATGATGGTGCCGTTCTTTGAATCGAGATCCTTGAACATCCAGCCGTCGTCGCCAAGTCGGCAGAGCATCGCATGGTTCTTTGAAATTGTTTTCACCGGAATTGTGAGATCAGCCGATCTGGAGCGCCCTATAATGTTCTCCCAGTGAGTTATCGGATAACTCTGACCGTCCCTGACATAGAGATATGCCCAGACCTCCGGTGTCGCTCTTGTCGAAAGCAGAGAGAGTATGCACCTGATGAGAATGTACAGGGCAAGCACGACAAAAACCCATCTGAAGATGGTTGTCATCAGGCTCGCTATTGCGGGAAAGCTCTGTGAAAATCCCGTTATCGCTGTTATGAATCCCTGCATTCTCTCTCCTAATATTTATCGCCCGCCGCATCATACGGCAGGCGACTTAAAATCCTACTTCCACGAGCTCTTGAGACCTACGATGCTGTTAAATACTTTCTCATCATCTGTTGTGAGCTTTGTGTCTGCAATATAATATCCTTTTCTGAAGAACTGGAATCTCTCGCCGGCCTTGGCATCAGCGATTGAAGGCTCAGCGTATCCCCAGGTCTCCTTGAGTGACTCAGGGTCAAACTCGAGTTTGCCCTCTTCGTTCTCCTTCATGAGATATCCGTACTCGCGAATCTTCACCTTAACGGCAGTACTTGCCTCGACGAAATGAATAGTTCCTTTTACCTTACGGTCACCGTCTCCGCCCTTTGTTGCAGGGTCGTAGCTGCAGTGAAGCTCCTTAATGCTTCCGTCTTCGTTCTTAACCACTTCATTGCATGTGATGAAGTATGCACCCTTGAAACGAACCTCATTTCCCGGGAAAAGTCTGAAGTACTTCTTTGCCGGGATTTCCATGAAGTCGTCCCCGTCTATCCAGAGTTCCCTGCCGAAAGGAACTTCTCTTCCGCCGAGTTCAGGAACCTTACCGTTATTCTCAACCGGGCAGTTCTCAATCTCTCCTTCAGGATAGTTGTCTATTATTACCTTGATTGGGTTTGTAACCACGTGTCTCGACTCAACCTTGTACTGCAGGTCATCTCTGATGCAGGACTCGAGCTGAGCGATGTCGAGAGTCGAATCAGCCTTCGATACTCCGATGTCGTTGCAGAATTTACGGATTGCCTCAGGTGTATATCCTCTTCTTCTGATTCCGGCAATAGTCGAAAGTCTTGGGTCATCCCAGCCCTCAACGAGCTTCTCGTCAACGAGTCTCTTGAGGTATCTCTTCGACATTATCATCGTCGTGATGTTGAGTCTTGCAAACTCAATCTGTCTAGGCGGATTCGGCCAGAAGCCGACCTCTCTTACAACCCAGTCGTAGAGCGGTCTGTGATCCTCAAATTCGAGTGTGCAGATGGAGTGAGTGATTCCCTCGATTGCATCCTCGATCGGGTGTGCGAAATCGTACATAGGATAGATGCACCACTTGTCACCTGTGTTGTGATGAGTCTCATGAACTACTCTGTAGATAACAGGGTCTCTCATATTGATGTTAGGCGATGACATATCAATCTTCGCTCTCAGGCAGATGCTGCCGTCTTCGAACTCGCCTGCCTTCATTTTCTCAAAAAGCTCAAGGTTCTCCTCGATGCTTCTGTTTCTGTAAGGACTCTCCTTTCCAGGCTCTGTCAGAGTTCCTCTGTACTCCTTAATCTGCTCAGGCGAAAGTTCACATACGAAAGCCTTACCTTTCTTTATGAGCTCGATAGCAGCCTCGTACATCGTGTCGAAATAGTCGGATGCCCAAAGTCTCTCGTTCCACTCAAAACCCAGCCAGCGAACATCTTCCTCGATTGAGTTGATATACTCCATATCTTCCTTCGCAGGGTTTGTGTCATCATATCTGAGATTGCATCTTCCGTCGTACTTAAGTGCCGTTCCGAAGTTCAGGCAGATGGACTTCGCATGTCCGATATGCAAATATCCGTTTGGCTCCGGCGGGAATCTTGTAATGATTTCTGTGTGCTTTCCGGTCTTTAAATCTTCGTCGATGATGTCGTGGATAAAGTTCCCCGTCATCTCCTTGTATTCTTCTTTGGTTACCTTGCCCATTTCGTTCCTTTCGTGGATTATCCCCCGGATAATCTCTGTCTCAAATCTTTTGCCATTATACCACAGCTGACACCTTTTTCGCTATATATCCGTCCTTGCCAAAATCTCTGCAGGTGTCTTTCTGAGCGTCCTGAATACAGGAATGAGTCCTACCAGCAGATTGAAAACAATCAGCAGCACAAAGCTTATCAAAGCGACAAAAGGCGTTACCATATACATCGATTCGAGGTAGCTTGTAATCTTAATAATATTCTTCAATATGTAATACATTAAAGCTATTCCCGGTATCGATGTAATAACCGTGATTACAACAATCTCGCCCGCAAACATTCTGTAGATATCCTTCTTCTTGAGTCCGATTGCGCGCATTATTCCAACCTCTTTTATTCTCGAGAGGAAGGACGACCTCAGCATCAGATACATCTCAATCAGCGATATTGCAAGCAGGATAAGAGCCACTATCGTCGATGATTTTAACGACTTTGTAACACTCTTCATATATGTTTCCTTATCACGGTCATAGTTGTTGCTGTATTTAACACCCTGCTCACTTAACTTCTTCTCAAATGCGCCGGTATCCTTCGCATAAACCTGGAACATTTTCGCCGAACCTATGTAATCGAGCAGCATAGTGTTGTCGCTGACATAGTATGTGTCCTCCTGTCCGCCATTTTTGTAGAAACCGACAATGGTGAGCTTGTGACCGTTGACCGTCTTGTCGATGGTCTTGTTCAAAGTGTAGTCATACTTGTGGTCCTCGCTCGCAATAGCCTCATAATCCGAACTTGGGGCACGGCCCTTCGTAATTGAAAGAGTGTCAGGTCTGAGACCGTATGCGAGAGTCGAATCCTTCTGTCTGTCTTCACTCGTTGCAGCGCCTCCGTCGCCGGACGTGCTCTCTGCATTTGTCAGAATGTATCCGAGCATCGATTCATCGGCGAAAAGTGACGGTGACTTTATGTCGCACACTCCGGAAATCCAGAAGTCCCCGACTTTCGGCACGGTGATTCTTCTGCCGACGAAAGACTCGACTTTTGTGAGTCCTACGCCTTTGGCCTCATCGCTCTCTAAGACCTTATCAATTACCATTTTGTCGAGAACGACTTCTCTTACATTCTGCGGACGATTGCCGTAAATTATGTCCTTGTCCTCAATCATATCGGAGCGAACAAGGGAAACCGAAATATTTGTATAAAACTGGCTGCTCTGCAGGAAGTCGTCCAAAGGCAGAGTCAGAGAATACTTTGAATCACCCGGAATGACATAGCCTGCCCCTTCAGTCGAAGCAACCTGATTCATAAGGTCAGTGCTGTGTGTTGTGTTATTCACCGTTATATAGTTCTGGTTTGTAACCACAAACTCGGAGTCATCGATGTCGAAAATTCCCATAATATTGCTGATTGCAAGGAATGTGAACATCGCTGCGAAAACAAATCCGAGCAGCAGGAATTTCTTCGTTTTCTTGAAGTTCGAAACCGACTTGAATCCCTTGCTTATCAGGTTCATCGGAGTATAAAGCGATGTGTATTTCGGCTTGAAGTCCTCCGGCAGATGTGCATCGTACTTGAACTTATTCTCCTCAAAGAAGGTCTCATCCAGAGCACTGTAGTGGTCATCTACCATCTCGATATTTGTATTTTCATCGATAACAGTGTATGTGCCGCCTGTATCGATGTAGATGTTCGAGCCGCGAATAACCAGCTTTATGTCGAGTTCTCTCTCTTCGTCGCTGTAGAATCCGGCTTTGATTCCGTCCATCTTCACGCTCTTCTGTACAGCCATATCCTTGAGGTAGATCTTGTTCTCAAGCTGGAAGTCGAGGTATTTCGACGAGTCGTTGTTATATGCCTTGACTACCTTTCCATCTAGAATTTCAGCAACATGGTCAGAGTAAAACTCAGCTATATTTCTCTCGTGAGTTACGAGCAGCACAAGTCTCTCTCTCGAGATGGCCTTGATGATATTCATGACCTCGAGAGTGTTGGCGC
>JABUTC010000046.1:0-2401 GCA_021442505.1 Mogibacterium sp. | reverse complement strand
ATCAGCAGATACTTGTAGCCTGCCGCATCGAGAGCTGCCGTTGTTTTCTCCGAGGCTGTTTCGTTTTTCATATAGATGCTGAGCTGATAATCGCCCTTGTTGTACAGCCTGTAATAATCATCCGGATTTATGAAAATGAAGTTAAGGCATTTGTTATAATCGCTCTTTGCGTATCCCAGATTTGCGGTAACGGTTTTCTCTGTGAATACCTTGCCAACCTTAAGTTCGAGCAAGTCGTTGTAATATGTGTTGCTCACTGCAATTCCAAGATACTTGCCCTCAACCTTTTCATCCGTGCTGAAGTTTATTGCCTGAGTCTCCGAAATATATGCCTTTCCTGCCGGCACATTTGCATTAGGAATTGCCATCTGAAGACCCGAGCTTTCGATCTTATTGCCGTTGTAATTAATGGTCGTCTTTGATGTTGTCGCCAGCATTGTTGCAGCTATCTTCGACGCCTCTGCCGAATCCATATACACCTTCGAGCTTCCGGTTATATTCACCTCTGCTGACTCGCCATCGATTATGACACCGCTTATAACGAAGGTAGTGCCCGTCGCTGCAAAATCTCCATTGCTATAGTCCTTGACTGTGCAGGTTTTTCCGATTATGCTCTCACCTGCATCCTTGATTGTCGAATAGTTCATTGCAAGTGAATCAACATATACTACAATCTCGTTTGCTGCCGTCGGCATCTTTCCGTATGTCAGCATTGTCTGGTCGACAAAACTCAGAGGATAGATTCTTCCATCCATAGTAAAATCGCCAAATTCGTACAGGCACTGTCTGTCAATTGTTATGTCGTTGCCTGCCACTTTGTCGACGTTGTCCATCTTTGCGATTGCCGCCATTTCATCTGCGGTAAAAACGCTCTTGTCCTTCTTGCTCACTATGACTCTCTCGGCGCAGGTGTCACTGAAGTTCTGGTTGTAACCGAGAATATCTCTCGAATGCAAACCGTTCTTAGTCGATGTATATTGGCTAAACATCGATGTCGACACAAAGAGATAAACGAGGAAAAGCAGTATGAATTTCGCCGGCAGATTGAAGGTGTTTCTGAAGCCAAGCTTGAGTTCGCCACCCAAACCCATATCTGCATCTAATGGCTCACCTGCTTCATCTTCCTGATCGGCTGCGACCGATTTTGAAATCATCTTATCCTCGATAAGGCGACCGTCGTGCATCGTAAGCTTGCGTGTAACGTACGGCTCGGCCTGCTCGTAATTGTGCGTAACGATTACAACGAGTTTTTCCCTGGAAATGCGATTCAGCGTTTCCATTACTATGTTTGCAGACTCGCTGTCGAGATTTCCGGTCGGCTCGTCAGCTACGATAATAGGAGCATCTTTCGCCAGAGCTCTTGCGATTGCAACTCTCTGCTTCTGTCCGCCCGACAGTTTAGATGCCTTGGTCTTTGTGTACTCGGTCAGCCCGACAAGTTCAATGAGCTCCGTTATGCGCTCCTTACACTCCGAAGCCTTCCTGCCGGAAAGCAGCATAACAAGTTCGATGTTCTGGTACACCGTGTAGCTGTTTACGAGGTTGAAGTCCTGGAAAATATTTCCAATGTAGGTCTTGCGATACCTCTCGTAATCTTCGGTCTGAAATCCGCTGGTGTCTTCGCCAAAGACGAAGAGTTCACCCTCGTCATAGTTGTCGAGTCCCGAAATAACGTTGAGCAGAGTCGATTTACCGCTTCCGCTCTCTCCGGTGATTGCGACAAATTCGCCCATATCGAGCGAAAGATCGACACGGGCAAAACCCATGCTCACTCCGCTCTCACCGGCATAGTATTTCGATACTTTCCTGAGTTCAATTGCGTGACTCATTTTTTATCTCCTTAAAAGCAACTCTTTGATGCCTTGCTTAAACTATTTACTTTATTGTAAGAACCGCCATATCGCTCGCTGCCGATGGATACCACGCATCTCCTGCAACGGTAGCCACCACATAGTATGTACCCTTGTTAGCAGGCGGCATTCCGTAATCCTCCGCACCGTCTTTCCAGGCTGTTTTGTTCTTCCTGTTTGCGTCTGTGTAATAGATATATTTAACTTCGCCCGTACTTCCCGAAACTTTCGCCTCGTCGATAGAAATCGGCTTTCCTGTGTAGGAGGCTTTCTTGTTTTCGAGCGTGATTACTGTCTGGTGATCAGGGTCGTCTTCAACAGTTCCGTCCGCATAGTCGATAATGTATCCCGGCTGTATGTTGAAAACGTAGACGTTGTAGCTGACACTTTTTCCCTTATCCTCAACGGACCAGGCCTGCATCTGCACTCCGCTGGCAACAAGTTCATCATCCTTGTATACAGGCTCGACCTTCATGAGCACATGCTTGTCTGAATTGCTTCTCAGATAATCTGCAACCTGATTCTCGTAAGGCAGCATTCCCTGAACGTTG
>JABUTC010000045.1 GCA_021442505.1 Mogibacterium sp. | reverse complement strand
AGATAGTTCTTTAATTCTTCATTTGAATTAAAAGCAGCGGCATCAGCTGCAATTGTTTCGGTCTGTTTTTCATATGCTGCTCTGTCCAGAAGTTTGTATTTGCTGTTCTTGTATAAAGATATTAGTAAAAAGAGCAATAGAATAACCAGGAATAAAACAATTATTATTTTTGCTCTTCTGCTTCTGTTTTTATGCAATTTATCATTAGTATTAGACATTTTTATAACTCCGTTACTATAAAATTTTCGCATACATCAAAATTATACTATTTATATGTGATGAATAGAA
Source organism: Mogibacterium sp. (assembly GCA_021442505.1). Taxonomy (GTDB): domain Bacteria; phylum Bacillota; class Clostridia; order Peptostreptococcales; family Anaerovoracaceae; genus Crickella. Next base: position 4,692 of record JABUTC010000045.1, on the reverse strand, counting down.
GAATAACAATGTTAAAAAAATACTTGCATTTAATATCTGTTTTTGGTAAATTTTATTAGCGTGTTCAGGAGAGCACAGTATTTTTTAGAAGAAGGAGGTGCGGCACATGTCCAGAAAATGTGAGGTTTGCGGTAAGGGCCAGACTTCGGGAAATGCAGTTTCTCACTCAAACATACACACAAGAAGAAAGTGGAACGCTAACATTCAGACTGTAAGAATCAGCGAGAACGGCGGAGTTAGAAAGGCAAATGTATGCACTAGCTGCCTGAGATCGGGCAAGGTTAACCGTGCCATCTAGTGAATATATCCGAACTAAGTCTTAAGCAGGAATGCTTAAGACTTTTTTTATGCTATAATAGGAATATGTTTAAAGTTAATGAAAACACATACGGAAGAATAGGTGTGGACAGAGAAGTCCTGAAGAACCTTATTATCGAAAAGATGAAAAGCATGGACAGCAAGATTGTACCATGCAACAGAAAAGGAAAAATAGGAAAGAAAACACCTTTTATCGGCAAGGATGCGATGAGCAGTTCTGTTGAGATTAAGGGAAACGAAAAGAGTGGAATCACTATACGACTGTACTTTCTTTTGAATTCTGAATTGAGCACTAACATTGTGTCAGATGAGATTTTCGATAATATAGAGGATGATTTTGATATGCTTGGACTTAGAAAGCCAAGGATTATGGTTGCAAACATCAAGGGTCTTATATCAAATAATACCGTCGTTGAAAGAAATATAGAGGTTGTAAGACATAATGGCTGATCTGTTATCACTTGCATCGAATGTCGATAAGCTGCCGGGCGTTGGTCCTAAGAAATTAGAGAGGATGAAGGCGCTCGGTATTTATAGTGTTTTAGACCTGCTTTATTATTTTCCAATTAAATACAGAGACCGCAGAGAAACCGTGTTATGCAGAAGTGCTGCAGAAGACAGGGATGTACTCGTGGAAGCTTGTCTTGTTAAGATCAGTGAAAGACGCTTTGCTGCAAGAAAATCTCTTACAGAATGTATTTTCAAAGATGACAGCTGCACATTCAGCGTGGCTTTTTTCAATATGCCGTATGTAAAAAACAATCTTGAAATTGGCGAAACCTACAGTATTTTCGGCAAAATGAAAAGAAGAAACGGGATGGCTTGCTTTGTTAACCCAGAGTACGCCGTTTCCGGTTCAGAATATGACAAGCGAAAGATAGTCCCTGTTTATCGTTGTACTCAAGGCATTACAAACAGAGAACTTGTCAAACTGGTCGAATATGTTCTTAATAATGTGGATTTTGATTGCGAATGGCTGTCGTATGATTTAAGGAAAGACAACAGGGTGTGCGATATAGGATTTGCGCTTAAAAACATTCACTTCCCTGAAAACGAACGAGACTATAAGGTGGCAAAATACAGGTTGTCTTACGACGAACTTCTAACTTACCAGATTGCTCTCAGACTAAATCGACGGCTTATCGATGACGACGAAGTTGATGCTTCTGTAGAGGATGTAGACATAGGTTGTTTTCTGGAGAAACTGCCATATGAACTTACTGATGGACAGAAAGCCGCTATATCTGATATTGAAAAGGATCTGATTTTACAAAAGCCTATGAACAGGCTCGTTCAAGGTGATGTTGGCTGTGGCAAGACCGTTGTTGCAGAAACAGCTATTTATAAATGTGTAAAAGCCGGTCTTCAGGCAGCTTATATGGCGCCGACAGAAATAATGGAAAGGAAGCATTTTTCAAAAATAGCTGACGATATGTCCGAATTCGGTTTCAAAACCGCACTTTTAGTAAGCGGCATGAAAGCATCTGAAAGAAGAAGTGTTCTTTCAGGGCTTGCTACAGGGGAGATTGACATAGTTGTTGGAACTCACGCTCTTTTTACCGAAGACGTGGAGTATGCAAATCTCGGACTTGTAATCACTGACGAGCAACATCGCTTTGGTGTTAACCAGAGAAAATCGCTGGTGCAAAAAGGCAAGGCCGTGAATGTTATGGTTATGTCGGCTACACCGATACCGCGGACACTTGCGGCAACGGTTTTCAGCGATATGGATTTCAGCATCATAAAAGGGAAGCCGTCAAACAGGCTTCCGATTATCACAAAAGCTGTTGATTCCGCTTCAAGAATGAGGGCATATGCATCTGTTATCAAAGAACTGGAGTGCGGCAGACAGGCTTATGTTGTTGCTCCGAGCATTGACAGCGACGATGATGACCTGACTTCTGTAGAGAAGCTTTTTGAAGAACTCAAGGAGATTTTCAAAGGCTATAGGACTGCTCTGATACACGGAAGAATGACCGGCGGCGAGAAAGACAGGATTATGAACGATTTCGCCGAGGGGAAGATTCAGGTTCTCGTTGCTACTATAGTAATAGAGGTTGGAATTGATGTTCCGAATGCTACCGCTATAGTAATAGAAAATGCTGAAAGATTCGGGCTTGCGCAACTGCATCAGCTTAGAGGCAGGGTTGGAAGATCTGAATTTCAATCTTATTGCTATCTTGTTAATTACAGCAGGAATGAAAAATCTGCAGAGCGTATAGATGCAATGGTAAGACTGTCGGACGGTTTTGAAATCAGCGAAATTGATTTCATGCAAAGGGGCCCTGGAGATATTATGGGGACTATGCAATCAGGACATTTCAACAACAGGATATTATCCCTCTGTAGCAACGAGAGTCTGCTTAAAGATACAATAAGAGATGCAGAGCGAATTCTTTCAGATAAAAGTCTTGTAAACGATTATACTGAATTGCTTAGACGTGTTAATCAGCTATCGGCTGTTGACAACAGCGACATAATCTAAAGTAGAGGAATAAGTACATGAAAATTAGTTCAGGTGATTATAAATACAGAAAACTGATTGTGCCCGAGGGTGCAAGACCTACAACCGAAAAGGTCAGGGAGGCAGTATTCAGTATGGTCAGAGACTGGATACCGGATGCTGTTGCCCTTGATTTGTTCGCAGGTTCCGGTGCACTTGGTCTTGAGGCTTTATCAAGAGGTGCTGCAAAATGCTATTTTAATGAAGGAGACAGAAGAAGCTATAAGGTTCTTCTCCAGAATATTGATAATTGCAAGGCTTCGGATAACGCCGTTTGCTTTAATGCTGATTTTCGCAATTGCCTGGCCCGTATAGATGAGACTCTGGACGTTGTATTTCTGGACCCTCCGTATGAGGCGGGATATTATGAAGAATGCTTTGAACTTCTGGAGGAATATAAGCTCATGGAAGAGGGCAGTATTGTGGTTGCTGAGCATAATAACGATAATATTTTACCGGAAAGATTCGGCAGCTTTGTCAGGTTTAAAGAAAAAAAGTACGGCACAATCGGAGTCAGCATATATATTATGGAGTAAATTCTCGATAATAATATACAAATCTTGCTAAAACTCGTTGGTTTTGCTACAATTCAAAGTTGAAGGACGGGATTAAAGTATGAAAAGAACAGCGGTTTACGCGGGGTCGTTTGATCCATTGACAAACGGTCATCTAGACATTATCAGAAGAGCTGCAAAGATGTTTGACAGTTTAACAGTTGCTGTCATCGTAAACGTCAGCAAGCAACCCTTCCTTTCGCTAGATGAAAGAGTTGATATTATCAAGAATGTTACTGCCGATATTGAGAATGTTAACGTAGATTGTTTCTCGGGTTTGCTTGCAGACTATGTAAACAAAAACGGGTTCTCGGCAGTAATTAGAGGTCTTAGGGCCACGTCTGATTTTGAGAACGAGATACAGATGGCCCAGATGAATGCAAGACTCTATACCGAAGGTACTGAGACTGTATTTCTGATGACCGACCCGAGATACTCATTCATAAGTTCCTCGATGATTAAAGAGGTAGCGGTTCTTGGAGGAAGTGTTTCAGGTCTTATAGATGATTACACCAGCAAAATTATTAAGCAGAAATTATGCAGGGAGGATGCAAAATGAGCGAAGAAAGCGTAAGAGTAATAACACTACTGGATGAACTTGAGGAGGTCTTTGAAGCTTCTTCAAAGATGCCTTTTTCAGAGAAAGGTCTCGTTGATGTAGACACTGCCCTAAGCATTATTAATGATATTAGGATGGCTCTGCCACGCGATTTAACCGAAGCTGAGTGGATTAGACAGGAGAAGGATAGAATTCTTGACGATGCCAAGGCAGAGTACAATAAGGTAATCATGGCTGCAAAGGACCAGGCAGAGTATCTTGTTGAGGAAAATGCTATCAAGAAAGAGGCAGAGAAGAGAGCCAATGCACTTCTTGCCGAAGCTGAGAGCCACTCAAAGTATATGAAGTTAAGAGCATATGAGTATGTAGACAAAATGCTGTATGATATGCAGAATGATATTGCGGGCGTAGCAGAATCCTATCTTCAGCCAATGACTCAGTACTTTACAAATATGATTAATGATATCAATGTTAAAGTGAACGGCAACCGTCAGGAAATGAAGAATCTTGCAGTAAAGATTCAGATGAGTGACGCAGAAGAAGACAGATAGCAGTGAGTAATGCGAAAAGCAGCCACTTGGCTGCTTTTCTTTTTCGTGAAGGCGACTGATAGATATGAAGACAGTTGGAATAGTTGCAGAGTTTAATCCATTTCACAATGGCCACAAGTATTTGATAGATGAGGCGATGAGAATATATGGCGCCGATGCTTGCGTTGTTGCTATGAGTGGAAATTTTACCCAAAGAGGTATGCCTGC
>JABUTC010000044.1:18829-20026 GCA_021442505.1 Mogibacterium sp. | reverse complement strand
GTCTCCGTATGTACCCTGAACTTATCGCCCATCGCAGGTCTCAGGTACTGAAGCGACATATTCACTGTACCAATCGGACCCACGCCCTGTCCTCCAAGAGTAAGCGCCATTGTATAGTCAAAAACCGCAGCAATCGTTCCGCCGTGAACACCCAGGTAATCGTTTCGATGCCAGCGAACGGCATTGTAGATATAGTCCGCTGTTTGTGCTTCAATATCACACTCAAGCGGTTCGATGCCAAGGCGACCCTCGAGCAGGTCCGGGTCTCCGCTGCAGTATTTATGGTATTCGATTATTTTGTCGAAAAACTCCTGATTAGTCATATCTTCCTCGCTGCGTATTTATTGCTGCAAAACCACAGTTATGCAATTTATATATTACACTATAAGTTGGCATTCTGTCGATTGTTTAGACAAGTAAAAAAGCACCGGGAGACACTCCGGTGCTTAGCGTATTTAACTGATACGCGGGTGGGGACGGGTGAGATTACTTAGCTTTTAATTCGTTAAGCTGCTTCTCAAGACGAGATACGGTTCTCGATGCTGTATTCTTGTGGAAAGTTCCCTTTGCAGCTGCCTGCATGATCTTCTTCTCAGCAAGAACAAAAGCCTTCTCAGCCTCTTCAACATTTCCAGCCTCAACTGCTGCAAGGAATGCCTTCTTAGCTTCCTTAACATGGTTCTTAACTCTGATGTTGCGAGCTGTCTTCTTCTCGATAACCTTTACTCTCTTCTTTGCGGATTTAATATTTGCCATTTCTTACCCCACTTTCTTTAATAAAATGTATTAATTCGCAACGAAGATTATACTTGAACTTTTCCCCTAAATCAAGCGCAAATATGCTATAATTTCAAAACGCAGATAGATTTTTTACGGAGCAATTATTATATGGCAGACAGCAGGAGACCAACGCGTCGAACAGGTCGCACAAATCGAAGCGGCAGACGCACTAACCGAACAAAGAAACGCAAACCCGAAGGCATACTCGGGCGTATTTTTGCGGGTCTTAAAGCGTGTTTTGCTGCAGTCGTTACCGCAGTTGCGAAAATATATCGCAGGAATCCTAAACGCTTCCTCATTGCCGTCGCTGTCGTCATCATAGCAATCATCGTGATTTTTGCAGCGTCGATTAAGCCCGGCAGTAGAATGTCCACCGAAGGCTACGAACACATAAGCGACTACTCAAGCTACGTTATT
>JABUTC010000044.1:13666-18714 GCA_021442505.1 Mogibacterium sp. | reverse complement strand
ACGAGGACGAATATTTCAGGGCCAACATCAAGGGTGCACAGCAGGCGGGACTTGCCGTTGGTGCATACATCTACTCGCAGGCAACGAGCAAAGCCGAAGCCATCGAAGAGGCCGAGTACGTGCTTGAGCTTGTAAAAGGATACGATATCGATATGCCTATCGTCCTGGATTACGAGACATATGACGGCGGCAGGCTCGATAATGCCATCGAGGAAAAGCAGCTTAGTGCAAAGCAGTTGAACAGCATTGCGCTTGCCTTCTGCCGCACAATCGAAGATGCCGGATATCAGGCTGCTGTGTATGGAAACTACGATATGCTCATGCACCATCTTGACGGAGTCAGCCTGTCAAAGCAGACCGGAATATGGACAGCGCAGTATAACACTTTCGCCGAATTTACGGGATACTTCCAGTACTGGCAGTGCAGTGAAAGCCTGCAGCTTGACGGCACAGAAAGCAAGTATGTCGACAGAGATTTCTGGTATGTACCTGTCGGAGAAACAGCTTACACCTTTGCGCAGAATGCAGACGAGCGCACCTCTCTTGAGGATTGCAAAGTAACTCTCAAAAAGGACAGTTATCACTATCTGGGAAAGCCGGTCAAGGCGAAGATTAAGATTAAGAACGGTCTTCGAACCCTGCGAAAAGGCCGTGACTACAACGTCTGCTATATCAACAACACATCAAAGGGTGAATCCTATGCGGTTGTCACCGGCGTAGGGAAATATAAAGATACGATATCGCTGAAATTCACAATCAAGTAAATACAAGGAGCAGAATATGAGATTTATAAGCTGGAACGTAAACGGTTTTCGCGCCTGCCTCGGCAAGGGCTTCCCGGATTTCTTCGCAGAAGCTGATGCGGACTTCATGTGTCTGCAGGAGACCAAAATGCAGGAAGGTCAGGCAGACTGGCATCCTGAAGGCTATCATGAGTTCTATAACTACGCGGTCAAAAAAGGCTATTCGGGAACCGCGATTTTCGCCAAAGAGTCGACAGTCGGCGAGCCTCTTTCGGTTGCATACGGACTGAACGGAGAACATGACGACGAAGGCAGAGTAATCACGGTGGAATACGAGAATTTTTACCTTATCTGCTGCTACGTTCCTAACGCTCAGGACGGACTGAAGAGAATCGACTACAGACTCGAGTTCGAAGAGGCCATGAGAAATTACATGGTTGAGCTCGATAAGATTAAGCCGGTCATCTACTGCGGAGATCTCAACGTCGCACACAATGAAATCGACCTCAAGAATCCGAAGGCCAACCGTGGAAGCGCAGGATTCTCGGATGAGGAGCGCGGAGCAATGACAGAGCTTCTCGGTGCAGGTTTTACCGATAGCTTCAGACATCTTTATCCGGATCTGACCGAAGCCTACTCCTGGTGGTCATACCGTATGAAGGCACGCGAGAGAAACGCCGGATGGAGAATCGACTATTTCATCGTTTCCGACAGAATTGCCGACAAAATTACCAAAGCAAAGATTCTTGCGGACGTTTACGGAAGCGACCACTGCCCTGTTGAACTGGAGATTGAGCTCTAGCCCGTTGTAATAATTCGAGACACAAAAAAGCAGCCGAAGCCGGCTGCTTTTTGCATATGAATTTCTCTTAGTTCTCGTAGAAGTCGATCTTCTCGCCCTTCTTCATTCTGTCGTAGAATTCCGCTGTTGCCGAGAAGATTACGTCTCCGGATGAGTTCAATGCTGTCTCGAGCGAATCCTGAATAACTCCGATGATGAATCCAACTGCTACAGTCTGCATAGCGATGTCGTTTGATACTCCGAAGAGCGAACATGCCATAGGAATCAGAAGCAGCGAACCGCCGGCAACTCCGGAAGCTCCGCAGGCGCCAAGTGTAGCAAGTACGCTGAGGATGAGAGCTGTCGGAAAGTCAACATTGATTCCGAGTGTGTTAGCTGTAGCAAGCGACATGATTGTAATTGTGATAGCCGCACCGTCCATGTTGATTGTTGCTCCAAGAGGAATCGAAACCGAGTAGAAATCCTCCTCGAGTCCGAGGTCCTTGCAAAGCTGCATATTTACAGGGATGTTGGCAGCTGAACTTCTTGTGAAGAACGCAGTGATTCCGCTCTCCTTGAGACACTTGAGTACGAGCTTGTAAGGATTCTTGCGAAGGACAATGAACACGATCAGCGGAACTACTATGAGCGCCATCACAAGCATGCATCCTACGAGCAGGATGAGGAGCTTTCCATAGTCCTTGAAAATCGCAAGACCGCTTGTCGATACCGCGTCGAAAACAAGTCCCATAATTCCGAAAGGTGCACACTGAATGATCCATCTGACGATGGTCGATACTGCATTTGCAAGGTCGTCGAAAAGCTGAATTGTGCTCTGGCTTGCAAAGCCTCTGATAGCAAGTCCAAGCAGAACAGCCCAGAAAAGAATTCCGATATAGTTCGCATTTGCAATTGCTGTTACAGGGTTTGTAACCATGTTTGTGAGAAGGTTGCCAAGTACCTCGCCGATTCCGTTTGGAGGCGTATTCTCGATTCCCTCTACTCCCGGAAGCACCATAGTAACCTTGAAAATTTTGCTTGCAATTACTGCAACGAATGCAGCAAGGAATGTGCTGAGCATATACAGACCGATAACGGTCTTGAATCTTCCGCCGATTCCCATATTTGCTTTTGCAAGAGCCGATGATACGAGCACGAATACAAGTACAGGCGCAACACCCTTAAGAGCTCCAACAAAAATCTTTCCGAAAATCGCTATTACAGTCGCCTTTGGAAGAACTACTCCAAGGATTGCACCGATTACCAGAAAGATTGCGATTCTGAGTATTAGACTGGATTCAGTCCACTTTTTAACTAGATTAACCATACATTTCTCCGTTCATTAAATCTATGCCCGGAAAAGCCCGGGACGTGCCTGTATTCTATCATAAACAGCAGCTATATAGCATATGTTTTGTGATATAATGCAAGTATACAAATAAAGGGGGACTTTTTTACTATGAGAAAATGTACAAGTTGTGGTGAGCCACTGAAGACGACCGACAGCTTTTGTCCGAAGTGCGGAGCGTTGAACCCAAAGTCGACAACCGGTGAGAAGGAGTATGATNGTCTGCTCCACCTCTCCAAAATCATGTATTCTATCGTGTATCGGTCTGTGTCCCGCCTCCACGCGAGGCACGGAAAGAAATGCTTTCGGATCGCCCATAGTCTCTTAGTTGTTAACGATTTGCATATTCCTGATTTTCTCCTGCAACCAAAATATAAAGCAGCAGGAACTCGAAGAGAGAACCAAGCCGCTCAACTGGTCGACAACAGGACTCTGCGCTATGCTGCCTACACCGGAATCCGAGTACGGATATATAATGATTAATACATCAAGCACTCTTGATGTTGATGTTTACCAGTGTTCAGAAGAGGCGTTCAGCAATTACAAGCAGGAATGCAAGAATATGGGATATACCTATGAGGTAATGTCCGAAGAATCCAACGAGTATACTGCCTTTAACCAGGAAGGATACAGATTGGAGCTCTATTTCTACTCATACAGCGAGGAGATTTCAATCAAGCTTTCGGCACCTGTAGTCTTTACCGAGATGGAATGGACCGGAAGTGAGATTCGTGAAATGCTGCCTGTTCCACCAACAAAGAAGGTATACATCGAACGCGAAAGTTCAACATATCTCAGCGCATACCTCTATGTAGACAGTGTTGAACAGTATATGAATTATGTAAACTCATGCATATCGGCCGGATTCAACAAGGATTACTACATCAACGAAAATTACTTTAGCGGAAACAATGCACACGATGACGATTTAACACTTAACTATCTCGGAAATCATACCGCAGAACTTCGCTTATATGTAAGAGCAGAATAATCCAAATACCGACCTGCCCACCATATGAAAAGAGCGGCCCCGAGGGGGTCGCTTTTTTCGTGTGGATTATCATTGTGTGGTTGTTTGTGAAGTAACGTATATATCCTAGAACTTCAGAGAGTCGAACTTTTCCTTCTTAGGATAAGCCGATTTTCCGAGTTCTTCAGACATCGCTTTGATAGCTTTCTTCTCCTTGCCGGAGAGCTTGGTAGGAATTTCTACGACAACCTTTACGTACAGGTCGCCCTTGCGGCCCGTTCTCGGATTGACAACACCCTTGCCTTTTAGCCTGAACTCAGAGCCCGTCTGTGTTCCCGGTGCAATGGTGTAGGTATATGTCTCACCGAAGCCAGGGACTTTAACCTTGTCTCCGAGAGCTGCCTGCTCGAATGTAATCGGCATCTCGAGATAGAGATTGTCGCCTTTTCGCCTGTAAGTGCTGTGCGCTCTTACATTGATCACGATGTAGAGATCGCCCTCAGGTCCGCCGTTTGCGCCAGGCTCGCCCTGTCCGCGCAGAGTTACGATGCTGTCGTTGTCCACGCCGGCAGGAATGTCGACCTTAATCTTGACGTTCTTGCGAATCGCTCCTGAGCCGCTGCAGTCAGGACATGGTGTATCGATTGTCACACCGTTTCCGTGACACTTCGGACAGGTCGTAACATTCTGGAACCTGCCAAAAGGAGTCTGGCTCACCTGCGAAACCTGACCTGAGCCGCCGCAGTTTGCACAAGTCGTCTTGCTTGTTCCCGGAGCGGTTCCCTCGCCGTTACAGGTCTTGCATTTTACGTTCTTGTTGAGCTCGATTTCCTTCGTGCATCCGAAGAGTGCCTCTGTAAAACTTATGGTTACAGTCTTCTGAAGGTCACGGCCTTTCATCGGACCGTTTCTCCTTCTGCCTCTTCCGCCGCCGAAACCACCGAAGCCGCCGCCTCCTCCGAAGGCACCTCCGAACATATCGAAGATGTCCTCGAAGCCGCCGAATCCTCCGAAACCGCCTGCACCGCCGAAGCCTGCGTTAGGGTCCACGCCCGCATGACCGAAACGGTCGTAGCGGTCTTTTTTCTCAGGATCCGAGAGAATCTCGTAGGCCTCGTTGACCTCCTTGAACTTCTCCTCGGCATCCTTGTTGTCCGGATTGCGGTCGGGATGATATTTCATCGCGAGCTTTCTATATGCTTTTTT
>JABUTC010000044.1:11245-13117 GCA_021442505.1 Mogibacterium sp. | reverse complement strand
TCCTTAGCGCTTACGTTTACGATGCCGTTTGCGTCGATATCGAAGCTAACCTCGATCTGTGGAATTCCGCGAGGAGCAGGTGCAATTCCTGTGAGCTGGAATCTTCCGAGTGTGATATTTCCTGCAGCCATTTCTCTCTCACCCTGCATTACGTGGATGTCTACTGCTGTCTGATTATCTGCAGCTGTTGAGAAAATCTGGCTCTTCTTTGTTGGGATAGTTGTGTTTCTCTCGATGAGCTTTGTAGCAACTCCGCCGAGTGTCTCGATTGAGAGTGACAGAGGTGTTACGTCGAGGAGCAGGATGTCGCTTCTCAGGTTCTCGTCTCCTGAAAGGATTCCGCCCTGGATAGCAGCTCCAACCGATACGCACTCATCAGGGTTGATTCCCTTGAAAGGCTCCTTGCCTGTTACCTTCTGTACTGCAGCCTGAACTGCCGGGATTCTTGTCGAACCACCTACGAGGATAACCTTTGCAAGGTCAGCGCTTGTTACGCCTGCATCCTTCATAGCCTTGTGCATAGGCTCGATTGACTTCTCTACGAGGTGTGATGTGAGCTGGTCGAATCTTGCTCTTGTAAGATCCATCTCGAGATGGAGAGGTCCGTCTGCTGTTACTGTGATGAACGGCAGGCTAACCTTTGTTGTCTGTGTGCTTGAGAGCTCCTTCTTAGCCTTCTCTGCTGCTTCCTTGAGTCTCTGAAGAGCCATATTGTCAGCTCTCAGGTCTACGCCATGCTCCTTCTGGAAGCTGTCAGCGAGGAAGTTCATTACGCAGTTATCGAAGTCATCTCCGCCAAGGTGTGTATCACCGTTTGTTGCGAGTACCTCAACAACTCCGTCTCCGAGCTCGAGTACCGATACGTCGAAAGTACCGCCACCAAGGTCGTATACGAGGATCTTCTGAGCCTGGTCAGCCTTGTCGATTCCGTATGCCAGTGAAGCTGCTGTAGGCTCGTTGATGATTCTCTTTACATCGAGTCCTGCAATCTTGCCGGCATCCTTTGTAGCCTGCTTCTGAGCGTCTGAGAAGTAAGCAGGAACTGTGATTACAGCCTCTGTTACCTTCTCGCCAAGATATGACTCAGCATCGGTCTTGAGTTTTGCAAGAATCATAGCCGAGATGTCCTGTGGTGTGTAAGCCTTGCCGTCGATCTCAACAGTGTAGTTCTCACCCATGTGTCTCTTGATTGATGAGATTGTTCTGTCAGGGTTTGTGATTGCCTGTCTCTTGGCAGTCTCACCTACGAGTCTCTCGCCGTTCTTTGTAAAAGCAACTACCGACGGTGTTGTTCTTGCTCCTTCTGCGTTAGCGATTACAACAGGCTCTCCGCCTTCAAGTACCGATACGCAGCTGTTAGTTGTTCCTAAATCGATTCCAATAATCTTTGCCATTTCTAATTCCTCCGTTATATGTGAATGATAATTTTTAACTAAGTTATTCGGTAACCACGACCATTGCCGGTCTGACTACTCTGCCGTTTAATGTGTAACCCTTCTGGAAAACCCTGCTTACCTTGCCGGCTTCAAGTTCCTCGTTTGCCTCAGTCATCACTGCGCTGTGGAGGTTAGGGTCAAAATCTTTTCCCTCTGCGTCAAGCTCTTCGAGCCCTGCATCGGCCATAGCCTTCTTCATTTCTTCCAAAATCAGTGCCATTCCCTTTGCGTACGCTTCCGGATCGCTTCCTGCATCAAGCGAAAGCGCTCTTTCGAAGTTGTCGAGCACCGGCAGGAGATTCTTTATGAGCTTCTCGTTTGCATAAGCGTGTATGTCACTCTTCTCCTTCTGCGCTCTCTTCTTGAAGTTCTGAAACTCTGCCATGAGCCTCAGGTAGCGCTCGCTTTCCTGCTCTTCTGCTGTTGGCTCTTCTGC
>JABUTC010000044.1:7231-9524 GCA_021442505.1 Mogibacterium sp. | reverse complement strand
GGGCCAGTGCAAGTGCGGAGCACCCGCCGATTTGACAGTTTCGGGCCTCTGCGCCGCCTATTTTGCCTTGACCTTCTTCCAGTATTTGCTGTAGATGGCCATGTTTTCGGTGCTCATGCTCTTAAGAGATGTGCATCTTGCGATGGTCTCCTGAGTTGGGAAGATTGCCTCGGTTTCGAGGACCTCCTCGTCGATGAGTTCCAAAGCGGCTTTGTTAGGTGTTGTGTAGTAGAGGTAGTCGAAGTTGGTGAATGCTGTCTTCTTCTTGCAGAGGAAGTTCATCCAGGCCTCGGCGCCCTCCTTGTTTGCGCAGTCTTTTGGAATTGCCCAGGAGTCGATGAAGAACTGTGCACCTTCTTTTGGCACTACCAGCTCGATGTCCTCGTTGAGCGTTGTGATGTAGTCATACTCACCGTTCCAGACTACGCCGATTGCGCATGAGCCGTCTGCGAGCAGATCTCTTGCTGCATCGTTTGCGTATTTGTAAACCATAGGTTTCTGCTTGATCAGGTCGTCAGCCGCCTTGGCGATTTCCGCCTCGTTTGTGGTGTTGATGCTGTAGCCGTTCTTGAGCAGAGCTACGGCAAAAGCGTCACGCACGCTGTCCGGCATTACGATGCTGTCGGCAAACTTCTCGTTCCAGAGGTCGTCCCAGGAATCGATTACGACATCGCCAACCATAGTCTTATTGTAGACAATGCTCTGAACTCCGACCTGATAAGGCATGCTGTACTTGTTGCCCGGGTCAAACTCCTCGGACTTCTGCATGTACTGCTCGTCGATGTTTACGATTGCCGGAACGTTGTCCCAGTTGATCTCGGCGAACATGCCCTCTTCGATCATTTTGCCGATCATGTAGTCGGAGGTGCAGATGCAGTCATAGGAAGTTGCGCCGTTTGAAAGTACGGTGTACAGCTCCTCGGCTGTGTCATAAGTGTCCTGAACGACACCGATTCCAGTTGCATCCTCGAACTGCTCGATGATTTTCTGGTCGTAGTAGTCGCCGTAGCAGTAGATGTAGATTGTGCCGTTAACTCCACTTCTGCAGGAAGTGGTAACCACTGCCGTCGAAAAAACCATAACTGCGAGGAGCAGCAGGGCTACGACCTTGCGTGATCTTGCGCTGAGTGCGCCGGTGATTTTTTTAGCCATCATAAGTCTAGCACTACCTCCTCCTTGTCGCCTTTAATATTCACAATCAGCAGAGCCACAAACGCAATTACGAAAATCAGCGTCGAGAGCGCGAAGAGTGACGGACGGATACCGATTTTTACCTGGCTGTAGATGATGGTCGAAATCGTGTTGATGCCGGCACCTCTTGTGAAGTAAGTGATTATGAAATCGTCAACGGACATTGTGAACGCGAGCAGGAAGCCCGAGAGGATTCCCGGCTTCAGCTCAGGCAGTACAACCTTGCGAAAAGCATAGGCTTTGCTTGCGCCAAGGTCGAGTGCCGCAGCGTAAAGGCTGTCCGTGTTTTTGTTCATTCTTGGTCGAACCGAAAGCACAACATACGGAATTGAGAACGTGATGTGTGCAAAAAGTATCGTGCAGTAGCCCTGCGGAACTTTGAGAAGCAGGAAGAAAAGCATCAGCGAGATTCCTGTTACGATGTCAGCATTCAGCATAGGAATGTTGTTTGCCGCAAGGAGAGCGTTCTGCGTTTTCGGGCGCATAGCGTCGAGTCCGACTACAGCGCAGGTTCCGATAATTGTCGATATTACCGAAGCAATAATCGCAATTGAGAACGTGTTGATCACTGCATACATCAGAAGTCGGCTCTGGAAAAGCTCTGCATACCATTTCAGCGAAAAGCCGGTGAAAACCGCCATCGATTTTGCCTCGTTGAACGACAGCACGATGAGCGTGATTATCGGCAGGTACAGAAAGAGCATAACTATTATTACGTAAATGTTTCCAAATGTCTTTTTCATTAGATTAAGCTTGCCCCTCCTGTCTTATCAAATTTGTTGAGCAAGAGCATGCTCAGGATTATGAAAATCATCATTACGAGCGACAGGCCGGAACCGAGGTACCAGTTCGAGTTGACCGTGAACTCCTGCTCGATGATGTTTCCGATGAGGTTGATTTTGCCGCCGCCGAGCATGTTCGAGATTGCGAACGTTGTCAGTGCCGGGATGAAAACCATAGTAATGCCGCTGACGATGCCTGGCACTGTCAGTGGAATGATAACCTTTGTGTAAACGTCCTTGCCGCTTGCTCCGAGGTCGTATGCCGCGTCGATGAGATGCTTGTCAATCTTAACAACCGCATTATATATAGGAAGAATCAT
>JABUTC010000044.1:5660-6734 GCA_021442505.1 Mogibacterium sp. | reverse complement strand
ATATTCATTTTCATCATCTGAATGTTTTCAGGGCGAACGTACATGCCGATCTTGCTGCCTACGCTATGCTCGTCATAGTTCTGCAGGAGCCACTCGAAGCCGCTGTCCTCGCCTTTTACCAGCATCTCGTAGTGAACGCCGATAAAGAGCTTGCTGATGATTTCGCCGTTGAAAAGTCCCTCGCCGTACGGACGGATTTCGATGTCCTCAGGACGGATTACGACGTCGACAGCCTGACCCGGCTTGAAGCCTTCCGCAGTACCGTCGATGCACGGGAAGTCGACACCCTTGATGCGAACGAGCTTGTCCTCTACCATTTTTCCCGAAATGATGTTGCTGTCGCCGATGAAGTCAGCTACGAAAGCGTTCTCCGGCTCGTTGTAGATCTGCTCCGGTGTACCCTCCTGCTGGATGTAACCGTCGTTCATAACAACGACCTTGTCGGACATTGTGAGCGCCTCTTCCTGGTCGTGGGTTACATAGATGAATGTGATGCCGAGCTCTCTCTTGAGTCTTACGAGCTCGTACTGCATCTCCTGTCTGAGCTTGAGGTCGAGTGCGCCGAGAGGCTCGTCGAGAAGCAGAAGCTTAGGCTCGTTTACGATAGCTCTCGCCATTGCGATTCTCTGCTGCTGTCCGCCGGAAAGCTCGTTGACCTTGCGGTTTTCGAAGCCCTTGAGGTTCACGAGATTCAGCGCGTATTTAACCTTGTCCTTGATGTACTGGTCGGACTTGCCGCTTACTCTGAGACCGAAAGCGATGTTTTCCATTATATTCATGTGCGGGAAAAGCGCGTAGTTCTGGAACACAGTGTTCAGCTGTCTCTTGTTTGGCGGCACATTTGTGATGTCCTGCCCTTCGAAAAATACTTTTCCCTCGTCCGGCGTTTCAAATCCGCCGATGATCTTGAGTGTTGTCGTCTTGCCGCAGCCTGACGGGCCGAGCAGTGTAACGAACTCGTTTTCTGCAACCACAAGGTTGAGCTCATCGAGAACCTCGTTCTCACCAAAGCGTTTGCTTATATTTTCAAGTCTGATTAATTCTGACATGTTTTCTCCTTTTCACTAACTTGCG
>JABUTC010000044.1:0-5007 GCA_021442505.1 Mogibacterium sp. | reverse complement strand
CCCATTGTCGTTAGTTTACTAACGAAGAAGGCGCAATACTACGAAAAATCGTTATTTTTCAGATTTGAAAATTATGAAGTGGAACAGGGTGGCCTAAACGGTCCACCCTGCACGTTATTCTATTAAAGGAACAGGGTGGTCACAAAGGACCACCCTGAACTGTTTGCTTACGTATTATTTTACAGTCCGAACAGCAAACTTAATAGAAATTTAATCAGATTGCCTCCAATAGCGAAGAAGAACTTCACCAACTCTGACAGAATTACGACTATTATTATAATTTCAAGTATTATCATTTTTGAAAACCTTTATATTTCTAGAATCCCTTCGTGCAGCCAAGCTCGTCCAGCACGTTCAGGATTGTTTCCATCTCGGTGCCGAAGTTGAACTCGATTTTGCCCTTGTCTGCCTGTGCTACGAGTTCAGGGTTGATTGGCAGTTTCTCGAGGAGCTTGATGCCGTATTCTGCCGCAACTTCCTCAGCCTTAGATGCGCCGAATATCTCGAGCTTCTTGCCGCAGTCCGGGCACTCGTAGTAGCTCATGTTTTCAACGAGGCCGAGTACAGGAATGTTCATAAGCTTCGCCATGTTAACAGCCTTCGCAACGATCATCGAAACGAGCTCCTGTGGTGAAGTTACAACAATGATTCCGTCGATTGGGAGCGACTGGAAAACTGTCAGTGGAACGTCGCCGGTTCCCGGTGGCATATCGATGAAAAGCACGTCGAGGTCGCCCCAGAAAACATCTGTCCAGAACTGCTCGACAACGCCGCCGATTACAGGACCTCTCCAGATAACCGGGTCAGTCTCGTTTTCGGTGAGAAGATTGAGCGACATAATTCTGATGTCTGCAGGTGTCGACTCCGGAAGAAGACCGAGCTCTGTGCTTTTTGCCTTGTCTTTGATGCCGAACATCTTAGGAATTGACGGGCCTGTGATGTCCGCATCCATGATGCCGACTTTGTATCCGTCTCTGTTTGCTGCGACTGCCGAAAGCGCTGTAACCATTGATTTTCCAACGCCGCCCTTACCGCTGACAACAGCGATTACCTTCTTGACTCTGCTGTACTCGTTCAGCGCCGCCTTCTGAATTCCGCCTTCTCTCGATGCGCAGTCTGCGCCGCAACTTGAACAATCGTGTGTACAATTTTCTGACATTTTATTTCCTCCAATTATATTAGTGTGGGCGAAGCCCCCGGGCGCTATTGCCCTGCAAGTTCTTTAACAATTTCAATCATTCCGCCGAACATTGCGCTGCGAAAATCTCCGTTCGTCTTTGCGTCAGTCGTCCAGCCGCCGTCAGTCTTCGTGCAGTTGAAGGTGACAGCCACGATGCGATACTTATCCTCGAGCGCCTTCACCTTGTCGAAAAGCAGCTTGTAAAAATCATCCACGCCCGGCTTGGTATTCGACGTCGCTACCTCATCCCATACGTCGAGGAATGCGGTTCCGAAGTCGTAGGTCGAGATAAGGACTGTGACTGTTGCAGTTTTGCCGTCCTCTGAAATCTCCTCATTCTGAATCTCGAAATCGAAATCGGAAAGTCTCGCAAGGAATTCCTCGTAGCCCGCCTTCGTCTCGTCGCTGAAATCAGCATCGTCGAAATTAAGGACTGTCGAACTGATTTTTGAATTCTGTATTTCTTTGAGGTCCTTGTTGACCTGTGCCGCCGGACTGTTTGCGCTGCAGCCGCTGAACAGTGTCGCAAGTGCGAGTATCAGGGCCGTTGCAAGTGTCAGGCACAGGGTGCGCCTCAGGTTTGTCCTTGTTTTCATTGTATTATCCTCTTGTGCCGAAAGGCATTTTGTCAACTATCTTGCCACCAGCGGTGTGCGTGTCTTGCCGTTAAAACGCGTGTACCCCGCCCTGTCGAGTGCCGCCAGGAGAAGCTCCGCGTATTTTCGCGAGGTGTCGAGCTTGTCGCGGTACTCCGCCAGAGTGAAGTCCGCACCGAAGCTCATCGCCGCATTCACAGCCGTTTCCCAGCCCTCGGCCGAGATGAAATACTGCTGATCCAGCTTTCTTATTATACCTTCTTCGGCGAGCTCTGCAAGCATAGCAGCGAGGGTATTTTTGTCCCTGCCGGCGAAAACATCCTCGTTTCGAACCAGCTCGATGCCGGCCTTGCGATACAGCTCAGAAAGCTCTGCCTTGAGTGCCTCGTGCTCCTCTGTGTGCTCTACGGTAAAACCGGCGAGAGCGATATTTTTGCCCTTGTCGGAAATGACCGAAGCCTCCATCAGCTTTGTGACGAGTGCCGAAAGCAGTTTCTCGTCCTCGATGCCGAAGTTTTCACGGAGTTTGCTGAGAAGCTCCTGCTTAGGAATTCCGTCCTGAAGCGGATTTTGTTCGTGATAAGTCGTGATTATATTCTCCACGCCCGTCTTCAGGCGATCGAGTTTTGTCGAGCTGAGAACCGAGCCGTCGGCGAGTTTTACCAGGGTGCCGGACTTGCAGCCGTCAGCTACGATAGCCTCTGCAGTCGAACTCAGAATTCCGAGCTCGAGCGCCAGATTCCGGGTCTTTACAAAACGCCTCTGCGAAGCCTTCTGCTCAGCGATTTCTGCGAGAGTTCCGGTCTCAAGAGTTCCGAGCGAGTTCAGAACATCGCTTCTGTTGCGCTTATGTTTGTCCGGAACCGCATCGAGCACCTGGCCTCCGCCAATCGTGATAATCGGCGAGTAGAAACGAACGATGAAACGGTCTCCCCTCTTCAGCGCCATAGGCTCCTCGAGACGGAGCTGGGCGTAGCAGGTTTCGCCGGCGCCAAGTGCATCACGGTCGAGCAGAATCACCTTGCAAAGCGCCTCCTTGCTGCCCGCATAGATGTGCACTCTGCTGTTGTTCAGAATGGCCCTGTCACTTGAGCGAAAAACCTTCAGCGAAACGTCGATCATATTCGTCGAAGCAACCGCATTCGGAGCCGCGAGCACATCACCTCTGTCGATGTCTTCCTTCTTGACGCCCGACAAATTAATCGCTGTACGCTGGCCCGCAAGTGCCGACTCGACGTCGTTGCCGTGAACCTGGACGCCACGGATTTTTGCCTTATGGCCTGCCGGGAAAATGCAAACTTCATCGCCTACCGAGCAGCTTCCTTCGATGAGCGTACCGGTTACGACGGTACCGAAGCCCTGCATGCTGAAAACTCTGTCGACAGGCAGACGGAACAGTTCAGGCTCCTCGCTGCGCTTGGTCTCGCGGGCGCATTTTCTGATGATCTCCGCCTTGAGAACGTCGATGTTGTCGCCCGTCTTTGCGGAAACCGGAATAATCGGCTTGCCCTCGAGGAAGGAATCCTTGAAGTAATCCTTCACCTCTTCGAGCAGCATCTCGAGCCAGTCCTCCTCGACCATATCGGTTTTCGTCACTGCGATGATTCCGTCGTCGATACCGAGCGACTGCAGGATTTCGAAATGCTCTCTGGTCTGAGGCATAATACCCTCGTCAGCAGCCACGACAAAAATTACGAAGTCGATTCCGCCGATTCCGGCAAGCATATTTTTGATGAATTTCTCGTGTCCGGGAACGTCGATTACGCCGATGTTGTATCCGTCATCGTTCGGGATGTGGGCAAAACCGAGCTCAATCGTGATTCCCCTTTTCTTTTCTTCGGCGAGCCTGTCTGTGTCGATGCCGGAAAGCGCCTTGATGAGGAGCGTTTTGCCGTGGTCGACGTGGCCGGCCGTACCAATAATTATGTTTTTCATGTTATGCCTTGAGCGCCTTCGCTACTTCTTCAATCTCATCATCCATAATAGTTCTCACGCAGAGCAGCAGTTGGTCGTACTGAATGCGCGCAACCACAGGAATGTCATTCTTTCTGAGCCTTCTCTCGAGACTCTTTGTCGTATTCTCGTCGGACGTAATCGCAACCGCATAACCAGGCAGTCTTACCGAAGGCGCCGAGCCTCCGCCAATCTGGTCCTCAACCTCGACGATTTCAAGATTGAGTTTTGCCGCAGCCTTGCCGCATGCAGACTCAACAGCAGCTTTCAACTTCTCGGCCTTCGCATAGAGATCTTCCTTCGAAGCCGCAATCATGCTGAGAACCGGAATGTCTCTGATTGCAATCGCCTCATCCTTGTATTTCTTCAGAGTCTCCTCCATTGCGGCAAAAGTCATTTTGTCCACGCGGACTGCCCTCGCCAGAGGATGCTTCTTCATCTTCTTGATGTACTCGTCTCGACCTGCGATGATTCCACCCTGCGGACCGCCAAGCAGCTTGTCCCCGGAGAAAAGTATCACATCGATTCCCGTCGCCAGCGATGCCGGCACGTTCGGTTCGCCAACACCGTATTTTTGCATGTCCACCATGAGACCGTTGCCCATGTCGTAGATGACAGGAAGGTCGTACTTGCGGCCGAGCTCAACGAGTTCTTCGAGCGTCGCCTCCTCGGTAAAACCGACGATGTCGTAGTTGCTCTTGTGCACCTTCATGAGAGCGCCTGTGTTCTCGTTGATGGCATTCTCGTAGTCGGATATTTTCGTCTTGTTAGTGGTTCCAACCTCGTGCAGTGTCGCTCCGCTCTGAACCATGATGTCCGGAATTCGGAAAGCTCCGCCAATCTCAACGAGCTCGCCTCTCGAAACGATGCACTCTTTTCCGGCTGCCATTGCGGACAGAACCAGCATTGTCGCAGACGCGTTGTTGTTTACAAGCATCGCATCCTCGGCACCAGTCAGCTCGGCGATGAGCTCGCTTACGATGTCGTGGCGGGAGCCTCTTTTGCCCGCTTTAACGTCGTACTCGAGATTCGAGTAGCCCTTCGAAACCTTCATAACATTCTCGACTGCCTCCTTGCAAAGCGGTGCTCTGCCGAGATTCGTGTGCAGAATCGTTCCGGTCGCATTGATTGCAGGAATGAGATTGTTCTCGTCGTCCTCAACGATGAACTGCGCAATCGCCTTCGCAACGTTCTTGTGCATGAGTCTCTCGGCGTCAAACTGGTCGACTTCCTTTTCGCTCAGGGCTAAAATCTCTTCCCTCAGCGCGTCGATGACTT
>JABUTC010000043.1 GCA_021442505.1 Mogibacterium sp. | reverse complement strand
ACAGGTGCCTTCTCCGCCTGCTCGTACGCACGGTTCATCCTTGACTCACGCAGCGCTTCCGCCTGTGAAATCAGTATTGTCTTCATGGAGATACCCATCTGCTCCGCCTGGATGACGGCATTTCCGAAATTCGTAATTTCCTTGCTGTCACAGCGCGTCATCAGCGACGTATAGGCATCACGCCTGCTGAGGCCGTGCTGCTGATCCTTCTGCGCACGCATGAGCTCCTCCATGACGGTGCACTGATTCCTTTCATACAGCCTTATCAGCGCAGCATCGAAACCGAGGCCGGCCTCTACGCTGACAACCAGAAGGTCGATGATATCCGGAAGATCTCTCCGGATTGCCGTTTTTTTCTTCTTTACCTTGTTAGTGACGATACGCCCGATGAGTACAACACTGATGGCGAAGACAAATGCCCCTGCCAGAATTATTCTTTTGGCATCAAGTTTTGCAAGTGTAAGAAGCAAGCAGGCAGCTACTGCGAAAAGTGCAGAGAAAAAATACTTCAGTGCATTCCATTGTCTTCCGGTAAGATCAATCTCGGCCAGCATCAGTAGTTTGTCGAGTTCACTCACTTTATTTTTCTGATGTTTCGATTCCGACTTTTTCTTTTTCTTCGGTTTGGAACCAACGAGAAAGTTAGCAAGTTTCTTAAGATTGATGCCCCTCTTCTTTTGTTCTGCCGTTCCCGTATCCAGCTGCCTGATATTCTGAAGACGGTTCTTCAGCTTCTCTCCTTTACCTGAATTACCGGAAAGAATCGCTACCACTATGAGAAATACGGTAATAGCAACGCTTATTGCAACAAGAAGCATATCATTCCTCCTTCCTAGTACTTTATCGAAATAATCTTATTGATAACAACGAACCCGACAGCCTCCATAACGACACAGAACAGGACACACAGGTATCCTCCTATGCCCGAAGAGAAGAACTGCATATATCCCGGATTGATTACGAGGAACATTACGAACAGGAGAATCGGCAATGCGCCGATGATAAGTCCGGAGACACGTCCCGAGGACGTCTTTACCTTTACATCTGCTTTTAACCGCAGACGACCCTTAATGGTTTCAGAGATACTCGTCAGAATCTCTGACAGGTTTCCTCCGACCTTATGCTGAATTTCCACTGCCATACACATCATGGACAGGTCATCGCTTCCCACACGGGCACACATAGACTCCAGACTGTCCTCCAGATTCATACCGTGCTGAGTCTCCATGAAAACTCTTCCAAATTCCTCAGCTATAGGTCCGTCCATCTCCTTCACGATATTCTGCATCGCCTGATTGAATGAATATCCGACCTTCAGCGCGTTGATGAGCACCTGAATCGCATCCAGCAGCTGATCCTCGATCATATTACAGCGCTTCTTTTTTTTGCTTTTAATCAGAAATGCCGGGAACAGCGCAACGATAAATATGACTGGTACGGAGATAATCAGATTGATACCGATCAAGGACATCGCTAGAGTGATAATCGCCATACTCCCAACCCAGAACATGATAAAATCCTTGACAGGCATCTCAATGCCCACATCATAGAGCTGGTCTTCCATCTGGCGGAAACGTTTCCGAAGTTTTTCCGACCGGAATTTGCTGTTCCTTCTTTTCTTTTTATCCTGATCCTCCTGCACACCCGGCACCGAAGCGACATTAGCAATTTCCTGTATGCGGGATGAAGCCGTTTTTCTTCCCTTTCCTCGCTTCAGAAGGATGTAAAACAGGCAGAACACAAACAGGGACGCTGAAAAAGCAACCAGTGCCCGTAAACCTAATTGTAGTAAAATCCCTGTGTTCATTTTTAAACCTCTCTTTTCTTAAACAAAAGATACCTGGTCAAGATTTGCACCGTTGAGTTGTATCTTCTCCAGACACATCGGGCGGATGCCGGTCGCTTCAAAGTGTCCGACAATCTTCCTGTTGGCGTCATAACCATCCGTCACAAAGCGGAAAAGTTCCTGTGTGGTGATGATGTCTCCCTCCATGCCGACCACCTCTGTAATACTGGTAATCCTGCGGCTACCGTCTCTGAACCTGGCCTGTTGTACAATCAGGTCAAAAGCTCCTGCAATCTGCTGACGGATTGCCTTAACCGGCAGTTCCATACCTGACATCATAACCATAGTCTCCACACGGGATATAGCATCTCGCGGTGTATTTGCATGGGCAGTAGTCATTGATCCGTCATGACCGGTATTCATCGCCTGCAGCATGTCCAGCGTTTCGCCGCCACGGACCTCGCCGACAACTATGCGGTCCGGTCTCATACGCAGTGCATTGCGGACCAGATCTCGGATCGTAACTGCTCCGGTACCTTCAATATTCGCCGGACGGGATTCCAGAGAGACAACATGTTCCTGCATCAGACGAAGCTCGGCAGCATCCTCTATGGTAACGATACGTTCATCCGCCGGTATAAATGCGGACAGAACATTGAGCAGAGTTGTCTTACCGGAACCGGTACCTCCGGATACCAGGATATTCAGTTTTCCTTCAACGGCAACCTGCAGAAAATTTGACATCTTCTCATCCAAAGATCCGAAACTAATCAGATTGTCGACAGTCAAAGGCGTCGAGGAGAACTTTCGGATTGTGATGGTAGATCCGTTTAGAGCCAGCGGAGGTATAATCGCATTCACACGGGACCCGTCCTTCAATCTGGCATCTACCATCGGAACAGAGTCGTCGATATGTCGTCCAAGCGGCGATACGATTCGATCCAGTACGCGACGCACGTGGTCATCATCCTGGAAATGGATGTCAGTACGGACCAGTTTTCCGGCACGCTCGATAAAGACCATATTCGGACCGTTGACCATTATCTCACTGACCGTGGGATCCATAACGAGCGCCTCAAGCGGACCAAGTCCGACAATTTCGTTGTAGATGGCCTGCATAATAGACAATCTGGCCTGACGGTTCAGAAGCGGACTCTCCTGCTCACTGACTACCTCACTGATGATGCTCTTAATCACATCGTCCGACACATCATTCTTTCGTTTGGCAATCTCAGCTGCCACAGCCTTCAGGAGACGGTTCTGCAGATTGCTGAGTTCCGCCTCTCTTTTGTCACTCATTGGCCTAGGTGGCATATGTGTGTTCTGTGGACCGGAAGCCGGAACATCCGGCTTTCTTACCTCGCGCACGGCTTCTGCAGTTTTCTCCGCCACAGGTGTATTTACCACAGGTGTCTTCACCGCACGTTCGTCGTACCTGTCGTCGCTCACTTCATTTCTAATCTCTTGTAATCTGGAAGAAAGACTCATTGTCGTCCCTTTCTTTTATCTGTGTCCGTCGTATTTTTTTATATATTTTTCAAATGCTTTCGACGCCTTAGACCTTGGCGAGGAAATCACAAACGGTTTTCCTCTGTTGACTGCTGTCACAGCCGTATTGTAGTCGTAAGGAATCGCCAGCTCGATATCCGTTCCCAGAACCTTACGGACATTATCCTGCTTAATGGAAGAATCATCATCCTTGTTGAGTACAATCCGAATCTTCTCATCCAGGCTTAAATTCTGAAGGATGTTCATACATACCTTCGAATTCTTAAGTGTCGAAATCTCCGGGTTCGTGATAAACCAGATATAGTCCGCCACCTCAATCACAGCAATCGTGTTGTCATCCAGAATCGGTGGCAGGTCCAAAATCGTATAATCGAATTTGTCACGAATCACCTGTATGATTTTCTCCAGATGTTCCGGCAGAATGGCATCTGCCTCTTCAGGCGAGTTCGGTGCGCAAAGGACATTGACCCCGCTCTCATGCTTGTATAGATAGCTGTCAATGGACTTTGATGACAAGTCATTGTTGTACATAAGGTCACTTATCGTCTCTGTGCGAGGGATATTCATAAACACTCCCACGTCCCCGAACTGGAGATCCAAATCTATCACGCAGACCCTCTTGCCAATCTTGGCAAGGGAGGCCGCCATATTAACAGCAACGGTAGTTTTTCCTGTACCACCCTTAGTACTGAAGATAGCGATGACATCGGATTCTGTCATTCTTCCCCCGCCACCGTATCTTTGACGCTTGCGAAGTGCTTCCTCCGTCACAAGACGAACTAATTCCTCTTCATCCGCATCTCTGGAAACCACTACGTTGACATCCACCTGCATCGCCTTGGAATACACAGACGGATCTGTGGTGTCGCAGATCAGAGCAATCACAAGCTTCGGGTAGGCAGACGTCAGTTTTTTCAGATATATATAATCGTCCTCATCCGGATGAAGGGTGTAAAGTACCACTGCCTCAATATACATTTTGGCAATCCCCCTCAGATTCTTCTCCGTAGGCTCTAATATGTCGCGAACGAATACATCTGTCTTCGAAAGCATCGTCTCCAGCCAGAGCGTCTCTTCAGCGGAGGCGATTCCAATCACGCGAATGCTTTTCATAACATAGCTCCTCTTATTTTAAAATAGTGCTGGCTTTGACATTAGCAGGTTTCTTCGGTTCAACATCAGTGTGCCCTCTGAGTACAAAGGAGAAGCTGCCGTAATTTTCGGAAGCGTACAGCTTCAGGCAGTCCTCCGGAGTCAGAAGAATGGAAACAGTGGTGTACTCCGCACCCTCTGCATCCCTCGCGCTGCCGGTATCAAAAACTTCCACACTTTCTAAGATCATAGAAGTTACAGAATCCTTAACCTTAATATCCTGATAGATGGTAGCAGATGCACCGTTATTCTGATCAAAGGCTGAGAACATGACATCTACAAGGTCTCCTTTGGTTAAAGATTGTGCAAGACCTGATGAGCTCTCCACAGGAACGGTCATAACACGCATTCCTTCCGGAACATTATAGGAAGCGTACCCCTCAAGATCCGAGCTGAACTTGGAAAGAACCAGAGTCTCGCCCACCACATAGTTACAGCTGCTCTTTTTGCCCTTAATCTGTTCAAAATCTGTCACTACATCCTCGCACAGACCTTTCGCCGGAAGTTTCTTTTTCACGAACATGTCCTCCGTCACAGCTTTGTAAGCGGGAATATCCTTTGCAACCACCAGAACTTCCTTTTGCAGTCCGGCGCCTTCTGCATTTTTCTTCACAGTTCCCAGAAAAGTGAATGTCAGAATTCCGCAGATCAGGGCGCTTATAATTGCCACCAGATACATCTTTTTCATAATCTATTTCCTCTCTTCCTGTTTAGTTCCGGGCAGCTATCGCAGTGGAAGTTGCATGATACTCGGGACCAAAAAACGTGCTTGCCACAAAAGTTAAAATCGGAATATCTTTCGATACCGTCACGGAAACCTCCGATTCCGTAACACTGGTGCTCACAGTACACTCTGATAGAACGGAACGCACATGGCTCTCCACGTCACTCGCCTCAATATAATCCCCGGAGATGGTAGCGTATCTGGCTCCCTCAAAGGCAGCGTGTTCCACTGTGTATTTCTGCGAGTAGATCCAGCCAAAGTCAATGATTCCGCACAGAATCGCGATTAGAATCGGGAGAACCAGAGCGAATTCTACCAGCCCCTGGCCTTCCTCGTGTCTTTGTAAAACTTTAATTATTCCTGTCCTCTTTTGATCTTTTCTGACCTTCATAACTCTTCTCCTGTCTGGACTACCATGGCATCTCGCCAATAGACCTTTCGTACAAGCCTTTTACTCCGCCTCCGTAAACTGAGAGTGCAGTAATGCAGGCTATTGCAATCAGGGCCAGAATCAGTCCGTATTCGGCCATGCCTTGGCCGGATTCATTTATGAAAAATGTACTCATAAAAGACCTCCTGAATATAAAAATATTCTGCTACAGCTTAAAATTAGCACAGTATTGCATATTCAGTAGCTTATGTGGTGTATATTGCACAAATATGGCAGATTTTGTCGTTAGAAGCTCGTTCAAGACCATACGTCTATCCGTTTTCTTGCCAAACTCACCACAGTCTCGCGACAGAAAAAAAGGGAGGTGTTTTACAACACCTCCCTTCTCTAGTCGTCTATTAAGCTTTCAGGGTTTAATTACTAATTGAGTTCATCAGTAACCTTTCCGAAGATATCATTGATTCCTCCACCAAGTAATGTCAGCGCTCCGATTACAACTACTGCTACAAGTGCCAGAATCAGACCATACTCTACCATACCCTGTCCTTCTTCGTTCATCAGAAATCTCTTCATTTTTCTTCCTCCTATTTTCCTTGTTCCTATTTTCTTGTTCGTCTGTGTATCCCCATCTTCTTGCAGGATACAGCCTAAGGTATTAGAAGCGCCACAATCAGCGCCGTACATAGGAAGGGTCCCATCGGAAAATTCATCTTTAGAAATCCCACGAAAGGTACTTCTCTTTGCAGAAATCCATAAAGTATGACCAGCCCACCCATCAGGCAGATGGCATATAAGCCCGGCATCAGTTCAGCCGCAAATCCCATAGCCATCGCCAACTTGATATCTCCGAAGCCAATCTTCTTTCCGAAAATCACCGGCAGGAAGAATATCGCCGCCAGCACCGCGAATCCCGCGAGGCTAAGAAGTGGATTCCACTTTGGCAAATTTCCCACCTTCATAAGTGCCAGAATTCCGAAGACCAACTTGATTCCGAAAATCGTAATTATCATATCGTTCGGTATGATTCTGCACTGAATGTCGGTGAAGCTGATGACATTCCCTACAAAGAGGAGCAGAATGAGGAACAAGCTTTGTAAAGAGAATCCGAAGCGATATCCGATGCCGCCACCCAGCAAAGCCGAGATTAGCAGCTGCAGAAGATACATCTTCCTTGTCTCCCGATATTCCTTATTCCTGACTGTTAGAAGTCTTCGGCTCAGAGGATCTGAAAGGGGCTTCATAGCCGCTCCCAACAGACACCCTGTAAGAATATTTACAATCATTCCTCTTTCCTTCCTGTAGTGAGTTATAGCACGACAGTTCCTAATTATTTCTTTCCTGTCAAAATTCGCACTTTTTTGGCCTACACTGTTTATCTGTTCACCAGCTTATAGATTCCCAGGCCTTCCTTGACCGCCATACGGTGAGTACGATCCGCCAGAGCAAGGATGTAATCGTAATCCGAATCATTGTCTGTAACTCGGGCTGCACCTATAGAAGCAGATACCGCCACACCGTCGTGTTCGAAATCCAGTCGGTCACGCATCCTGCAGACCAAACCGTCAAAGTAGCGGACTTCACAACGGAAATACACACCGAACTCTTCAGTACTTATTCTTCCGGCAAGATCATCCGCCCGAACGACCTCTTTCAGAAGGTTTGCTGCCTTCTTCAATATTTCCTCACAGAACTGCCTTCCATAGATGCGGGCATATTCTTCATATTTATCAATACTGATAACTGCGAGGCAGCTTCCCTGAGATCCTTTGGCCGCCAGATCCTGTGATACCTGTGTAGCGAAAACATCGCCGGAAATCAGACCTGTCAGTTTGTCCTTCATGGCCTCCATGGCCAGTTTCTCTGCAAGCTGCTTCTGTTTCTGATGTTCGTGGTCCAGTTGTACCTGATCAAAGAAAACCATCAGGATTCCAAGAATGGAATAACTGCAGAAATCCGCATTGAGTTCCGCTCTGTCATAAACAATGAACTTCAGCACACTGGCAATCCATGGAATGAGTGCAAAGACAAGCAGGATGATACGTTCCTTCGGCAATGCACGCTTCCAGCCCTGTACCACGAAGATGAATGGTATGAACATGATGAATATGTGCAGATACATAACCAGCCTGTAGAACTTCGGGTTATACACGATTCCATCCGGTGTAAGCACATTGTAAATAGGTTGTCCGCCCACTTTTACAAAGGCATTGAGCACATAAACGACAACCAGAAGTGCCACAATCACGTAAACCAGAATCATCAGCACGCCTTTTGCCTTTCCGCTTTTGGATGTCCTCTTTCGTATATAGAGAACATTAAACAGAACCATGAACAGCGATGCCAGATTAACCAGCATCAAATCATACACTGCTCCTATATTCTTATAGAACATTGGATCCAGTCCTTCGGTGAGTATAAAGCCTGCACTGAAGATTCCATATATAATTCCGGTTATCAGGAATCCCGTAACCGATACAGAACCTCCGGTATCCGTCTTGAAAGTGATTTTCCATAACAGCAGGGTAATGAATATTCCCACACTGAACAGAGCCACACCCATTCCCGGAAATTCCAAATTTATATTTTGAAGTAACATTTGAGTCTCCTTTTTCTGCTCTGCTTATAAGATATGAATACGCTCCTTGTAGGCAGTGTTAAGTTTTGAATAAGCCCCACGAGGTATCGAGAAAACAGTGCCGTCTGACATTATTGCAGACTTGGAATCATAGTGATCAATATAATACAGATTCAGGGTATAGGAGCTTCCGCAACGGATAAATCCGTGATAGAGATTGAGGGTTTCTCCCATCTCTGTCGCTGTCATACGAACACGAAGCTCTCTGCCATCCCTGATTTTTACCATCTGGTATTTTCCATCCGTGGAGGTGTAGAGTATATCGCGGAGAAAAACATGATAGTATCCGTCAACCGCCTTGAACACAATCTGCCTGCGCCTCTCACTGCGAAGAAGTATTTCTGCTTTATGCATAATTGACGCCATACACTCTTGAGTGACCGGCTTCATAAAA
>JABUTC010000042.1:10586-13117 GCA_021442505.1 Mogibacterium sp. | reverse complement strand
AGAATCAAAGGCTCTTTACGACAATCTGTATCCGTCAAGGATTATTGTTTCTACGGATCCGGAAGATGAGCAGCTTACTGAAGCGGCACACACATTTGCGGAACTTCTGAAGGAAGGTGCAATAAAGGAGGATGTTGAAACGCTGTTCATGGGATTCACTGAAGCAGAAGCAGTTAAGCTTTTTGCAAACACTTACCTGGCTCTTCGTGTATCATACTTCAACGAGTTGGACACTTACGCTGAAATGAAAGGCCTGAATACTCAGGATATTATCAATGGTGTGTGTCTGGACCCTCGTATCGGGCAGCATTACAACAATCCATCCTTCGGCTATGGCGGATACTGTCTGCCTAAGGATACGAAACAGCTTTTGGCAAATTACGGAGACGTTCCTCAAAACATGATGACTGCAATTGTGGAAGCCAACAGAACGAGAAAAGACTTCATATCCGACCGTGTTCTCGAAATGGCCGGATACTACAAAGGCAGCGCTCTCTGGGATGCGAAAATGGAGCACGAGGTTTGTATCGGAGTGTACCGTCTTACTATGAAGGCTAATTCGGACAATTTCCGCCAGTCATCAATACAGGGAGTAATGAAGAGAATCAAAGCCAAGGGCGCAACAGTAATTGTTTACGAACCGACTCTGGAGGATGGAATTACATTCTTCGGTTCAGAAGTCGTTAACGACTTAGAAGAGTTCAAGGCAAGATCAGCGGCAATTATTGCGAATAGATACGACAGCTGCCTTGATGATGTAAAGGATAAAGTTTATACGAGAGACGTCTTCATGAGAGACTAGTCACTTCTATTTCGAGTGGCTGTATGATATATTTGCTATGTTAAAGATTGATTTCCATACACATATTCTTCCGACGGTAGATGACGGAAGTCAGGACATAAGGCTCTCACTGGAAATGCTTCAGGAAGAAGCAAGACAGGGAATAGATGTGGTTGTTCTGACGCCCCATTTCTATGGTTGGAGAGACAGAATAGAAAACTTCATAGAGAAAAGAAACAGAGCATTTCAGGAACTTGTGGATGCCACAAAAGGGGAGGCATATCCTACGTTAGTGTGCGGATGCGAAGCGGCGTATTTCAACGGTATGAGCAATGCTCCCGGCATAGAACGGCTTACTATTGACGGTACAAAAACATTAATGCTGGAAATGCCTATGCAGGAGTGGTCTCGGACGGTGGTGGATGAAGTCATAGAGATGAAACATAAGGGTTTCAATATAGTGCTTGCTCACATAGAAAGGTATCTGGAGGAGAACAGCAGGTATGTTGATCAGCTACTGGATAGAGGAATCTTGCTTCAGGTAAATGGAGGAAGTCTTGCCAAGTGGCCGGGGAACAGGAAACTGCTTAAAATGTTTGAGCAGGGCAGGGCGCATGTCATTGGCAGCGATTGTCACAGCATGGGCAGGAGAAGGCCGAACATGGATGAGGCGAGAAAAGCAATAGGTAAGAAACTTGGAAATGATAAGTTAGATGAAATAGATAGATTGGGAACGATGTTAATTGGAAAGGAAGAATGATGAGTAATAGAACTGTAAACATAAGCATAGTAGTGCTGGCGATAATCCTGGGGATACTGATGTTTTGCGAGCTGATGTTTCCTTTATCCGGAACAAAATTACTTCACGCAATAATCGGATAATTGCAAAACTTGGAAATTTTGAAAGAAGAGAAAGCAAATGGATAAGCTAAACAAAACAAACGATTTATTGAACAATTCAATTGAGAATGATAATGAGATTGATTTATTAGAGATAGCAGTAATGCTTCTTGGTAAGATTAAGTACATCATACTCATAACATTGTTAGGTGCGGTTATCGTAAATGGTGGAACGTATTTAACTGTAGATCCTACGTATCAGTCTACGGCTACTTTGTATGTTGTTAAGGCTTCCAGTGGTGGAGTTGTTGATTTAACCGATCTGGATGTGGGAACATCACTTAAAGATGACTACAAGGTTTTAATAAAAAAATACCCTGTTCTGAGCAGGACCGTAAAAGAACTGGATTTGGGAATATCTACAAAAGAATTGGATAAAATGATAAAAATTGATAATCCTGAAAATACAAGAGTTCTTTCTCTGACAGTAACGACAACAGATCCGGTACTATCGAGAGACATCGCCAATAAGGTTGCTGAGATTTCAACAGAATACCTGCCGAAGGTAATGAAAACCGATGCACCAACAATTGCTGAAAAGGCTCGGGTTGCAGAATATAAATCAGGTCCTAGTTTTACAAGAGCATTATTGATTGGACTATTATTGGGATTTTTGCTTTCCTGTGCATATTTTGTTATCAGGCATCTGATGGATACTTCCGTAAAAACGGGAGAAGATATTATGGGAATTCTCGGAGAAAGACCTCTGGCTGCTATACCATACAGCAAACCGGTAGATGATGGGGCCGGAGATGATAAACCGGATTTGAAACCAACAGGGAAGTATAAGGTTTTGCATATAGATACTCCGAAGCTTTCTTATGTGGCTGAGGAGGAACTGAACAGACTG
>JABUTC010000042.1:0-7610 GCA_021442505.1 Mogibacterium sp. | reverse complement strand
GAAGACATACCGGCTATTGGTAATATTTATGCCACAGATCCGGAATTGACTTATGACGGTAGCTATCAGTCATCGGATGTTGATGTTTACGATATTTATGGGGACTGGATTTCGTCGGAAAATTATACTGTAAATATGCAATCCGGCAAGAATATCGGCACGTACACGGGTGTAGTAGTATTTAAGGGAGATTATACAGGGGTTAAAGCTATAAGCTTTAACATCAACCCTAAGGGTGCAACCATCAAGAACCCTTCAAAAGCAAAGAAGTCATTTACTGCCAAATGGAAGCAGCAGAAGGCCAAGATGCCGAAGTCAAGGGTTACAGGATACCAGGTTAGATATTCAACAGAACCTGCAATGGCATATGCTAAATACAAGAACGTTAAGAAGTACAGTAAGACAAGCTTGAAGGTTAAAAAGCTTCAGGCAAAAACAACATACTACGTTCAGGTAAGAACATATATGAATGTAGGCGGTAGAACTTACTATTCAGCATGGTCAGGTGTGAAGTCAGTTAAAACGAAGTAAAGATAGATGAAAAAGGAAATTGAGATATGATATGCAGTAATTGTGGTAAAGAGAATTTCGAAGGTGCGAGCTTTTGTGAGGAGTGCGGACATAAGCTGGAACAGGGTAATGTTTCTTCAAATGTTTGTGAGAACTGCGGAGCTCCTTTGACTGCCGGAGATAGGTTTTGCCAGATGTGTGGAGTACCTATATCTGTGAAGAAAGAGGAAGCGGTATTCACGAAGAAAGAGGAACCGAAATGTGTTGTTCCGAACAGGGAAGAACCAAAGAAAAAAGGATCATTCATAGATAGACTGGACACAAGAAAGGTAATCATTGCTACGGCAGCTATCCTGGTAGTCATTGCAGGTGCGGTTACAATTCCTACGCTCTTAAAGGATGAGTCTGATTCAACAAGTATATATGACACTACAGGCTGTGATTACAATGCTAAGGTAGACGTAGAGGAGAATAACATCCCAACTAAAAACGGGGATGCGATTTTGATGCGTTCCTTAACTGAAAAATATAACATAACCGGCAACAAGAAACTGAGTACTGCTGTTGACGAATGGTCTAAGGAAATGGCTAAATGGCAGAATGTTTCAGAGTATGCTACCGGTGATTATTCAGATGTTGAGACTGAGGTTAGGGCTGCAGTTGACGAGGATCTTTATGGAACGGATGACCCGGTATATTTTTTCAGCAAACTTAATACTATGTCGGATGAAATGTTCGAGGAACACAATCTGTATAAACCCCGTAGAGATGCTCGGGTTTTGGACCTCATATACTGGCTGTATGAAGAACTGGATACCGGCACATACAACACATATTTGGCAGGAGTATTTGATGCAAAAGATGGAAGAGAATTATACCTAGAGGATGTAAGTACCGACAGCGAGAAGTTGTACAACACAATTATGAGAGAAGCATATTCTGAGATTGTTGAATACGGCGAAGTATACCCTAAGACTTATGAAATATTTAAAGGTAACTGTTGGGATGAAACTGTATGGTACTTTACTGATAACGGAATAGCACTTGTCTTCCCAGAGGGACTTGTAGCTGTAGATAGAATTGATGTGGAAGTACCTTATGACCAAATCGCAAAATATATTAAAGAAGAGTACCTGCCTGAAGGATATACAATTCCAGAAGATAGTGAAGAAGAGATATATCTGACAACTGATGAAGAAGCCATGGATTATGTGCTTGACTATCTCAATGCGAATGACGAACTTAAAAACGAAGATATGGACATTCCGGTAGACGGGGTTTTGGTAGACAGCGAAGATGAGGACGGCTATTGGATTAGAGGATATAGCGATATGGGAACACATATCACCAAAGTTTTCCTGTGGTATGTATCACGTGATGGATATATCTATGATGAAGATATGAGTCCAATTAACTAATGGTTTATGATTTTGAATTAATAGGAGGAAAGGTATGGCCTTTTGTACAAAATGTGGATTTAAGTTAGGCGACAATAGCAAGTTTTGCCCAAACTGCGGGACTGAAGCAAGAGTTGCCGACACAAACCAGAATACAATAAACCAGGGTATCGATCCTGCAGAAGAATCAGGTGGCCCTTATGCTAGAGATGATAACTTCGGAACAACGGAGCATAATCCATCTATAGGAAATTATAATTACCAGCAAACCGGCATGAACTGGAAACCGAAGATGGCATCAGTATTGGCAGAGGGAGAGAGAGTAATAAGGTCATATGAATGTTGCAGGCAGCGTACAGGCTTATTTGATGGGACTACCGGATTCTTGCATGTTACAAATAAGCGGATTATTTATTCATGTGAATGTCAGGGTAGTAAGGCGGCATCAGAAGTAAAATTAGATACTGTTTCAGNGGAATAGACTCTTCATATGGAACAAATTATAGATTCTCTAGAATTATTATAGGAGCTTTCCTTATTTTAGAAGGATTTATAACCGCTATGACGTCTACAAATGAGATTGTAGAGTATGCAGAAATTGGAGCAGTTTTTTGGTTAGTGGGCGCTATTGTTATAGCAATAGGAATTGCAATTATTCTGTCAGGAATTCAAAAGAATTTTATGCTTAATATATTCTCTTCAGAAGCCACAGGAGCTCCTATATCCCTTGGTGCCGGTCCTGTATCCATTAAAGGCAATGCTGCGGCAGTATCCTTTAGAGGAGCACCGGCAAGAGACACAAACAGAATGTTGGATGAACTTGGAGCACTGGTACTTGACCTGCAGAAACGGGATGAACTTGCTATTGAAAAGTGGGAAGAATAATTGGAGAAATAAGAAATGATATGTAAACAATGCGGCGCAGATAATTTCGATGATGCAGTATTCTGCGAGATATGCGGATGTGAATTGACAAAGGAAGAGGTCATAGAGGAAGAAATTGACGAAATTAATTTCTGCCCTGTGTGCGGAGAAAAAATCCAGCCGGGAGACAAATTCTGTGCATCCTGTGGAACTCCGGTCGAAACTATGGTCGCAAAAGAAGAAGCCATAGTCGAAGAGCTTGAGGAAACGCCAGAAGATAAACCTCCTAAAAAAGTCATATCGAAGAAAGCTATAATTGCAATTGCAGTAGTAATTGTGCTGGCAGCTGGCGGATTTGCGGTCTATAAGGCATTTTTCGGCGGTTCCGGCGGAACATTGGATGAAGAGCAGACCGCTAATGTTTATATTGAATCATGGGACTGGGACTGGGATTCCTGTAGAGAAGATGGTTCGGTGGCCACGGTTGATGTGATAATGCTTGTTAGAAATGATAGCGATGAAAACATCAGTAGCCTGGCATTCACTGCGCAAAACGGTAATGGTACAGCAATCCGGAATGATTCAGCGTTAGTTATGCCTGACAGTCCGTTCTGTGCAGAAGGCTTTATTGCTGCACATTCAAGTGGGATAATGGTATGCGAAGCTACAGTGCCTATGAGTGAGAGAGAGGTGGCAGATAACGGCAAGAACATACCGAATGTGGCTAACAGCTTTATCGCGGAAATATATCCGTTTACGGGAGCTGAAACGTATCAGGTTCCAAGTGGCATTATTGAGGATAAATATGATGTTGACGGGGGAACATATGACGTTAGCATAGAGAACAATAACGACCAGCCTGTAAAGAAAAACAGCACCAAGCTTGTGCTTTGGTATTACGATGAAAGTAATAACATTCAAGATGCAGATGCAACAGGCCTGTTAAATGCGGACATTCCGGCATGGGAAACAAGTTATGTAGATGGTGCTTTTGTGGATCCGAATTTGTTTGGAAACATATACGAGGAAAACTATTACGTTATAGCTATTGATGATGAATATGAAGACGGAACCTTCTATTTCGATACATACAGAAAACATTATGCAAACGACTAATAATAAGAAAAAAATCATAATAATTATTATATGTGCTGCAGTGATTATTGCCGCAGGGATTCTAGCGGTTGTTTTTATGACCGGCAACAAGCAGGTTGAGGTACCTGACCTTACGGGGATGAGTGTTGATCAGGCAAATGCGCAGGTGCTTGAAGATGATCTTATCGTAAAAAAATCTGATGAGATTGAGAGCGATACTGTGGAACGAGGAAAGATAATGTCACAGGCACCAACAGCAGGTACTATGGTTGATAAAAACACAATAATTCTTGTTTCTATTAGCAAAGGAGTAGGTAAAGGATACGTTCCGGGAATAATAGGAATGACAGAGAGTGAAGCATACGAGAGTCTAAGTGATGCTGGATATGAAGGTGAAGCAAAAGCAATAGATGGCGTTAAACCTGCAGGTGTGGTTTTGAAACAGGACAGAAAAGAAGGCGCTGAGGTCGAGAAAGGAGAAGTTATAGGCTTCTCAGTAAGTAAGGGGAACATGGTTAACGTTCCAAATGTATGCGGAATGTGGGCAGAAGATGCAGGAATAAAACTCAACAATCTGGGGATTGATGTTGAATATAAGGAAGTGGACAGCAAGAAGGACTTCGGAACGATTGTGAAGCAGTCACGCGTAGGTGCCGTATATTACGGTACTAAGGTGACATTATCATATAGTGCGGGAGACGATTAATAATATGTATTGTAGACATTGTGGACAACAGCTAAGCGACGTGGCACAATTCTGCCCGGCCTGTGGCAAACCGGTTGAAAGAAAGGCTAAGAAAGAGCCCCGGGAAGAGATCAAAGAAGAGCCAAAGAAAGTAGAAAAAAAGCTTGTAAAAGAGAAACCGGTTAAGAAAAAAACTGTAAATATTAACAAGAAGAAGGCTGCGATTATAGCAGCCTCTGTTGCTGTTGCGGCAGCGATAGTATTTGTGGTTGCGTCTTTTGTTCTCAAACCGGCAGATATTGATGTCTCACTGATAGATGAAGAACAGAATGAATACATGATGATCAACGTGCCAAGCAATTACACTTTTAAAGTTGAGTGTAGCGGGGCGTCGGCACAGAATGTATCTAATGACCTCAAAGTATATACAATAGAAGGTGCAGTCGCAAAAGCAGAAAACAGTTATTCGGGAAGAACTGTAAAGATTAAGGCGCCACAGGGAGGCTATGAAAAGGGAGAAGTATACACTCTTGATATAAGTGGTAAAGGATCGTTCTCGAATGAAGAAATAACCGCAGCAAAAAAAGTAATATTTGTTATTGAAAGCGAAAATGCATCCAAAATCGAATATAAAGATGGGGTAAAGGAAGTAAAAGATGGGGATGCTGTTTTAACAGATAATAAACTCCAGATAAAAGGAAAGTATACGGAAGGAGAGATTATACTTTCGGATACCAATGGGGACAAGATACAGGAAATATATAAACTTACTAATGTTAAAGAATCTAATGGTAAAACGGTTGCAACATACACAGATCCCGAAGCGGATGAGGTGTATAAGGATATTGATATTTTCTACTATAACGATATAGATGTGAAAGATATCCAGGTTGATGAACAAGAACTTTTAGGTATGTTGGATGAAGCGGGAATATTAGATCTGTTCATTGAAAGCGTATATGCAAATGAAGATGTAAGCGATAAAACAAAAAAAGATATAAAAGAAAAATTAAAGGTCAAAGTCAAGATAAAGGAGGATGGATTCAAGGTTTCGTTCGCCATAACAGTAAGTATTCCTAAAAAGGAAAGTGGAGGGCAAAAAAGGAATAAAAAACTAGTAAAAAACAAAAAATATAACGCGAGTGAAGAACTGACAATTAAGTTCACATTATCTGATAAGATGTTCTATAAGAACAAGAAGAAGATCGTCACATTTAATAACGAACTATCTCTTGATGCAGATGTTGAAATTGCAATAAAAGGTGTTGCAAAGGCAGATTTAGAAAGGGAATTAAAGGGTAAGGTAAAAAAACTTGCAGCCGTAGAAGGTGGAAAGGACGCGCCGAATGAGTTTGTTGTGCCTGTAATACCAATAAAGATACCTATATATGGACCTGTGTATGGCAAATTCTATGTCAATCTAAAGGGAGAACTTGCTGATACCGGTCAGTTTAATATTAATCTTGAGCAGAACATTACATTGGTTACCGGCACAATATTCAGCTATAAAAAACTGGAAGTAATCAAGAAGTATGCAAATATTAATGCCGATATGGATCTTGAAATTGTTGCAATGCTTAAGCTGGAACTTTTTGCAGGGATTAATACTGATATAGGAGTGGTAGTGCCGCTTCTTATCTCGGCAGGAGTAGAAGCAGAGGCCGGAGGATATATGGATGCTGAAGGGTGCCTGATAGCAAGGGACATACCGAAAAAGCCTAAAATTGACGGGTATTATGACATAAGTGCCGGAGTTAAAGCAAAAGTTGATTTTGTAGTGGAGCTATTCCAGAAAAATGAGATATCAATAGAAATAATGGAGAAGAAACACCCTCTTTGGGCACAGATTAACAGTCTGCGCTTAAAGACAACAGACCTTCTGGATAAATACACAATAGATGATGGTGGATTCCAAATAGGAAAAATATGTGCAACATATTGGAATGTCATAGATGGAAAAGAAGAAAATGAAAATTTAGGTAAATATAAAATTTTTGTCGATGATGAAGAATGCGAAGTAAAGGATGGCTATGTCAAAGGCAACTTCTCGGTTGGGGAACATACTATCAAGGTAGAATGGAAAAAGGCCGGACAGAAATATACTGACAAGAAAAAAGTGAACTTTACTGATGTGGATTTACTCGGTTATTTTGCCGAAGTTTGCGAAATTGGAAACACATACGCTTCGATTAACAAAAGACACAATTTGCGTAAAGAGCTTGAGGTTGCAACAGATAGTTTCAGAGTACATTATGATTCAACAGGAAGATGGATGTATGCATTCCATGCAACTGTTGAAGGAATGGAAGAACCATCTGAAGCGGAGATAAAAGATTATGATACTTGTTACCGTATGTCCGGTATGGCAAAAGATATGTTTGGAATCAATTCGTCAATGAGCAGAGATGAATTTGCCAAGGCCACAAATACCAAACCTGGATATGGCAATGGCATTGATTTAGATACATACATGTATGCAGGGTATGTAGACGAATTGAGAATTCCGGGCAGCAGTTCCAGATATCATATGTTGATTGAAATACCGGAGGACGATGCTGATATCACGCCAGAATCAATGGTGCACATACAACTTATTCAGGATGAAAGCGATAATGTGATTAAACATCATCACTACTATGACGTTGTGAAAGATTGGTAGATATGGCTGTTGGAAAAACTTCTAACAAAAAATTAGTGATAATCACGGTAATTCTTGCAGTTATAGTTGTAGTAACTGCAGGTGTTTTTACTGTTATATACTTTAACAACATGGCGAAGCAAAAGGCTTTGGCAGAGACGGAGAGCCAGGTGAAGCCGGATACATCGTTTCTGAATGTTTATGGAGAGAAACCTAAGACTCCTGACGGCACACTGGAATACAACAACACAATTATGTGCGGCAATGGCAAGCTGTTCCGAACAAGTGATGTGGATTATAAATTCAACAAGAAGAAAGAGAAACAGAATTTTCAGGACATCCTATATGTATTGAAGAAGTCAAGCAAAATCAGCAATGTCCTCTACGTGCAACGTCCCAGCAAGTATAATCCGGATACAGA
>JABUTC010000041.1:8961-10168 GCA_021442505.1 Mogibacterium sp. | reverse complement strand
AATCTGTGCGACAAGAAAGATGCATCATACAAGTTAACGGCTTCCCTTTACACAGAGGGAGGAATGCTTTATGCAGATATAAAGGGCGATAAGTATTACAAGATTAGTGTTAAGCACTATACCGGGGAGGCTTAGAAATGAAGAAGAATCAGACTTCCGTAAAAATGAATAATTTCGGAATTGCTTCCCTGCTCTCGGCATTCATCATCCTGTGCCTCGTGGTCTTTGCTATTCTGACACTTTCAACAGCAAAGAGCGACTATGAGCACAGCAGGGTTGCGGCTTCGCACAAAACTGAGTATTATGAGGCTTGCAACACATCCGAAGATATTATTGCAGTAATCAGCACGGGTTCCGCTGCCGACATCAACAACAGGCTTGCTGCAGCAGGCATCAATGTGCAGGTAAGCACTGAGGGAAATGTGGCTAGCTGGAACGTGCCGATTGGTGACACTCAGGTTTTACAAGTAGCTGTAAACACTGCTAACGGGAATGTTCTCAAATGGCAGTCTGTAAGCAAAGGAGAATCAAATGAATCTAGAAGCAATACTGACATATTCCGTTGAAAAAGGCGCCGCTGACGTTTTCATCGTCGCCGGTCTTCCTGTTTCGCACAGAATACACGGCGTTATTGAAAAAATGGACGATGAGCGTATGATGCCGGATCAGACCGAAGCTCTGCTTCATGAGGTTTATGATATGGCAGGAAGAGATATCTCCCTTCTGAAAGAAGACGGAGATGACGATTTCAGTTTCTCGATACCGGGTCTTTCGAGATTCCGTGTCAATGCTTTTATGCAGAGAGGCTCGATGTCTGCGGTTATTCGTGTGATTACATTTAACCTTCCTGAGCCTGAGAAGTTCAACATCCCGCAGTCGATTATCGATCTTGGCAACGACTCCAGCGGAATGGTTCTCGTTACAGGCCCTGCAGGATCCGGTAAATCCACAACCCTCGCCTGCATCATCGACAATATCAACAGGACATGTGACAAGCACATAATCACTTTGGAGGACCCTATCGAGTTCCTTCACAGACACAATAAGAGCATTGTAAGCCAGAGAGAGGTCGGAGTTGATACATCGAGTTATGTCACAGCTCTCAGAGCTGCGCTAAGACAGAGCCCTGATGTTGTGCTTCTCGGTGAAATGAGAGATTACGAGACTATCTCAGTTGCTATGACAGCTGCCGAGACAGGTCATATGC
>JABUTC010000041.1:3614-8928 GCA_021442505.1 Mogibacterium sp. | reverse complement strand
ATACTATCGACAGAATCATCGATGTATTTACTGCAAACCAGCAGCGTCAGATTTCGGTTCAGCTTTCCATGGTTCTTAAGGCTGTAGTTTCGCAGCAGCTTGTACCTACTGTTGACGGCAAGGTTACACCGGCGTTCGAGATTATGACTGTTACTCCTGCTATCAGCAATATGATAAGAGATAACAAGATTCCTCAGATTGACGGACTTCTCTATTCATC
Source organism: Mogibacterium sp. (assembly GCA_021442505.1). Classification (GTDB taxonomy): domain Bacteria; phylum Bacillota; class Clostridia; order Peptostreptococcales; family Anaerovoracaceae; genus Crickella. The sequence continues at coordinate 8,708 of JABUTC010000041.1, read as the reverse complement.
AGCAAAGGACAATATGAAGTCGATGGATCAGAGTCTGCTCGAGCTTTATCAGAGCGGAACAATTACAAGAGAAACCGCTCTCAAGTATGCGACAAATCCTGAGATGCTCGGCAAGAAAATCTAAGCCCTTTGTTTAATCAAATACCGGAAAATATAAAAGGACAGGTTCTGAAACCTGTCCTTTTGATTGTCTGTACAGACTGTTACTTCTTGAGAATTGGCTTGAGCATTCCCTTGTCTGTCTTCTTAACATGCTTGAAGACCTCTTCGAAACGATTGAGTGCCTCGTCGATGACTTCCGGTGTATCTGCCATCGAAGTATAGAGTCTGCTTCCTGCAAGTGTAACGATTCCGTTTGCCATGTATGCAGCGCCCATTCTCTCCATCGAATCTTTTCTCTCGTACATCATATCCTTGGCTCTGAGAAGACCAACGGCAGACTTCGGCATGCACATCGATGAGAAGTCGAAACTCATTGCTCCTGTGCATTCAAGGTGAACGATTGAACCCTGGTTGTATGCTACGAAAGGAAGTCCGTACTTGTTGATGAGGTCCTTGAGACCGTCGCAGAGTCTGTCTCCCATCTGTCCCGCAATCTCGCAGGCATTTGTACGCTCGATTTCCTTGATTGCTGTATATCCTGCAAGACATGAAAGTGGGTTTGCTGCGAGTGTTCCGCCAACATACGCTCTGTGCTTTCCTGTTGCAAGACCGGCAGCCATGAGTGAAGCGTATTCTCTCTTACCTCCTACTCCGCCTGCTGCAGGATATCCTCCTGCTACAACCTTTCCGAAGATTGTAAGGTCAGGAACTACGTCGAAGTATCCCTGAGCTCCCGAAAGAGCAACTCTGAAGCCTGTTACAACCTCATCGAAAATAAGAAGTGCACCGTACTTGTCGCAGAGCTCTCTAACACCCTTGTTATAGTCCTTTGAAACCGGTCTTGTTCCGCTCTCAGGTCCGCAAGGCTCGATGAGTACAGCTGCGGTTCCGCCAATCCATCTGTTGCGGCGGAGCATTGCCTCGAGCATATCGAGGTCGTTTGGTCTTACCTCATCGGTGTACTTGAAGCATGCATTCGGGATTCCGTGTGACTCAAGCAGGTTTCTGCTTCCCGGAATCTTGAGGCCGTAAACCAGCTGATCGGACCAGCCGTGATATCCTCCGCCCATCTTGATGATGTGCTTTTTGCCGGTTGCGATTCTTGCGATTCTGATAGCAGCCATTGCAGCCTCAGTGCCGGAGCCGAGCATACGGAACATGTCTACATTAGGCATGTGCTTGTTGATTTCTCTTGCAATCATCATCTCTGACTCATGGAGAAGTCCTGTTACAGGGCCGCATTCTCCGAGGAGCTTGATTACCTCTTCACGGATTACAGGATAATTGCTTCCGAGTATGGTAGGTCCGCCTGCCTGCAGGAAATCTATGTATTTGTTTCCGTCCTTGTCGTAGAGATATGCTCCCTCGGCTTTTGACATGCACATAGGGAACGGCTTGTTAAAAGCGAGGTTGTGCTGAACTCCGCCCGGAATATACTTCTGTGATTCCTCGAATACAGCGTAGCTCTCTTTGCACTTCTCGTCGTAATATTTGAGAATTGTATTCTCGTAGTAGTCGTCGTCAATCTCCCAGATTGGCTGAGATGTCAGTTTTTTTAGCTGTGAATTAATCTCTTTAGGATCGTCCCATCTGCTGATTCCGCAGTTTTTCATAATGTTTTTATCCTTCCTAAGTCTATTTTCTGCTATTTCTGCTGCTTCTTTGCTCTCTTGTTTGTATCAAGCATGCCTCTGTATACTACAAATCTGTCATACAGATATTCTGTTGAAAGGTTGAGAGCCATAGTCAGTCCCAGTACTACATATTCGTTCCAATGCAGTGTTTCTGCCAGATAGTTTCCTCCAACTGTTGTTACCGGAGTAAATACCAGATAGAACAGGAATACCAGGAACATCGCCTTTGGAACATTGGCAGCACTCTTGAATGTAAACTCTCTGTTCAATGTGAAATTCCAGAGAACCGAAAGTATCAGCGCTGTCAGGTAACATGGCCAGTATGGCAGTTTAGTAAACTCTGTCAGTATTGCGAATGCTACTGCCTCGATTATTCCGGCTGAAACGGAGAAGAGGAAGAATTTCAGTACACGAAGTGATTCTTTATTATTGTCGGTCATTTTCTTAAGTCCATTTCTCTTTTATGAAGTGATTTATTTTTCGTATTTCTGCTTTGAGTATTTCTTTACGTATGTGTTTCTCATCAAAGCAGTATCAACAATGCTGAGTCTCGCCTTATCTCCGTTTGCCGTGCTGTTTAATGCACAAATACAAGACTTGTTAAGCAGCAGGCCCAGAGCCTCAGTATCGTCTTCATCCTGTCCCAGTACTATTCCGCCAAGACCCGGCATCAGAATTGCATTTGTCTCTTCAAAAGCCTCCGATACAGCAACCAGAAGTTCTTCTTCTGCAGGGTTCTCCCCCAAATCTACTACAGGAATTTTTCTTCCTATCATCTGTGCCATATCATCAAGCTGTGCAATAACAGGGTTCCTTCTTGAAGCCTGTGTAAGTGCCGCTTCGGTCCTGACGATTTCCACCAATGGGAAAATCTCCTTCATCCAGCTAAGCATTGCATCGCTGTTGCCCGCCGGTCTTATTGACTTATTAACTCCTCTGCAGTTTCTCCTGCAGATATCTTCGAGAAGCTTGATTCTGCAGAAAGCCTCTTCTCTGCTCTTTGCTGCAATCACTACTCCGTGATGCTTCATAAGCACGGTATGCGCACCGCCTGCGAAGGCCTTCTTTATAGCTTTCATAAGCATCTTTGTTCCCGGAAGACCGTACTTTGCCTCGGCGATTCCGCCAAGTGCCCTGGCCTCATCCGGTGTTATATCAAGCTTCGAAAAACCTGAAACTCCAATTGCAGATGCATAATCCTGATGTGTGTGGATAACGAAATTTGCTTCTGCAAAAATCTCATACGCCGCAGCGTGCACACCCTTTTCGCTGGAAGGTTTACGCTTACCCGTCGCCTCACCGTCCTCGAGGCTTATCTCTACGAGGTCGTCCGGCGTGGTCCTTGTGTAGTCCATTCCGCTTGGTGTAATGAGAAAACTGTTGTTATCAAGTCTGCAGCTTATATTTCCCCATGTTCTTGCAACCAGCCCTTCCTCAAGGAGTTCCAGTCCGGATTCAACCACCTGATTGGCAGCGATATTTCTTTCCATAGGTACCTCCTTACTGATTCAGACTGTTCATTAAAGCAAACAGTTTTCTGTTGCTTTTGTACAATTGCTTAAACACGTTGTAATTTCTCTCGTATACGGCCTTGTTGTCCGGATTAGGCTCGTATGCCGCAACTGCAGGAATGAGTTTTGATGCTTCCTCGAAGCTTGAAATCTCGCCGCTTCCTACCGCAACGAGAATTGCTGCACCAACCGCTCCTGCGTCCTTGTTGTACTCAACTGTTTCGATTACCCTGCCGGTAATATCCGCAAGAATCTGACAGTTTATTGGGGACAGCGCTCCTCCGCCCACAAAGCGAATCGGATCCGAAGTGCTGACTTTCTTGTCCTCGCACTCGAGCATCCATTTGAGCTGGAAGCACACACCCTCTATTACGGCTCTCATCATCTCAGCCTTGCCCGTTTCAAGCTTGAGGTTGAAGAACATTCCGCTCGAGTTGGAATCTTCAAACGGACATCTGTTTCCGTGAAGCCATGGAGCGAAAAGCACACCGTTGCTGCCCGGTTCAATGCCTGCTATAACTGCTGACATATAGTCGTACAGGCTCTGGTATTCCGACTCGGGACTGTCAGGAATCTTTGTCTGGTCTATGTAGATATTTATCTCATCGAGCACCAGGTGGTTCTTGGCCCACTCCACGCATTTTCCTGCGGTCTCCATCTCGGCGAAATAGTTGAATTTTCCCGGCTCTGCTCCGACGATACCCGCAATCATTGCGGTGATGTCAACCTTCTGCTCGTCTATCACTGTTCCGACCCAGCCTGAGGTTCCCCAGTAGATGTGGGTTTTTCCGACAGCAGTACTTCCTGCACCAACGCCTATCAGAGTCGCATCTCCGCCGCTTCCATAAACCTTGATGCCCTCGCAAAGTCCGAGTTCCTCAGCCTGCTTTGCTCTAAGCCTGCCGGCAACATCTGAGCAGGCGATCAGCTTAGGCAGGTGTTTCATATTGACACCGTACATCTCGCAGAGTTCCTCGCTCCACTCATTTCTGTTATTCTTTGTTTCCATCAGGAAGGTCGCATAGGCCGAATCGTAAGTCATCACGAATTCACCTGTAAGACGAGCGATGATGTATTCCTTGACATCGAGCCACTTGTGAGCTTCTGCAAAAATCTCAGGCTCATTTTTCTCGACCCACTTGTACTTCCAGAGCGGGTCCTTAACGCTCGTTGGCGCCGCAGTCGTAAGGGCCAGACTTCTCAGCAGCATGCCTACATTTGCATCGGCAATCTGAAGTCCGTGTCTCTGAATCTCGTCGTATTCATTGACCGCTCTCTGATCCATATAACTCATGGCTCTTCTGAGCGCATTTCCCTCTTTATCGACGAGAACCATTCCCTGCATCTGTGAGCAGAGCGCGATTCCGTCAATCTCCTCAGGCTTGACAGCTGACTCTTCCATCAGCCTTTTTGTGGAATCGCACATTGCCTTCCACCACTCTTCAGGCTCCTGTTCTACGCCTCCGTTGTCCAGAACATAAAGGCCGTATGCCTCGTACTCGCCACGCAGAATCTTAATACCTTCTTTTACCTCTATTAAGCATGCCTTGAGTCCTGTTGTGCCTATGTCGTACGAAATAATATACATTTTGTCTTTACCGTTTTTCTTTGCCGTTCTTTGTTTTGTTTAATATCTGTGATTGTCTCTGTAAAGCAGATATACGTAATATCCGCAAACTGCTATCAGTGCTACTGCTAGCGCTTTAATGATTACTGACATATCTTTCTCCTTAGTCTATTTGGAATAGTACTTTCCTTTTGCCGGATATACTTCCTTGATTGTGCCCTTCTTGAATTCCTCGTTCAGTCTCTCAAGGTCTTCAATCTGAGCACGGAGCATCTCGCCC
>JABUTC010000041.1:0-3026 GCA_021442505.1 Mogibacterium sp. | reverse complement strand
AACTCGCCGTCCTCATGCATAGGGATGCATCCGTGGAAAAGCACGTTTCCATTGCACACCTTGTACAGCGAACCGTTCGTGTACATAAATGCAATATGGTCCTGAAGCTTTGGAGACTTCGTGATTGAAGCCTCGAGTGCAACCATTACATCCTCTTCCTCGTGTGTGAGTTCGAAAGGATTTGCAGGGTCTACCGTCGGAAGATTAATATCTCTCATCGGATACTCGACGCCTTCAACAACCACTGTTCCTTTTTCGAAGTCAATCTTGTCGAGCAGATTTCTGTCGTTGAGATTGTACTCAGGGTGTGCCAGAATCTCCTGTCCCTCAACCTTGAACTGAATGACAGCCATCATCTTGTGCATCTTTGCAGCAAGGTCTTCCGGTATAGGGTCAAATCTATTCTTGTCCAGCGTATTAGGCTGGAAGTATGTGCACGGATCATCGCCGTAAATCTTCTCCGCCATTGTTGCGAGCGGTCTGAGATTGATGCCGTATCCGTACTCAAGCATATCGAAATTGTTGTATCGAACATTGATTCTCATCATGTTCGCGATGCATGCACGGTTACCCATTGCCGCACCCATCCAGAGTATGTCGTGATTACCCCACTGAATATCTACGTCTTTTGACGCCTTCAGAAACTCGATTACCTCGTGGGACTTCGGACCTCTGTCAAAAATGTCTCCTATGATGTGCAGTCTGTCTACAGAGAACTCGCTGATTACGTCGCAGAGTTCGCATATGAATGTCTCTGCTGCGTTGTATTCGATAATCGATGAGACGATTTCTCTGTAATAGTTGATTCTCTCTTCAACATCGTCTGCGAACATAAGCTCATCCATTACGTAACCCGAGTTGTCAGGAAGCATTCTTCTAACTTTGGATCTGGTATATTTGTCGGATGTCTTTCTGCAGATCTGAATCAGTCTGAAAATAGAGGTTCTGCACCACTTGTCAAAATCCCTCTCGGATTTCTTACGTCTTCTGATCTCAGCCTTAGGATCATAGATGAGTGCTGCAAGCTCGTCTCCCTCCTGCTCCGTGAGAAAATCTCCGAAAACCTCATCTATTCTTCTTCTGATAAGTCCCGAACCGCTTCTTACGAAATAGCGGAATGCGTCATACTCTCCGTGGATGTCGCTGAGAAAATACTCCGTTCCTTTTGGCAGAGCCAGAATGGCGCGAAGGTTTATTATCTCTGTCTTAACCGCTCTGTGGTTAGGGAAGCTTTTAGCTAATTGGGTTAGATACTTTATTTCTGACATATAGTAACTCCTGGATTAATCTTCCACCTTCATCAAATCTGCCCCAAGACCCTTGAATTTGGAAACGATGTCCTCATAACCTCTTTCGATGTGATAAATCTCACTGATTTCGGTTGTCTCACTTGCAACCAGTCCTGCAAGTATCATGGCTGCGCCTGCTCTCAGGTCAGTAGCTCTGACCTTCGCTCCATGGAGCTTCTTGCCTCCCGGAATCACAGCCTCTCTGTTCTCTGTTGTTATGTCTGCGCCCATTCTGTTGAGCTCAACAACATGCATAAATCTGTTCTCGAATACAGTCTCTCTTACCACGCTGCTTCCCTGTACTGTCGCAAGGAAAGCCATAAACGGTGACTGTATGTCTGTCGGGAATCCCGGGTAAGGAAGTGTCTTGATGTCAGTTGCAACAAGTTCCTCCCTGCTGCCGTCGACATATATTCCCTCGTCTGTAATCTCTACATAAACGCCGCTCTCTTTGAGCTTTGAAATGATAGGTCTTACATGTCCCGGAATAGCATTCTTTACATGAACCTTTCCTCTGGTGATTGCTGCAGCCAGCATAAAGGTTCCTGCCTCGATTCTGTCCGGAATAACTCCGTGTACAGCACCCGAAAGTCTCTCAACTCCCTCAATTCTTATGAGGTCTGTTCCTGCACTCTTAATCTTCGCACCCATCTTGTTGAGAAGATTGGCGAGATCTACAATCTCAGGCTCCTTTGCCGCATTCTCAATGATGGTTGTTCCCTTTGCAAGAGTTGCCGCCATAAGAATGTTCTCAGTAGCTCCTACGCTCGGGAAGTCGAGATAGATAGCATCGCCAACAAGTCCCTCAGGACCTGCCTCTATGATTACTCTTCCCTCTTCCTCGGTTATCTTTGCGCCGAGGGAACGAAAGCCCTTGAGGTGCAGGTCTATCGGTCTCTTACCGATTGTGCATCCGCCCTGCATCGGCATTACCACTTTGCCGCATCTTGCGAGCAGTGGTCCCATCGCTACGGTAGATGCTCTCATCTCCTGAACAAGCTCAGGATTTCCTTCAACAGTAAGAATTTCGGATGCCTTAACATTGACGATTCCATCCTCGGAATCGTCAACTTCAGCTCCGAAACTCTTAAGCATTTCTTTCATGATGTGAACATCAGCGAGCGAAGGAACGCCTTCGATAATACAATTATCCTCTGTCAGGAGCGTAGCCGCAAGCAGAGGCAAAACAGAGTTTTTTGCCCCGCTTACTGTAACCTCGCCATTGAGAGGTCCGCTGTTGTTTACAAGTATTCTTGCCATTTTTAAATATTACCCTTCTTTTCTAGCCTTTTCTTGCAGCCTTAAGACCTTTTCTGATTTTGTTAACTGTCTTGAAATTGCTGAGTGTAGCCTTTACTGCAAGAGCTCCTGTCAGAAACATAGCCATCGCCTGAAGTGCAGGTGTGCCTTCCTTAATCTCAGCGAGGGCTTCGTCTGCAGCCTGCTTTGTCTCTGCGACCATTTCCTTTGAATTGTCGATGAGCTCGTTAGCATTGTTCATCATCTTAACCGCATGCATCGCCAGAACAACGAGTGTGCCTGCCATAATAAACAGAGCAAGAACGAGTAAGGCCACCAGAATCTGGTTTATTGACATAGTCATATCTGTTCTCCTTTACTTTTATCTACCCTGTCCTACTTTCCGATTGGAAGCACTTTAACTACAGACTTTACTGTGCCGTTAACAGTATCTACAAGATCATTGATCTTTTCCTTCTTGTTTCTTATGTTTTTTTT
>JABUTC010000040.1:18577-21116 GCA_021442505.1 Mogibacterium sp. | reverse complement strand
ATTCATAATTAGAGTCAGAGAAGGAAGAGAAAACTGTGAGATGGCCATTTTAGAGGCCTTGGAGAAGATAACTGGTGGATAACAGAGAGATTGTTAATAAGTATGGGCCCATAATAGAAAACATTGTCAACATAATAAGACGTGATTTAACAGATAATATTTATTTGGATAATTCAGACATTGATCCGGAAAGAGTTCTTAAAATATGCGAGGATAATTTTTTTGAAAGCGATGACAGCAAGTTCGTAGAGCTTAACGATGTAGGGGCTGTTATTGACAATATATTCAGAAGAATCAGAAGCAAATACGGGATACTTTCAGAATTGCTTGATGATTCCTGCATCAATGAAATTATGGTTAATGGGCCTAACGATATTTTTGTTGAGCGTTGCAGAAAACTTGAGCATGTTGATGATGCTTTTACCTCGGAAGAGGAACTTGAAGAAACTATCAGGATGTTTGCAGCTGATGTGCATAGGGAGATTAATGAGGCAAATCCGATAGTAGATGCAAGATTGCCTAGTGGATACAGAGTAAATGGCGTGCTAAAAGCTGTTGCGCTGAATGGACCCATACTTACAATTAGAAAATTTTCCGACGATGACATTGACCTTGATTGTCTTGTCAGTTATGGCAGCTTGTCTTCTTCCTGTGCTGAGCTTTTGAGACTGTGCGTTAAAGCGGGCTACAACATTTTTATCAGCGGAGGAACGTCATCAGGCAAAACAACTTTCCTTAATGCCTTAGCAAGAGAAATTGAACCAACAGAAAGAGTAATAATTATCGAGGACTCAGCCGAGTTAAGGATAAATGGAGTTTTTAATAAGGTTCAAATGGAGTGCCGTAGTGCGAATTCTATTGGAAAAGGCGAGGTCAGTATGGAGCAGTTAATTAAGACCAGCCTAAGAATGAGACCGGACAGGATAATAGTTGGTGAGGTAAGAGGCAGAGAAGTTGTCGATATGATACAAGCCATGAACACGGGACATGATGGAAGTATGAGTACAGGACATGGCAATTCGATAAAGGGAATGCTCAACAGACTTGAGTCAATGTACTTAATGGATGCTCAACTTCCTATGCACTCGATTAAGAATCAGATTGCCAATGCAATTGATATTTTTGTTCATCTCAACAGGGATTCTCAAAGTCGAAGATCTGTTGTTGAGGTTGCAGAACTGCTTGAGTATAACGGGGATGAATATGTGCTGAATTATCTTTTTTGCCAGGATGACAAAGGTAGGCTGGTTCCAACAGGAAATAGCATAATCAATGATTTCAGACTTAAAAGGAGGCTGGAATAAATGATAGACCTGAATTCGTATGAAATGAGCAGCAGTGAGAAAAGAATTTTTTATTTAGCTCTTGTTGTATTCGCTGTTTTCGTATCTCTTGTGTTTTACAGAAACATATTTTTTGCGGTAGTAATAATTCCATTTGTGGGAAGGATAAAGGCCTATGTTGTCGAAGAATTAATAGAACGTCGAAAGAGAGCTTTTCTGGTTCAATTCAAGGACGAACTCTTTGTCTTATCAACGGCAATAGGTGCGGGAAGATCAATGAAAGATGCAATTGGAGAGTCTATTGAGGGTCTGAAGGAAATCCACGGCGAGAATTGTATTTTGGCACAGCAGTTAGAGTACGCGTATGAGCGAATGGAGAGAGGTGGCGAAAATGATGTCGCAGTTCTAAATGAACTCGGCATTGCAAGCGGTATGGAGGATGTTGTGGATTTTGTTGCTGTGTACAGCATATGCAAGAAAACCGGGGCAAGTTTAATTCTGGCAATTAATAAAGCTGCAGGAGTCATAATAGATAAAATGAGCATTGATAATGAAATAAGAGAAATTGCAAAGAGAAAAGAGAGCGAGTGCATGGTTATTCTTGCTATGCCGGTGCTGATAATAATGTTTTTAAACCTCTGCTCACCTGAATACATATCGCCCCTGTATACAACATTTACAGGGAGAATGCTGATGACAGCAGCAATTGCCGGGAATGTTGGAATTTACGGACTGATAAAGAGGATAACGAGAATTGAAATATAGCCTTGAATTATTAAAGGCCGATAAGAAGGCTTTACAAAGAATTTATTTGATAAGTATAATGGCAGCTTTATTCATTCTTATGCTGAGCATAAGAGATTTTACACAGAGTGAAAGCTATATCACAGACAGCTCCGGAAGAATTACCGGTATTGAGTGGGAAGATAAAGCAGATAGTGAAAGGCGATTAGTATTAAGCATTGGCGAGGGGGAAAGCGCATCAAAAAGAGAAGTGACCATAAGAAGAAAACAGTCATCCGGCAATGTAAACAACAATGTATCAAACGAAAACACCAAAGAGGTAGAACGGGAAGCTGAGATAAGTCGTTTGATTACAGATGTTGAATTTACAAACAAGAGAAAAGTCAGTTTGCCCGGCAAGTTATCCGACGGGACAGTTCTAAACTGGAGTGTTAAAGATGAAAGCGGCGGAGATTACCTGATTATCCCGATTATCTACCTGGTACTTATCTTATTAGTTGTTAAATGTTCTG
>JABUTC010000040.1:7431-15165 GCA_021442505.1 Mogibacterium sp. | reverse complement strand
TTTATAGAAAAGAGAAAGGATAAAAGAAACAGAAGGGAATGCGAGATTCTTGACAAATTAAAGCAACTGGCAAAAGAGAACGATTTTGTGCAGTTTGACAGGATTCTGGAAAAAAGCATCAGTCGCCTGCGAGAAGAAAAACAGCTTAAGACCAATTAGAGATTTTATGTTGGTGATATCTCCTTAAAGTAGTATAATTAATGTCGTTGAAAAGATAAAACTAATTTTTTTAAAGTAAGGAGATAGATCAATGTCAACTAAGATTGTAAGAGTTCTTGGAAGAGAGATTCTTGATTCGAGAGGTAATCCAACTGTAGAGGTGGAAATCGAGCTTGAGGATGGAACAGTCGCTTATGGAGATACTCCAAGCGGAGCATCGACTGGTATTTATGAAGCTCTTGAACTTCGTGATGGAGACAAGTCACGCTACGGTGGTAAGGGTGTTACCAAAGCTGTAGAGAATGTTAATACTAAGATCAGAGAAATCCTGGTTGGACAGGATGCAGCTGATATTCAGGAGATAGAGCGCCTGATGATTGCAGCAGACGGAACCAAAGATAAGAGTGCGCTTGGTGCAAATGCTATTCTGGCAGCATCTCTTGCCTGCGCAAAAGCAGCAGCAGCATCCATTGGAATTCCACTGTTTAAGTTCTTTGGCGGCATCAACGGAGATACCCTTCCTGTGCCAATGATGAATATTCTTAATGGTGGAGAGCATGCATCAAATACAGTTGATGTTCAGGAATTTATGATTATGCCTGTTGGAGCTCCTTCTTTTAAGGAGTGCTACAGATGGTGTTCAGAGGTATATCATCAGCTTGCAAAGGATCTTAAGAAAGATGGATTTGCAATTTCAGTTGGTGATGAGGGCGGATTTGCACCAAACCTTAAGGATGAATACGAGGTAATGGATTACATTATCGCTGCAATTGAGAATGCCGGATATAAGCCGGGTTCGGATTTGGTAATTGCTTTCGATGCAGCAGCAAGTACATGGAAGACTGAAACTGTCGGTGAGTACGTAATGCCTAAGTCCGGAAGGAAATTCACTTCAGAAGAGCTCGTTGCTAATTGGGAAGAGTTCTGTGAGAAGTATCCTATCGCATCAATCGAGGATGGCATGGATGAGGAAGACTGGGACGGCTGGAAGCTTATGACAGACAGACTTGGAGACAAGATTCAGATTGTTGGAGATGATCTCTTTGTTACAAATCCTGAGAGATTTGCCAAGGGAATTGAACTTGGATGTGCTAATGCAATTCTTATTAAGCTGAATCAGATTGGTACAATTTCAGAGACTCTTGAGACAATTGCTCTCGCTAAGAAGAATGGATACAATACCATCGTATCACACAGATCAGGTGAGACAGAAGATACAACTATCGCTGACCTTGTTGTAGGTGTTAATGCATATCAGATAAAGACAGGAGCGCCTGCAAGAACAGAGAGAGTTGCGAAATATAATCAGCTTCTTAGAATAGAAGAGGCTCTTGGTAATAACGCAAAATATATTGGAAAGGATCTTTTCTAATAATCAACGATGGAAGTAAGAATAGCTGAACATTCAGGCTTTTGCTTTGGTGTACAAAGAGCTATCGATATGGCGTTCGCGGAAGCGATGAAAGACAGAGAGGGCTGCAGTATTTATACTTGCGGCCCTCTTATCCATAACAGAAGTGTTACGGAGTATTTGGAACAACGCGGAGTAGGTATGATAGACTCGCTTGATGAAGCAAAGGCAGGCGATACTGTAATAGTGCGATCACATGGCGAACCAAAGGAGTTTTACGAGAAAGCATCTTCAATGGGCATTAATCTCGTAGACACAACCTGTGTTTTTGTTGCAAAAATTCATAGTTTTGTTGAGGAAGCATACAGCAATGGCAGGGAAGTAATAATTGTTGGCAGCAAAGTTCATCCGGAAGTAACAGCTACGAACGGGTGGTGTAACTATAGTGCGGCAATTATCGAAAACACGGACGATGCAGAGAATTATATAAAATTCAATTCAGTTAACAACCCGTTAATTGTTGCACAAACTACGTTTAAAGAAGAAACATTGAAAGATATTCTTTGCGTTTTTGACCGTGAAGGGAAGTCGTATGAGTTAAAGAATACGATATGTAATGCTACCAGAGAGAGACAGGAAAGCTGCGCAAAATTAGCAGCCGAAGTCGATGCTATGGTTGTAATCGGAGACAGCAAGAGTTCTAATTCGAGAAAGCTATTTGAAATAGCAAAAAAATATAATAAAAACTCAATTTTTGTTCAAGATAAATGTGATAATCAGTTGAAAAAATTAAAGAAACATAATAAAATAGGAGCGATTGCAGGCGCATCGACGCCTGAGTGGATTATCAAGGAGGTTATTGCTAGTATGAGCGAAATTGAGAAGAATCCAATGATGGATTTTATGGAAGACATTGAGAAATCTTTACGCCTTCCTAAGCCAGGCGATATTATCGATGGTAAGGTAGAGCAGGTTCTTGATGAGGCTGTTATTGTTAATATGGGATGCAAGAAGGACGGAATTCTGCGCAAGGATGAAGTTGTTCTTGAAGAAGGACAGACTCTGAAGGATGTGTTTAAGGAAGGTGACGAGATTCAGGCTAAGGTTATCAAGTCAGACGAGGGAGAAGGCGGAATCCTTCTTTCAAAGAAGAGACTTGTTGTGGTTGAGAACTACAAGGAGCTTGAAGATGCCATGGAGAGCAAAGAGATTATCAACGTTAAGCTGACAAGAACAGTTAACGGTGGAGTAATCGCTGCTTACAAGGAAATCACAGGTTTCATTCCAATGTCGCAGCTGTCAGACAGATACGTAGAGAACGCAGAGGAGTTCTTGGGACAGACAGTAGACGTTAAGGTTATCAGAGTTGATACCAAGCGCAACAGAGCTGTATTCTCAAGAAAGGTTGTACTGGTTGAGGAGAAGCACAAGCAGGTAGCTGAGATTTGGAGCAACCTGAACATCGGTGATGTTGTAGAAGGTAAGGTAATGAGATTTACTGACTACGGCGCATTTGTAGACATCGGTGGAGTTGATGGACTTCTTCATATATCTGAGATTTCATGGGGCAAGCTTAAGCACCCACAGGAAGTTCTCAAGATTGGTGATATCATCAATGTTAAGATCCTTTCACTCAATGAGGAAAAAGGAAAGATTTCACTGGGTCTTAAGCAGACACAGCCTGAGCCATGGTCACTTGTAGGAAGCAAGTATACTATCGGACAGACACTCGAGGGCAAGGTAGTTCAGATTAAGGATTACGGTGCATTTGTAGAGCTCGAGGCAGGTCTTGATGGACTTGTACACATCTCAGAGATTGCTAACAAGAGAGTTGAGAATGTTTTCGACGAACTCAAGGTTGGACAGTCTGTAGAGGTTAAGATTATGGAGATTGATCCTGAGAGAAAGAGAATCAGTCTCAGCATCAAGGCTAATCTTCCGGAGGAAGAGGCTGTTGAGGAGCCTGTAGAGGCAGAGGAAGTTGTTGAAGAAGTAGTAGAGGACGCAGAATAGTTTCAAGGTCTTCTTCGACACAGTAGCAAAATAAAAGGTCTTGGTACAGAAGTGCCAAGACCTTTTTTTCGTGCTTTTTATTCCGAACGTTCTCTCCAGAAGCCTCTGGTAAAAACGAGAAGAATAGGATATATTTCCAATCTTCCGCATATCATCAGGAAGGACATAACAATTTTAGAGAAATCGCTGACAGAATATATAAATTCTGAATTTGGAGTGTTGGTTATAGGAATGCCTGTATTTGTTAGCATTGCCTGCGAGTATAAAAGCGCATCGTATACCGGCGTTCCATCAAGAGTAATTAATAACGCTCCAAAGAAGAATACTACAAAAAACAAAAGGATATAAACGTTTGACCTGGCAACGGTACGCGACGAAGCAGGCTCATCATTATAAATAATTGGGCGCACTCCCTTTGGATGTATATGCATATACAGATTTGATTTTACATTTAATAATGCAAGTGACACTCGAGAAGCTTTAATTCCACCGCCTGATGAAATGGCGCACGATCCGACCAGTATAACCATTATTACTATGTCACAGCAGGCGAGTGGCCAACGACTCGGGTCTGTTACATAGAACCCTGAAGTAGATGAGAAGGAGACTATCTGCATTAATGACGGAGCAAAACCATGGAAGAAGTTTTCGTTGTTGCTGATGCACTTTATTGAATTAAATATAATTGTTGCAGCTAACACGAACCCTAAGTAAAAACGCAGCTCGGTGTTTTTGAAAACCTTCCTGTATTTTCGCACAAGAAGGAGCACGAACACCGAGATGTTCAATGAACCTAAAAAAGCAAAGAAAGAAATTATAATCTTTATGTTTAGAGGATAGTTGTAAATCAAACCGTTGTTAAGGTGCTGCACGCCCGAAGTGCTGGCATTCGACAGTGTTGTAAACAATGCTGTGAGACGTCCCATACCTGCAATTCTAAGTGCGACATACTGAATAATAGTAAAACCTAAATAAATGAAAATTATTCTTCTGTATGCCTGTCTAAAGGTAGTGTTATTCATTAAATAGCCGGGACCTCTAATCTCGGTTGAGACAAGTTTCTGACCTATGAATTGCCACTGAGGAAGGAATGATAGTACAAGAAGAATAATTCCTATACCACCTATCCAGTTACAGGTGCATTTCCACATTAATAGTCCTTTAGGAAGTATTTCGAGGGGAATTGCAGATGTGCTGCATGTGGTCCAACTTGCCATAGTTGTAAAAATAATATCTATGATTGGATAACTGTTGTTAGAAGCGATATACGGGATTGTGCTTAAGAAAATTAAGCAAATCCAGACTGATACGGTAGTGATATAACATACACGAAGAGAAACAGTCGACAGATTATTATTCAGGAAGAAGTGGGCCATTGCTCCTGCAAAAATACTGCACAAGGAAAGAACGAGCATTGAAGCCCATACTCCGGTTTCACCATAATTCAAGGCAACAGCAATAGAAGGCAACATAAGAAGCCCATAAATAATCAGTGCTATTGACATAATGTTGTAGGTAAACTTGCTACTTTCCTTCATTTGTCTTTCCTGAAAAACTACTTAATAATGCGCAAGTGGTATACTCTGTCAGGATTCCAGTAATGCCTTGACAGAAGAATCAAAAGTGTTGTTATTTCAAGCCTTCCGGCAATCATCATAAAATTATATACCAGAAGACAGATGTTCGAATTTGTATGATATTCACACATAAGACCCAGACCATCGAGACCGGGACCAAGGCTGCTGATGCATGACAGAATTGTAAGGAAGTTTGCTTCAGTGTCTCCGCCTCCAAATATTCCTACAACAAAAGTTCCAAGGAATATTGTCACAAAGAACAGTGTTGAATAATTGTAAGTGTATGAAAGTGAAGTGCTGGGGATGAGCTGACCATTAAATCTAATGTCTTCAACGATTCTTTCATGTGTTCTGCTTCTCAATACTGCACGTATAATTTTGAATGAAATCAGCACTCTGGAGAGCTTAAGACCTCCCGCGGTTGAAGATGAACAGCCTCCAAATACCATAAGGATTACGAGAAGTAATACACAGTACGATGGCCAGGACATATCTCCGGTCGAGAATCCCGTTGTTGAGATTGTATTAAGTGTCTGGTATAGAGCACTCCATATACAAGTCCCGATTTTGCTGAATGTGCCATTAGCTTTGAGAACAATTGACATAGTTACTGTGCTAAAAGCGATGAGTATAAAATAAAAACGCAATTCTTCGTCAGCAAACGCAGTTTTGAATCTTCCTTTCAGCAGGTCGTAGAAAAAAGCAAAGTTGATGCCGGAAAACATCGCAAATACTCCTGTTACTGCATAGATGAAACCGCTGTCAAAATATGCAAGACCTTCATTATGAGTAGAGAAGCCGCCTGTACCCATTGTGGAAAAAGCGTGAGCTAGAGCATCGAAAGGACTCATTTTCCCAACAAGAAGCAGAAGGAAAAGAATAAAAGTCAGAAGAACGTATGAAAAATACAGATTCATCGCAGAGTCTGAAGATTTGGCATTTACTTTTGTCCCTAGAGGACCGGTAGATTCTGTCTTTGCGAATGACCCTCCGATTGCACCCAGTGAAGGGAGCAGTGCTACAAAAAGAACTACTATACCCATACCTCCAAGCCATTGGCTGAAGCATCGATACAGTAAAATAGAGTGGGGCAGGCTTTCTACATCTCTGAAAATGCTGGCTCCGGTAGTGGTGAATCCGGAGCATGATTCAAAGAATGCTACGAAGAAGTTGTCAACCAATCCGCTGATGAGAAAAGGAAGACTTCCAATAAGAGAAGCCGCAATCCAGGCGGAGCTTACTAAAAGATAACTGTCTCTGGATTTAAAATATACTTTAGAAAGGTCGCTTTTGATTCCGTGGCTGTAACAAATTGCAAATATGATACATACTATTATAGATATGAGAAAAGCCATGGCTTCCTGCTTTTCGCCGTACACCAAGGCAACTACAAATGGCAAGACAAAACATGCCGCCAAGAACAGATGAAATTTTCCCTGAAATAGTATAAGTTTCTGGAACATTTTAATAATGTGTAAGTTTTTATTTAAAGAAGCCTCTTCTGCCGGAAGGTCTAAAGAGTTTTTCAACATATCCGATATTTGAAATAAGGCATACCACAACGACACGGTCTCCCGGGCGAAGAACAGTATCACCGTTAGGAATAATGGTTTCTTCTCCTCTGTTAATTGCTGCAATAATGCAGAAATCAGGAAGATCCAGATGCTTAAGAGGTTTACCGAGAACGGTCATTGAATCATCTGTATATATTTCCATAAGTTCTGCCTGGCCCTGAAGGAGAACATTCGACAGAAGTTTTTTGTCTCCCTTAATCATACGAAGTATTGTGCTGGCACTGAGGTCCATAGGGTTGAGCACTACATCAATTCCAAGTGTTGAAATCAGTTCGTCATAACTCTCGTGACTTATCTTCGAAATAACATCTTCAACGCCGTGCTTTTTTGCAGTTAATGCAAGAAGCAGGTTTTCTTCATCAAAACCTGTGCATGTAACAAAAGCATCCATATCTTCAAGATTCTCATTCATAAGGAAATTAATATCAGTTCCGTTTTCATTGAGAATCATTACGTTAGGAAGGTGATTAGTCAGGTAATGGCAGCGTGCCTTGTTGCTCTCAACAATCTTAACGAAAGCACCGAAATCAGCAAGCTTTTTGCCGAGATAAAAGCCTGTTCTACCACCGCCGATAATCATTACCTTCTGTCTTTCGGCTTTGCGTTTGTGCTTGGTATAAAACTTCTTCTGGAATTCGACCATCGTAACTTTATCTCCGAGAACAAACAGGGTGTCATTCTTTTCAATTACATCGTTTCCGTGAGGAATGAGTATCTTGCCATGCCTTGAGATGCCTACGCACAGCATTTCAGGGTGCAGTTTTCTAAACTCAATCATGTTATTTCCAACGATTGAAGGATCCTTGCTGGCTTCGAATTCAAGCATTGTAACACCCTTGTTTGAGAATATTCCGTTTGTTAAAGAATACTTTTCAACAAGGTAACGGTAAATCTCCATTGCAATGAGATAATCCGGATTAACTAAATCGTCGATATTGTAGTTTTTTCGTATGAAATCAATCTGATTCATATGTTCCGGCTGTGTAACTCTTGCAACAGCTTTAGGACAACCCAGCGCCTTTGCGAAAGATGCACAAAGGATGTTCGTGTCATCTGAAGA
>JABUTC010000040.1:5475-6604 GCA_021442505.1 Mogibacterium sp. | reverse complement strand
GCTAAATACACGCGCTGAAGACAATTACTTCAAATATTTCAATTCTGGCAACATGGCATATAAAATCGATGGTTTATGGGGTTTGACAGAAGCAAAAGAAAATAACATTGAGGTTGGAGGGCCTGACACCTGTAAGCGCAAAGCAATAGCGGCATTTGGTGAATTATTCGGAATTTCACAAGAAGAGATTATGTGCTGCGGGGATGCCCCAAATGACATTGAAATGATTAAGTATGCCGGCATAGGAGTGGCAATGGGAAATGCATGGGGCGGAACAAAAGATTATGCGGATTACGTAACCGATACAAATGATGATGACGGGGTTGCAAAGGCGATAATCAAGTTCGCACTGTAGTCAGATTTAAAGCAATTATTAGAGGAGCTAAGGCTCCTCTTTTTTTGTTTGTATAAAACGAGATTATTCGCAAACTTGCACGAATGAAACTGTGTGGAAGGGGAATCGGATGAATGATAAGAATAGCATAGGAGGTAAGTATGGATAATCTGAGAAGAATTGGTGCTGTGGGTGAAGACTATGCTTCCGCAATGCTTGCCTGCAGCGGATACGAGATTGTTGAAAGAAATTTCAGAACAAAAATCGGTGAGATTGATATTGTAGCACTTAAAGATAACTGTCTGCATTTTATAGAGGTTAAGTCAAGGAGAGGTGTCAGATGCGGACTCCCGGCCGAAGCGGTGGACAACAGGAAACAAAGGACGTTGAGGTTGGTTGCGGAAGCATTTATTAAAAGCAGAAGATACTACAACTTCGACTGTTGTTTTGACGTAATTGAAATTGAATACAACTTTATTGAAAACTGTTTTTGAGGAGGAAATTAATGATAAGCATTGTAAACACAGGGGTATGCCGAGGAATAGAAGGCAGGCTTGTCAAAGCCGAGACAGACCTTGCAAACGGTATTCCGAGTATGAACATTGTCGGACTTGCATCTGCAACTGTCCAGGAGTCAAAGGAGAGAATAAAGGCAGCAATAATAAACTCAGGATATGAGTTTCCGAGAGGAAGAATTACTGTGAATTTAGCGCCCGCTGAGCTTAAGAAGAACGGAAGCTGCCTGGATCTTCCCATAGCTGTCGGAGTCCTGGCAACGGAGTTATGTGTAAATGC
>JABUTC010000040.1:3888-5454 GCA_021442505.1 Mogibacterium sp. | reverse complement strand
AATAATAGGAGAGCTCTCTTTAGAAGGAAAAGTGCTCGAGACAAAAGCGGCAATGCCAATTGTAATGGCTATGAAAGATGCGGGTATACGGAAGATTATAGTGCCGCGTGGCAATTTTGATGAGGCTGCTATTATCGATGGTCTTGAAATATTTACAGTAGAGAATTTAAAGGAGTGTGTTGACATAGTAAATTCAGGGATAGAAGGAACTCCATCAAGCTATGATCTTTCCGTGGATATAAGTTATAAAGGTCTGGAAGATGAGTGGTTAGACTTTAGAGATATAGGCGGACAGGAAAATGCAAAAAGAGCTATAAGTGTCGCTGTTGCAGGCAGGCATGGAATGCTAATGGTTGGCCCTCCGGGTTGCGGCAAGACCATGCTGGCAAAAAGAATTCCCGGGATAATGCCGGGAATGAGTAAAAGGGAAATGCTTGAGACTGAAATGATTTATTCAGTAGCTGGCAGGGATTACAGAATCAAAAGGCGCTTGCCTGTGAGGCCGTTTAGAAATCCAAACTCGACAATAGGAAGGGCAGGGCTGATAGGAGGAGGACTTTATCCTGTTCCGGGCGAGCTGACACTCGCGCACAATGGCGTGCTGTTTTTAGACGAAATATGTGAGTTTGACAGAGAGTGTATTGAGGCGCTGAGACAGCCTCTGGAGGAGAAAAAAATTGTTCATTTTCGTATGGGGGAACCATTCTGTTTTCCTGCAGACTCACAAATAATAATGGCATCGAATCCTTGCCCTTGCGGATTCTATGGTGATAACACAGTAAGGTGCAAATGCTCACAATCTCAAATTGATAATTACAGACGCAAGTTGAGCGGTCCTATTATGGATAGAATAGATATTCGAATTGCGATGGAGAAAGTGAATTATGATGAAATCAGCGGGTCTGCATCATCCAATATCAGCACTAGTGATCTTTACTGTGATGTTAAAAGAGGCAGAGAATTCGCAATCAGCCAGGGAAGAGCAGTATATAATAGCGAAATCAAGGATTCCGAATTGAAAGAAATTTGTGCGTTAGGCAAAAGAGAGCACCAATTAATGGAGGATGCGTATACAAGGCTAAAGCTGACTCCAAGGTCTTATAACAAAGTTTTAAAGGTCGCAAGAACAATCGCAGACATGGATGAATCAGTAAGAATAATGTCAGAACATCTTGCTGAAGCTTTAAGTTACAGAATGCTTACGGAGGTAAATAGCGGCGTATGAACGATTACTACATAATTGACGAGAATTCGACGGAGTACCCACAGAAATTAAAAGAGATTAATGACAGACCGAAAAAACTGTATTGCAAAGGTGATTTAAGCCTTCTAAATACCAGATGCATTGCAATGGTTGGATCTCGCAAATATACAATGTACGGCAAGTATACAGCGGAAATGATAGGGCGAAAAATGGCTGAGGCAGGCATCCCCGTGGTGTCGGGACTTGCGGCAGGGATAGACTCTTTTTCGCATATAGGTGTACTTGACGGAGACGGCAAGCCAATTGCAGTTCTTGGAACAGGTCTTAATGTTACATACCCTAAACAGAATAAGAAACTTCAG
>JABUTC010000040.1:2571-3686 GCA_021442505.1 Mogibacterium sp. | reverse complement strand
ATGCTGTTCCGGGCAATATCAACAGTCAGTTCAGTATGGGGACGAATCTTCTGCTTAGAGATGGCGCTACACCTCTCGTCGTGATTGATGATGTTGTAAGGGATATGGGAATTCCGGTAAATATCGAAGAAAGAATTAAAGAAGGAAGAGGGGGTCTCGGGGAAGATGAGTATAGTGTGTATGGAACAGTCGCTGACAACGCAGGGATATCAGTCGATGACATATCACATATTCTCAACATAAAAGCTTCGAAAGTTAATGCTATACTGACGATATTGGAGATAAAAGGATATATAACAACCTTTTCGGGAAAGGCATATCCAACAAATAATTCTTGACAAATTTTGCATTCAAAGTTTATAGTCATTACCCGTGAGGGTATAGCTCATAAATTGATAACATATTAATGTAGAAAAGAGGATTGCAAATGGCAGGTACGAAGGCCACAAGTGCAAAAAACACAAAGAACAAAACTTCAAATAAGACACTGCTTATTGTTGAGTCTCCATCAAAGGCGAAGGTCATAGGCAAATACCTTGGTTCAAAATACAAGGTAGTTGCTTCGGTTGGTCACGTTAGAGACTTACCAAAAAGCAGACTCGCAATAGATATAAAGAATAATTTCGAGCCGGAATACATCAACATCCGAGGAAAGGGCGATGTAATAAAAGAACTCAAAAAAGAAGCACAGGCTGCAAAATCAATAGTTCTCGGAACTGACCCTGATAGAGAAGGCGAGGCGATTGCCTGGCATCTTGCACAGATGCTTGATATGGATGACAAGGCGCCATGCAGAGTGAAGTTTAACGAAATTAACAGCGACACCGTTAAGGAAGCTATAAAGAGTGCTGAGCCAATCGATCAGAATCTGGTAGATGCTCAACAGGCAAGAAGAGTGCTTGACAGACTGGTTGGATATCAAATAAGCCCTCTCCTTTGGAAAAAGGTAAGCAGGGGTCTTTCAGGTGGAAGAGTACAGTCTGCAGCATTAAAAATAATCTGCGACAGGGAGAACGAGATTAATGCTTTTGTTCCGGAAGAGTATTGGGATATAAGCGCAGACTTCGGAAAAGGTTTTGTCGCAGACCTTTCAAAGATTTCCGGCAAGAAGCCTG
>JABUTC010000040.1:0-2000 GCA_021442505.1 Mogibacterium sp. | reverse complement strand
TGGAAGAAAATTTATAATTCTGACAGCAAAGAAAAGGAAGTTAAGATTCCCGATCTTAAGGAAGGCGAAGAGTTAAAACTGGATAAACTTGTTAAAACACAGAAATTCACTCAGCCTCCTGCAAGATACACAGAAGCTTCTCTGGTAAAAGAAATGGAAGATAAGAACATAGGACGTCCAAGTACTTATGCGACTATTATTTCAACTCTTACCGGAAGGAAATATGTCAAGAGAGAAAAGAAGAATCTTGTACCAACCAAACTGGGCTTTGATGTAATAGGAATACTGCAGGATTATTTTCAGGATATCGTAGATGCAAAGTTCACCGGAGAGATGGAGGATAATCTCGATAGAGTTGAACTTGGCGAGGTTGAATGGAGAAAAGTTATTGCAGATTTCTATAAGGGTTTCAGTGAAGAACTGAAGATTGCAGACGCTGAAGTTGAGAGAATTGAAAAAGAAGTAGTTCTCAGTGATGAAATCTGTGAGAAGTGCGGAAAGCCTATGGCAATCAAGGAAGGCCGTTTTGGACAATTCCTTGCATGTACAGGATATCCTGAATGTCAGAACACTAAACCTATTGTGAAGAGCACAGGTGTTAAGTGCCCTAAGTGTGGAAAAGATATTCTTGAGAGAAAGAGCAGGAAAGGCAAAATATTCTATGGATGCAGCGGTTATCCAGCCTGCGATGTGTCTTACTGGGATAAGCCGACCGGGGAGATGTGCCCTAAATGCGGTTCTATGATCGTAACAGGAAAGGGCAAAAACAAAACAAAGAAATGCTCTAACCCGGAATGCAATTATAAGGAGAAATAAAATGGTAGAGTTTCATGCAACGACAATATGTGCGGTAAAGCGCCCTGACGGAGATATCTGCATAGGTGGTGACGGACAGGTCACCATGGGCGAGTCGACTATAATGAAAAACGGCGCAAAAAAAGTTAAGAAGATTTACAAGGATACTGTACTGACCGGATTCGCCGGATCTGTAGCAGATGCTTTTTCGCTTACAGACAAGTTTGAGAACAAACTTCAGGAGCATGGCGGTAACCTCAAAAGGGCTGCTGTTGACCTTGCTCAGTACTGGAGAAGTGATAAAGCTGTAAGAAATCTTGAAGCACTTATGATTGTAGCTGACAAAGACGACCTTCTCGTTATTTCAGGTAACGGGGAGGTAATAGTGCCGGATAAAGATGTTGTTGCAATAGGCTCCGGAGGCAACTATGCATATTCAGCAGCGGTTGCATTATTTGAAAACACAGACCTCGATGCAGAATCCATAGTGAGAAAATCTCTCGAAATCGCATCGAATATTTGCGTATACACTAATAATAATATTTCCGTAGAAAAGCTTTAGGAGGAAGCCATGACTGAGAATAATTTAAAGAACATGACTCCGAGAGAAATAGTTGCGGAGCTTGATAAGTACATCATCGGACAGGATGATGCAAAGAAATCTGTTGCAATTGCTCTTAGAAACAGATACAGAAGGGCACTTCTCGATGAGAAAATGAGAGAAGAGGTGACTCCTAAGAATATTCTTATGATGGGGCCTACCGGTGTAGGTAAAACAGAAATTGCAAGAAGACTTGCAAAGATTATGGATGCCCCTTTTGTTAAGGTTGAGGCAACAAAGTTCACAGAGGTAGGATATGTCGGAAGAGACGTAGACTCGATGATTAGAGATCTTGTTGAGGCATCGGTCAGACTTACAAAGCAGAACAAATTAGGCGACAAGTATGAGATGGCTGACCAGCTTGCAGAAGACAGAATTATTGAAGCAATGATTCCGGACCCGGTTAAGGCCAATTCAACGAACAACATACTTGGAAATATTTTTGGCAATCCATCATACAAGACTCAGAAGCAGGAGTATGAGGAAATGCAGCAAAAGGAAGCTCAGTCGAAGCCCGATTATCAGGATATCCAGATGGCAAGAGAGCAGCTTAAGAGGGAACTCAAAAGCGGAAAACTTGAAGACCAGCTTATTGAAATTGAGG
>JABUTC010000003.1:12817-27520 GCA_021442505.1 Mogibacterium sp. | reverse complement strand
AGATGCGATTCGCAAAGAGCTTCTGACGGATGACGAGATTTCATGGATTAATTCGTACCACGAAAAAGTCCGCGAGACCCTGCTTCAAGGACTCACGGACGAATGGGTTAAGTCATATTTGATTGAGGCAAGCGCAGCACTGTAGCATTTGCCTATTCACTTATGAGCATCGAGCTCTGGTCTGCATCCTCCCAGTCAGGATCGAAGAAGAGATTGAGACAGAGCTTCTGAGAAATCTGTTCAAGAAGTTTGATGCCCGCAACGCTGTTACCCTTCTCATCAAGAGCAGGGCCAAACACACCTATGCCTGCCCTTTTATCCGAAACGCAGAGCAGTCCCCCGCCAACTCCGGATTTAGTAGGAATGCCGACAGTAATCGCATATGCGCCCGAGCCGTCGTACATTCCGCAGGTAAGCATAAGAGTTTTAACAATACGAACTGTACGGCCGGAAAGATATCTCTTTCCGGTCTTTGAACATACTCCGTCACTTGCGAGAATTTTTGCAAAGTTCGCAAGGCTCTCGGCAGTAACATTGAGTGAGCAAAGCTTTGTATAGAACTTCAGAGTCTCCTCGACATCGGTTGTTATGATGCCCTTGCTCTCAAGAAGATATGCAATCGCTCTGTTTCTCGAGCAGGTCTTCATCTCGGACTCGTACGCCGCATCGTTGATTGTGATGTCAGGGTCGACGCAGAGTTTTCTCGCCGCTGCCAGCATGTCATAGAAAGACACCTTCGAAACGAGCAGTCCTGCGATTGCCAGTGCGCCGGAGTTGATCAGAGGATTGTACGGTCTGTTGCTGTTAAGGTCGAGCTCAACTATGGAGTTAAAAGCTTCTCCCGAAGGCTCAGCCCCTACCACTTTAAACACCTCATCAGGTCCAAGCAGTTCAAGCGCAACGCAAAGCGACAGTATCTTCGAAACGCTCTGCATCGTAAATCTGACCTGAGCATCACCGATGCAGATCTTCTCGCCATTCATTCTGTAAATGCATATGCCGAGCTGGTTAGGGTCAACCTTGCCGAGTTCCGGAATATATGTCGCAACATGGCCTTCAGGAATCACCTTCTTTGCTTCCTCATAAGCGTCCTGCACAATCTGAATCGCTTCTTCCTCGGTTTTCCTGAGATACCTTTCTCTGAATTTTTCGTATGTCTCTAGTTTTTCTTTCTCTGTTAACATCTGTCCACCTTTTTCTATTTCATAACCATGCGGATAACCTTACCGTACAAATTCTTGTATGGCTGATATCTCACAGGCATATCAATCCATGTCTTCTTATCAACTATGCTCTTGAGATGTGAGAAAGTATCGAATCCGTTCTTTCCGTGGTACGAACCCATACCGCTCTCTCCAACTCCGCCGAAGCCCATCTTTGTCGTTGCAAGGTGAATAATGCAGTCGTTGATGCATCCTCCTCCGAAGAGACATTCGCGGGTAAAAGCATTCTGCACCCACTTGTGCTCGGCATATACGTACAATGCGAGCGGATGCTCGTGCTCGTTGATTANTGTGCTCGGCATATACGTACAATGCGAGCGGATGCTCGTGCTCGTTGATAACTTTAACTGCCTCGTCGACAGTCTTGAATGTAACGATTGGAATAATAGGTCCGAAAATCTCCTCGCACATAACAGGGTCGTCCCAGGTCACATTGTCCATAATTGTAGGCTCGATTTTGAGTCTATCGGGATCCGTCTTTCCTCCGAAAACAACCTTGCTCTGGTCGATAAGCCCCGACACCCTGTCATAATGCTTCTGGCTGATAATCTTGCCATATGCCGGATTGTCGAGAGGATTTTCGCCGTACTGTCTTACGATTTCCTTCTTGATTTCCTCAACAAGTTCGTCCTTGACAGCCTCGTCGCAGTAGATGTAGTCCGGTGCAACACATGTCTGTCCACAGTTGAGCAGCTTTCCGAAAACTATTCTCTTTGCAGCAAGCTTGATTTTTGCGCTTCTGTCAACCACGCAAGGGCTCTTGCCTCCGAGTTCGAGAATAACCGGTGTAAGATGCTCGCTCGCCTTGTTCATAACATACTTGCCGACAGCCTTGCTTCCGGTGAAGAAGATGATGTCGAAAGGCTCGTCCAGCAGGTGCTGGTTCTCAGCTCTTCCACCTGTTACTATCGCAACATACTGCTCATCGAAACATTCCTTAATGATGTCTCCGATAAGCGCCGATGTTGCAGGCGAATATGCACTCGGCTTAACCATAGCCGTGTTGCCTGCCGCAAGCGCATCAACAAGAGGTCCGAAAGTCAGCAGAATCGGATAGTTCCAAGGGCTCATGATAAGCGCATTTCCCCTTGGCGAAGGAAGTACGTAGCTCTCAGCCGCAAACTGCACAATCGGAGTTGCCACCTTTCTCTTTTTCGAAAGCTTAGCCGTATTCTTGATCATATAGCTAAGCTCGTCATATATCATTCCAATCTCGGTCATGTAGCTCTCGTAAGCGCTCTTTCCAAGGTCGGTCTTCAAAGCATCACAAATTTCGTTCTCGTGCTCCTTAATCGACTTCTTAAGTCTCTTAAGCGCAGATACTCTATATTCAACACTGAGCGTAGCTCCCGTGCTAAAGAACTCTTTCTGTAGTCCTCTTATTCTTGATATCTCTGCTTTTTCCATTTTGCATTCCTTTCTGCTATAATCTATTTGCTTAATTTTAACGCGAGGACAGTTATATGAAAAGAGTTAATTTAGGGATGAGCGGCGGTGTCGACTCGAGTGTCGCAGCTTATCTGCTCCAGCAAAAAGGATATGAAGTGCACGGCGTAACCATGCTGCTCTGCGGCGATGGTTCTTCTAACGTTGCGTCTGCAAAATCCGTTTGCGACAAGCTCGGCATAGAGCACAGTGTTCTCGACCTTCGCGATGAGTTCCGCGCATCCGTAATGGAAAACTTCGCAGCCGCCTATGAAGCCGGCACGACTCCAACCCCCTGCGTTGTATGTAATCGCGAGATTAAGTTCAAGTATCTTTTTGCCGAAGATGCTCTCATCGCAACCGGACACTATGCCCACATCGGCGAGACCAAGGACGGGCGAAAATACATTCAAAAGGCCGACAATCTCGACAAGGACCAGAGCTATTTCCTCTACTCCCTAAGTCAGGAAGTCCTCGAAAGAGCAGTCTTCCCTCTCGCCGATTATTCAAAGGACGAGATTCGAGAGATTGCAAGTGATATCGGTCTCTCAAACGCCAATAGAAAAGACAGTCAGGATGTATGTTTCATCCCCGGCGGTGACTACGCCGGTTTCATCGAGAACTTCCGCGATACAGATTATCCTGAAGGAAATTTCGTTGATATGGATGGCAATGTGCTTGGCCGTCACAAAGGAATCATCAACTACACAATCGGCCAGCGCAAAGGTCTCGGACTTGCGCTCAAGCAGCCGATGTACGTATATAAATTAGATGTAGATGCCAACGAAGTCATTCTCTGCTGCAGCGACGAACTCATGAGTTCTGAACTCATTGCAGGAGGCTTCAACTGGATGGCAATGACACCGCAAGAGGAGCCATTCAAAGCAAAAGCAAGAATACGCTACAGACACAAAGAGGCAGACTGCACAGTCTTCCCTCTCGACTCAGGCAGAGTTAAAATTATCTTTAGGGAGCCGCAGCGTGCAATCACAGCAGGCCAGTCAGTTGTAATATATGACGACGACATAGTTATCGGGGGCGGGGTAATATTATAGAAAAAAGAGGAGCAAATGCTCCTCTTTTATAAATCTAGTTCCTTCCAAAGTTCCGATATAGGGCGACTCTTCTCTCCATTTTGAACATATTCATCATATGCTTCATTCGCAACAATTACTTCCTCATCAGTTATCTCGTCAATCATAGCTTTATCTCTCTCAACTTTAAACCTTATATTCAAATTCTTATATTTCATACCATATTTCCTCCCATCATCCTGATATCTCGGTCTTGGGTTCTTTGCAATCAGTTCCTTTATTATCTGCAGATCTTCTTCGCTAATTCCCGACGATTCAGCAACGCCCTCAGTGACCACAACCGCTATTGTGTCGTCTTCGATACTATCCGTAAAACCGCATGCTGCTTCAGGTCTGCAGTCCCCTGCTCTGTTATATGGCTTGATGTCGATTACAGGAGTTCCGTCGAGCATATCCAATCCGGACACAACAAGCACAGGTCCTTTGTCGGTCATCTCAATTGACTTAAGCTCCACGCAGGACATGCCGATTGAGTTTGGACGAAACGGCGATCTGCTTGCGAAAACTCCAACCTTCGTATTGCCGCCAAGTCTCGGCGGTCGCACCATCGGTCTCCACTCGTCATCTGACTCGGAGAAAAGCCAGAGCACCCAGATGTGCGAGCAGTCCTCGAGCCCCTTGAAAGCATTTCTGTCATTATAAGGAGGGTAGAATTCAATCCTACCCTCTGTTTCAACGAGTCCTGCCTGCCGCGGAATTCCGAACTTTTCCGGGAAGCAGCTTCTCACTATTCCTATCTGTTTGATGCTGTAGGTATCCATTACAGATATGTAACCATCTCAGACAGTTCCTTAGTCTGGAAGTGTCTCTCCGCCGGAGCGCAATCCTCAGCAGCGTAGCCAAGGTCCATAATCATTACAACCTCCTCATTCTCAGGAAGCCCAAAAACCTCCGCAACCTTATCCGGATCAAAATTATTAAGCCAGCAGCTGTCAACGCCAACATCCTTTGCTCCGAGAATCATATGAGTTGCAACAATTCCCATATCCTCCGGGCCTGACTGATACTTATCTCCCGGATATGTGTAAACGCTGGTCTTATCATATGCAACTATGAGGGCTGTCGGTGCGCCGTAGCGGCATGGTGTAATCGCGTCAATTTTTGCAAGGTCCTCTTCTTTCTGTGCAACGTAGATCTTCTGTGGCTGAAGATTCTTTGCAGTAAGCGATACCTGTCCGGCCTCGAGGATTGCGTCGAGCTGCTCCTTCGTAATCTGCTCGTTGCTGAATTTTCTGCATGAATATCTGGCCTTAATCAGTTCTTTATATTCCATAAATCTTTCCTCCCTATTGCAAAGTGTGAATTGCTTGATTTTTCAATGCAATTCTACTACAAAAAAGCGGATTTTTTAACAAAAAAGTGTTGACTTTACTTCCGTATAAATATACAATCTGTTGCATAAACAAAAGCGTTCTTTTTTTGCGCAAATTCTGCAAATCGTAAGAACGAAAACAGTTTAGGAGGATTGGAGAAAAATGAACAAAGAAGTTAAAGAACCAAAACAGCCAAATCTGATGCATGCGCTGATTTCATTCGGTCTTCTTATTGCTATCATGGCAGTAAGTATCATCGTATTTGGCGTAGACGTTCACGTGCCTATGCTTTGCGGCGTAATCATTGCTGCAATCGTATCGCTCTGTCTCGGATACAGCTGGAGCTTTATTGAGAAGGCAATGATGGACGGTGTGTATAACGCACTTCAGGCTGTAATCATTCTTATGATTGTAGGTGTACTGATTGGAGTATGGATTGTTTCCGGAGTTGTACCGGCAATGATCTACTACGGACTGAAGCTCCTCTCACCATCGATTTTCCTCGTAGCAGCTCTTCTGATCTGCTCGGTAACATCAATCGCTACCGGTACATCATGGGGAACTATGGGAACTATGGGACTTGCTCTCATCGGAATCGCAATCGGTTTTGGTATCCCTGCTCCAATGGCAGCAGGAGCTATCATCAGCGGAGCGTATTTCGGAGACAAGATGACACCGCTGTCAGATACAACAAACCTTGCACCGGCTATGGCAGGAACCGATGTAATTACACACATCAAGGCTATGATTCTTCCTACAGCCATCGTTTATGTAATTTCAATCGTGTTCTTCCTCGTTCTTGGTTTTAACTACGCTAAGACAGGAAACGCAGCAAGCATGGATGAAGTAAATGCTATGAGCTCAGCCCTTAAGGGAATGTTCAACATCAACCCTATCCTGCTTCTCCCACCACTGATCATCATCGTTGCTGTAGCACTGAAGATGCCTGCTATCCCTGGAATCACTCTCGGAATCATCGCAGGAGCAATCCTCGGACCTATCTTCCAGGGAGATGCTTGTTCAATCGGATCACTCATGGACTGCGGTATGAACGGATTCACTTGCGAGACAGGAAATGCTGCTATCGATGACCTTCTTACATCAGGCGGAATCACAAATATGCTTTACTCAGTATCGCTTACAATGATCGCTATGATGTTCGGTGGAATCATGGAAGCAACAGGTCAGCTCAAGGTTGTAGTTTCAAAGATTTCGAAGCTTGCAAAGACACCTGCATCACTCGTTGTTACAACAGAGGCAACCTGCGTACTTTCAAATATCACAATGCCTGAGCAGTACATCTCACTGGTAGTACCTGGAAGAATGTACCAGCAGACATATAAGGAGAACGGACTCCACGCTAAGACACTGTCAAATGCTCTTGAGTCGGCAGGAACTGTTACATCAGCCCTCGTTCCTTGGAATACCTGCGGAGTATTCATTCTCGGAACACTCGGCGTTGCTACAGTTGAGTACTTCCCATATGCTATCTTCAACTACCTGATGCCTATCACAGTTGCAATCATGGCATACCTCGGATTCTGCGTATTCGACAAGAACGGAAACAGAGTAACAGGCAAGCAGGCAAGATCAAAGATGCCTCTCGTTACAGAGGATGCAGCACCAGAGGCACCTGCAGCAGAATAACTTCTAAAAAAATCATTTTAAAATATGCGTAAGCAAACGAGAGCCCCGGCTGATGCCGGGGCTTTGTTGTGAGGTTATTCTTCAACCTCGATCTCCTTAATATTCATTTCCTGTCCTTTGAGCAACCACGTCTCACCGCTTCCGCAGTATGGGCAGGTCTTGCCGTACTGTACGGTAGGATAAGTCTTTTCGCAGCTGTTACACCAGGTAATCGCAGGAAGTGTCTCACAGCGAAGTTCTGCGCCGTCAACAACCGGATGCTTCTTCGAGTACCAGTTCCAGTAATCCATCAGATACGATGTAACTATACCGGAAACCTCTCCGAACTCCAGTGTCACAGAATGAACCTTTTCAAAGTTATTCTCTGCGGCCAGATTCTCCACCTGTCTGACAACGTAATTGATTATTCCTAATTCGTGCATCTCTACACTCCTTAAGCCTACTTGCCTGACAGCTTTTTCTTGATGATCTTAACTTCTCTCTTAGCAGCGTAAGCTCCGATAGCCTTGAACTTGTCCTCTGCCTTGATCATCTTTGAATAGTTGTCTCCTCTTGTTCTGAAGAGGTGAATAGCGTCGAATTCGCACTTTGTAGTACAGATTCCGCAGCCGATACAAGCGTTTGTATCAACGATGCTGCGTCCGCAGGTGAGACATCTTGATGCCTCTTCCTTGATCTGCTCCGGTGTGAGCTCGATTCTCTCGTCGCTCATTGTGAGCTTCTTGCTCTCGTCGATTGCAATCTTAACTCTTGCAGGCTTCTTGAACGCCTCTGTAGGAAGAACGATGTTCTCCTTGTCAAGAACGTCGAAATGTCTTGTATTTCTGTGGATTGTGAGTGACTGTCCCTCGTTAACGAATCTGTGGAGTGATACGGCACCCTCACGACCCTGAGCGATAGCATCTACTACGAACTTCTGTCCTGTGCATGCATCTCCGCCTACGAAAATGTCAGGNTCTGTGGATTGTGAGTGACTGTCCCTCGTTAACGAATCTGTGGAGAGATACGGCACCCTCACGTCCCTGAGCGATAGCATCAACAACGAACTTCTGTCCTGTGCATGCATCTCCGCCTACGAAAATGTCAGGTTCTGCTGTCTGCAGTGTTACAGGGTCTGCGATAGCTGTTCCGTTTCTGTTGAACTCTACCTTTGTTCCTGCAAGAAGATCCTTCCACTCAACTCTCTGTCCGATGCAGTAGAGAACTGTTGCGCAAGTCTCTTCGCAAACTTCGTTGTCGTCGAACTTAGGATCAAAACGTCCCTCAGCATTCTTTACGCTTACGCACTTGCGGAACTTGATTCCCTTGCACTTGCCTTCTTCTTCGATGATTTCAGTCTGTCCCCAGCCTGCGTGAATCTCGATACCTTCACGCTCGCAGTACTCCTGATCCTCAGCGCCCATTGGCATGTTGTCGTAATCCTCGAGACAGTAGAGCTTAACCTTTTTAGCTCCCCATCTTGCAGCTGTACGAGCAATGTCGGAAGCGATGTTTCCTCCGCCGATTACTACTACGTTGCCCTTGAGCTTCTTAGCTGTGCCGAGGTTTACTCCTCTTACGAAGTCGATTCCTGACATTACGCCTGCAGCGTCCTCACCAGGAATTCCGAGCTTGCCGCCGTTCTGAAGTCCGACAGCTACGAAGAAGCCCTTGTATCCCTGCTCGCGAAGTTCTGCGATTGTAACGTCCTTACCAACCTCAACGCCTGTCTTGAACTCAATTCCAAGCTCCTTGAGGATTTCAATTTCTGCGTTTACTACGTCCTTCTCAAGACGGAAGTTTGGAATACCTGTTGTCATCATTCCGCCGAGAACCTTGTCCTTCTCGAATACTGTTGGCTTGTAGCCTTCGAGTGCAAGGAAGTATGCGCATGAAAGTCCTGCAGGACCGGATCCGATGATAGCAATCTTCTGGTCGTATCCGACTCTGTTGCAAGGGATAACCTCAGGAACATATCTGAACTCGTCCTTCATATCCTGCTGAGCGATGAACATCTTGATATCATCGATAGCCAGTGGATCGTCTACCGAGCTTCTTGTACATTCCTTCTCGCAGTACTTGTGGCAGATAGCTCCGCATACTGCAGGGAATGGGTTGTCCTTCTTGATCAGCTTGAGAGCATCCTTATATCTGCCCTCGCTTGCCATATTGATGTATCCCTGAATAGCGATGTGGAGCGGGCATGCAGCCTTACATGGTGCTGTACCTGAATCGTAAGTCTGGATAACTCCGTTCTCGTTTCTGTAGTTCTTGTTCCACATATGCTCTCCCCAAGGAGTATCATCCGGAAGAGGTTTCTTAGGGTAAACTACAGGACCGTCCTTAGTGCAGAGCTTCTGACCAAGTCTTACAGCTCCTGCAGGGCATGTCTCAACACACTTTCCGCAGGCTACGCACTTCTCTGCATCAACATCAGCTGTGTAAGCCGAAGCCGAGAGATTTGGTGTGTTGAAAAGCTGTGATGTTCTGAGCGCATTACATACTCCAACTGCGCAGTTGCAAAGTCCCCAGATCTTGTCCTCACCATCGATGTTTGTGTGCTGGTGAACATATCCTCTTGCTTCAGCATCCTTGAGAATCTGAAGAGCCTCTTCCTTTGTGATGTCGTGACCCATTCCTGTCTCACGGCAGAAATCTGCGAAATCACCAAGTCCGATACACCAGTAGCTCTCTGTGTCTCCTGAACCCTCGCCACGGATTGTCTGCTGTCTTCTGCATGAGCAGATTCCTACTCCGATCTGACCCTCGTACTTCTCAAGCCAGTGTGAAATATGCTCGATTGGAAGTGACTGTGTCTCAGCAGGGATAGCTGCCTCAACAGGGATTACGTGCATTCCGATTCCGGCACCTCCCGGTGGAACGAACTCTGTAACGCCTGCGAGCGGCAGGAATGCCATTCTCTCAAAGAAATCAGCTGCCTTCGGATACTTGTTGATCAGCTCATCTCTCATAACCATAATTTCAGCACCACCCGGAACGAACATGTTCAGTACCCAGCGCTTCTGATGCTCAGGGTTCTTGCCGTCAAGGTTCTCGTTGTTGTACTCAACAAGGCTGATCTGTGTGCATGCCTCAAGAACAGTCTCGATGTAGTCTGCATCGAAGCCTGTCTTCTTCATGAGCTGCTCTTTTGTCTGCGGAACTCTTCTCTTCATGCTGAGCATGAGGTCGAGTGCATCGTCTACAATCTTTTCACCGTAAAGGTCGATTCCGTGATTAACTCCGGAACTGATTCCCCAGTACTCCGGTGAATCGGTTGTAATCTTCTCAACGCCGAGCATTACAGGAGCTCTGTCAGTGATGATTTTGCCGAGTTTGCAAATCTTCTGGTCTCTTGTTAAAGCCATTTGAAATACCTTATCCTTTCGTTGTTTTTTCGTTACTTCTGCCATTCTTTTACTTCGTTGCGGAGCCAGTCACAAAGTGCGTCAACACCCTCTCCTGTCTTTGCCGAGATTGGGAAGATCTTCAGCTTCGGGTTGCGCATGTGAGCGTATTCCTCAACCTTTTCCATGTCGAAATCGAAATAAGGAAGCACATCTATCTTGTTGATGATCAGTGCATCGCATACCTGGAAAATCAGAGGATACTTAAGTGGCTTGTCATGTCCCTCGGGAACCGAGAGAATCATAATGCTCTTAACTGCTCCCGTGTCGAATTCCGCAGGGCACACAAGATTGCCGACGTTCTCGAGAACCACCAGGTCGAGTCCCTCTGTGCCGAATTCGTTGATGCCCTGACGGGTCATATCGGCATCGAGGTGGCACATTCCGCCGGTGTGCAGCTGAATTGTTTTAACCCCAAGCTCCTGCATAGTAGCGGCATCAACATCGGAATCGATGTCTGCCTCCATAACTCCCACATTCATCTCGTCCTTGAGCTTGCCAAGTACTGCCTTGAGTGTGGTAGTCTTTCCCGAGCCCGGAGATGACATCAGGTTCAGAAGGTAAGTCTTCTGTTCCTTCAGCTGTTCTCTCAGTCTGTCCGCATCCTTGTCATTGTCCGCAAAAATGCTTTCTTTGACTTCAATAACTTTGTACTTATCCATAAGCTTCTCCTTTTCCCCGTAGGGAACTACATTTGGGTTAATTATAAAAGAAAAAAGCCCTTTATAAAAGGCTTTTTTCAAGTGTTTCACAGTTTCCACAGAATGTGTTACTTAAACATATTTCCTATTGCACCGTCGCTTATAAGTGTCGGTCCGCCGAACACGTAAATTGTATTAAGCCGGGCCTGTTTTATAAAGCTTCCGGCATATGAATAGTTGCTGTTACCTGCCAAAAGAAGCGGTGCCCCTTTTGTGGCAGCGAGCGGGCCGCCCGCAAGTCCGTCAGGGAAATCGTTTCCGTATGCCAGAGTGACAGTATCTACGCTTGAAGGGTTGAAGAAGTTGTATGCAACCATGCTGGACGTTTCAAATCTGTTCGCGCCGGCAAATCTTGTTACGACTACATTATCGCCGCCTGCCGATTGCTTGATAGCATTCTCAAAACCGCCATTTACTGCTCCGGTACCGCCAACAATAAAGTACTGCGAGCTCGACTGTTTTCCCAGGAATTCCTTCTGTTTGTCAGTCAGTGAGCTTCCAACCAGCAGGATTGGAAGTTCCGTTGCAGATGCCGAAAGGCTGTCTGCATAATCGTCTCCCGAGGAAACCAGAACATCTTTTCCATTCACTCCTGCTTCCTTGAGAATCTCAAGGTTTGTATCGTAACGGTTAGCGCCGCTGAGTCGCTTCACTTCAGCGACCTTGGACTTGTTCTTAAGTGCATCCTGGAACTGCTGTCTTACAACACCGGTTCCTCCGAGAATATAAATCTTTCCGTTGTTGCTGATATTATTCTCAATGTAATCCAGCACCTTGCTTTCATTGCTTGTATTCACCAACAGAATCGGAGCATCTTTCAGCGAAGCGAGGTATCCGCCTGCAAGAGNCGGAGCATCTTTTAGCGAAGCGAGGTATCCTCCTGCAAGAGCATCGGGGTAGTCGTCTCCGTTTGCAACGACGATTGCGTCAAATGTACTTACTCCAAGAACGCTCTTAAGTTCGTCGGCAATTGCAATTGCAGTGTCATATCTATTGTCGCCGTACTTCCTTATGAGGGACCCTCCCCATGTGTCATCCGGCTCAGTGTCCGATGCAAGCCTGTTCTCTCCGGTAGCATAGTTGATTGCTATTCCCGGCTGAATATTGAAGCAGTATACGCATATGTTTATTGACTCATCTTCAAGTGATTCGGCTTCCATAAGCACTCCATCCGCAAGAAGATTGTCTCCTCTGAATACAGGTGTAACCCTATAGAGAACCTTCTTATCATAAGTCTTAATGTAATTTGCTACTGTGTTCTCGACAGGCAGCATTCCGTCAACATTGAATGAACGTGTTCCTGTCATCAGGTTTTTCTTATTCGCATTCTCTGCGGTAAGTTGCCAGCCGATAAGATGACTCCTGTTATACAAATATTTACCGCTAACAATGTCATATTTATTTTGTACCCAACCCGTCGGATATACAGAGCTTATACTTCCTCTTTCCTCGCCTGCTGCCGGCATCAGTGAAGTGTCGATATTCGCCATCGCTACACCAACTCTTCCCAATGAGTCGAGTTCGCTATAGCTTTCATATGCCTCGGTCGACGCCTTCTCCTCTGCGGTGAAATAAGTATTGTTGCCGTTTACGACTTCAAACATATCGCCGTCAAAAGCCGGAAGTATCAGTCCCTTATATGTAAACTGGCTGATTGTTGTCGTGTACTCTGCAAAAGCAGTCAGCGGCATCGCCATACACATAGCGAACGACATCAGCAGCACTAACGCTTTGCGTTTCAGATTCTTTTTCACAGGCACACCTCCTTCATTCGACAATTATAGCATTTATTCCATATATCTTGAATAAATCCAACAAAAACAACCCCCTATAGGGCTTGTGCACCCCGGCATCAGATGTGAAAATTATTACAATTAACAGACACACAAGGAGAGCTGCGCATGCATATGGCAGATGCCCTTCTCTCGCCCGGAGTTGCCGTGACAATGTACGCTGCGTCATCTGCAGCCGCTGCTGTATCGGTTCACAAATTCAGGCAGGAGGAAACTTTAATCAGGGATTCGCAAATTGAATACCGACGCGAAAAACTACCGACCATGGCTGTCATGGCCGCTCTTGTTTTTGCGGGACAAATGATTAACTTCACCATTCCGGGAACCGGTTCATCCGGTCACATCTGCGGATCCATTCTGCTCACCGCACTGCTCGGTCCATATGCGGCCTTCCTTTCCATGATAGCCGTGCTTTTGATTCAGGCTCTCTTCTTCGCAGACGGAGGTCTGATGGCGCTCGGTGCAAACATCTGGAACATGTCATTCTACGGATGCTTCCTCGGCTACTTCGTCATATACAGACCGATAATGCGAAGCAGACTTTTCGCAGGACGTGGTGATGCCGCGGCGAAAAGAGCTCGCATTACGCTCGCTTCAATCCTTGCCTGCGTAGTATCACTGCAGTTCGGGGCCTTTTCGGTTGTTCTCGAGACTTCCCTTTCCGGAATCACAGACCTTCCTTTTGGAGCATTCGTGCTCGTTATGCAGCCAATACATCTTGCAATCGGAGCCGTTGAGGGAATGATAACGGCGGCAGTTCTTCTGTTTATAAACGAGTCAAGGCCTGAACTTCTTCAGGATAATTACGAAACAGGAAACTCCGGCACAGCGAAGGCAAAGATGTCTTTTACTGCGCTGATTTTAACTTTAATTGTTTCTGTCGCAGTGACCGGCGGAGGGCTTTCTCTCCTTGCCAGCAGCAACCCGGACGGACTTGAATGGTCACTTTTCGGCAACACTGAGTCGGGCTACTCATCAAATATGGGGTTGGACGAAGAAAACTATGGTGTCGACAGCAGCGCAGCTGATAAGGCCGGAAAACTGCAGGAGCGAACATCACTGCTCCCCGATTATTCATTTTCCGGTGATTCTGAAAATCCTGTGGGAACCGTGGTTTCCGGACTTCTTGGATCGGCAATGGTTGCCGTACTTGCAATCCTTATATGGTTATTCAGCCTTCCGGGAAGACGCAGAAATCAGGCTTCTTCGCACACCAAAGCATCAGCATCCGCAAACAGTTACAAGGCCGGCAAGGCCGAAATCGCAGCAAATGAGCTCCGGGAAATGGATGATCTCGTCGCAATAAACTCACCTGTCAGAAATCTCGGTGCCGGCAGTAAACTGCTGATGACTCTCTGCTATATCGCTGTTGTAGTTTCCTTCAACAAGTACGATTTCGCAGGACTTCTGGTGATGCTCCTTCTTCCGCTTGCAGGATATGCACTCAGCGGAATCAAGCTCAGCAGCTGCTTCAGAAAACTCAGAATAGTAATGCCGCTTGTATGTGCAGTCGGAATCTTCAATCCTTTCTTCGACAAAGCAGCACTGGTAACAATCGGCAATTTCGAAATCAGTGGCGGAGTGGTTTCGATGCTTACCCTCATGCTCAAAGGCATATTCTGCCTGATGGCATCCTTCCTGCTCGTCGCAACCACAAGAATCGAAGAAATCTGTTCAGCTCTCAGGCTGATTCACATACCTAAACTGATGACCTCGCTTCTGCTTCTCACCTACCGGTATATTTCGGTATTTGTCGACGAGATAGCGATAATGTCACAGTCATACCACCTGAGAGCGCCAAATCAAAAAGGCATCAATATTTCTGCCTGGGGTTCGTTCCTCGGTCAGCTTATACTCCGAAGTTCGGACAAAGCCGATGCTCTTTACGAAAGTATGAAACTCCGCGGCTTCGACGGAGAATTCGACTATGCGACCGCGCGAGGAAAAACCGGTTCTGTAGCAACTGCCGTCATCGTATGCGTGATGATAATTGCCCTGCGTTTTTACAACATACCGGCGCTGATAAGCGGATTATTTATATAGAGAGGAATCATATATGCTTGAATTCAAAGATGTATTTTGTTCATATCCAAACGGCGAAGCTGTGCTGAAAGGTGTAAG
>JABUTC010000003.1:0-11213 GCA_021442505.1 Mogibacterium sp. | reverse complement strand
CCGGCGACAGCCTGCTTGCCGTCTTCCTTGACGAGCTCACGGGTGAATGCGAAGCCCTCTGCCTCACCCTCGAGGATGTAGTAGATTTCTCCGTCACCCTCGTGCATATGCCAGCCGACTCCGCAATCCTTGTTCAGCGTGTTTATTGCAAAAAGTCTTCCTTTTCCCCAAAGGTCAGCATCGCCGCCCGGGATAAGATTTCTTGTAATCATCACGCCCGGACCGTTCTGCGGCTGAGGTCTTTCAATTACAGGCTGCTCTTCTAACTTTCTGATAATACTCATAGTCGTACCTCTCCTGTCCTACTTCATTCTTGCGGAAATCTCGTCGAGAACCGCATCTGCAACAGCTTCTTTTGACATTATCTCAAGCATCTTGTTGCCGTCCGCCGTAAGAATCGTCACTACGTTTGTATCAGTTCCGAAACCTGCACCGCTAACCTTGAGATTGTTTGCAACTATCATATCGGCATTCTTCTTCTTAAGTTTTCCTGCCGCATTTTCGAGAAGATTCTCTGTCTCCATCGCAAAGCCGCAAACGAACTGTCCATCCTTCTTGTGCTCACCGAGATATGCGAGAATGTCCTCCGTTCTCTCCATCTCGATGACCATGTCATCTCCGGACTTCTTAATCTTATTCTTCGCAACAGTCTTAGGTTTATAATCCGCAACCGCCGCAGCCTTAATGATGATATCCATCTCACCGCTTCTTTCGGTTACAGCATTAAACATATCCTCAGCATTCTTTATTGAAACGACTTCAACAAACTGCGAAGGTGTAAGTGCAGTATCTCCGCTGACAAGCACAACCTCTGCTCCTCTGTGTGCAGCAGCCTTAGCGAGCGCATAGCCCATCTTTCCGCTGGAATGGTTGCTGATGAATCTCACCGGATCGAGGCTTTCCTTGGTAGGTCCCGCTGTTACGAGAACTTTTTTGCCCGCAAGGCTCTTGTTCCTGACGCACTCTCTCTGTATGTACTCGAAAAGCTGCTCCGGCTCGAGCATTCTTCCCTTGCCCTCGTCTCCGCAGGCAAGCCATCCGGTTCCTGTTTCAGCGATTGCGATGCCCCTTTCAGCAAGAGTCTGCATGTTCGCCTGTGTTGCAGGATTATCATACATGCCCGTATTCATAGCAGGTGCAACAATCTTTGCGCAGCTGCACGCAAGGAAAGTAGTAGTGAGCATATCGTCGGCAATGCCGTGCGCAAGCTTGGCGATAGTGTTTGCCGTAGCAGGTGCCACGATAAAAATATCTGCTCTCTTTGCGAGTGCGACATGCTCCGTGCTGTATTCATGATTTCTGTCGAAGGTCTCAGTAATGCATCTTGTGCCGGTAATCGCTTCAAAACTTATCGGTCCTACAAAGTTCTGAGCATTCTTCGTCATTATTACATGCACCTCAGCGTTTTTCTTAACGAGCAGGCTTGCAAGCGCAACACTCTTATATGCAGCAATGCCGCCCGTTACACCGAGGATTATGGTCTTACCCTTAAGCATTTTTGCTCCTTTCGGTCTCTAAAAATACCCGTAGTACTCGTGCTGAACAACAGAATGGTAAACGAGGTCTATCATTGTGTTGAAGTCAAACACAGGAAGTCCTGTTGCAGCCTGAATAGCCTTCGCATAAGGCGGAAGGTCACTGCACTCAAGAAGAATTGCTCCTATATCGGGGTTCTTCTCAACAAGTGCCGCTGCAAGTTCGCACAGGTCCTGCTTAAGCTTTCCGTTATCGAGCTCAGGTCTTCCCCAGCGGATAGCCGAGAAACTCTCCATATTGCCTACGTTCTGAACTATCAGTCTGCTCGAATCAGTTCCGACCTTTCTGAGGAGCTCCTCGTCAAAATCGTCGCCGCTCGCACAGAACACAGCAATCTTTTTGCTCTCGGAAAAAGCCGTCTTAATCATCGGCAGCTGACAGAGGCTCGACATAAATACCGGCACTGATACGGCATCTCTGACCTCCTGCTGGAAGTGTGCGAAATATCCGCATGCTCCGATGATTGCGCGAACGCCCTCTGCCTCGAGTTCCTTTGCCGCATTGACAATCTGCTCTTTGATTGCAGGGTCTCCTGCGAAAAGCTGCTCTATCTCGAAGCTGACGACCTTGTATTTTACAGGGAAAGGATATGTTGTCGCATTGGCAACATTGCCCGGAAGCTTCGGATAAATAAGATTGACAGCTATGATTCCAATCGCATAACCCGATGTGTACGACACCAGAGTCTCATGCTTTGAGTCAAGCTCATGTATGTTTTCTATGTTACTTTTCCAATTAGCCATATTATTTCTCTGTGTAATTTCCGTTGTGCAGATAATCGAGAATCTGATCCTTTGTCATATGTGCAAGGTCGAGATCCTCAAGAGTCATTCCTGTCTCGTAGAAATCCTTGCCTGTCATAACCGATCCGAGAGTGATCATCGAGTCGATTACAGGTGTCTCAACGCCGAACTTCTTTCCGAGCTCGTGATAGAGGTGGCATCCTACAGGAACATCCTCGGTTACGTATCTGTCCTGAATTGTGAAAGGACCTGTCTTGAATCCTGTCTCCCACTGCTGGTCGAAAGGTACGAAGCAGTCGTCTCCCATATACTCAGGTCCGAGAATGCTTGTTCTCTGGAAGAAAGTCTCCTTTGGATACTTGGCGATTCCAACACCCATAGCCTCAGCGAGCTTAACCTCCTCAAGGAAGAATGCGTACTGAACCTCTGAAATCGATGGGCAGTATGCATGGCTGTAAATCGAGTACTGATAAGGATCGTGTCCGCCGTAGATTCTTCCGAAGTTCTCCATTACACCTACTCCGAGGATTGTTCCCGGGCAGTGAAGAACAGGGTTAACATTGCTGAATCCGATATCCATAACAGTGTCGCCGCCAACAGGGCCGTCACCTTCAGTGATTGAATCAAAGCATCCGAGATACTTCGAGCTCTCGATGAAAATCTCCTGATCTTTGCTAGGAAGAGCTGCTCCTCTCAGAGTCTTGGCTCTGTAAACAAGCCACATATCCGAAGTAGGTACTCCGCCTTCTCTCTCAACTCTTGTTCCGTAAGGTGCGCTTGACCATCCGCCGATGATAACCTTCTTGTCGCATCCCATCTCTCTCATCTTCTTGCGAAGCTTGAGTGAACCGTAGTTGTCAGGAATGATGTGAATAATCATGCCGTCTCTGAGAAGCGGAACGAGCTGCTCGAAGAAAACATCGTGAGCTACCGAAGGGATTGCTACGATTACGAGGTTTGCTCCGTCGAGAGCCTCAGCCATATCCGATGTGAGCATATTGAAGTATGCTTTGCCGAATCTCTTGTATCCGTACTGGTTCTTCTGGATTCCGCCGAGTGTGATTCCGCTCTTCTCAACGCTCTTGAGTGTTCTGTCGTAGAAATCAGGAAGCTCAAAAATTCTTACGTCCTTGTTCTTTCCACTGATTACGCAGTCAGCTGCACATGTCTTTCCGACATTACCGCCGCCAAGCACTGCTACAGGTGAATTCTTAATTGCGTCCATATCAAACATATCTTTTTCCCCTTTATATATAGAATTTAAATTATCAGTAAACATACCACGTTGATTATACCCTTTTGGCGCACTGTTATCAATGCGAAACTTCGGCGTTTGCAAGACTTTTGGGCATGCAAAAACCCCGCCTGACGCGGGGCTTTGACCTTATTCACAAAATACTACTTTGCGTATGGTGTTGTTCCCGGAGCAACTCCTGGAATGATGCTGATTCTGTCAACTGATGCATCGTAGATAGCCTGGAAGTCCTGAAGCTCTTCCTTGCCCTCAGCAACTCTGAGAGCGCCTGCTGCGAGAGCCTCCATCTCGTACTCACCTGCCATAATCTCAACAGGTGCGATGAACTCTACCATCTTCTGTACATAGCTTGTGATGAACTTTGAGTAAGCGATTCCACCTGTGAGGATGATTCTGTCAACCTTTCCTGCTACTACAGCTGAGAGCTTAGCGATATCCTTACCGATGTTGAAAGCCATTGCCTCGTAAACGATCTTAGCATACTCATCTCCATCCTCGATCATCTTCTCAACAGTGATAGCATCTGTTGTTCCGAGGTGAGCCTTAAGTCCGCCGGCACCGTGGATAAGCTTCATAGCTTCCTTTGCAGTGTACTTTCCTGAGTAGCAGAGATTGATGAGTTCCTTTGCAGGTACTCCGCCGCCTCTCTCAGGAGTGAAGTTACCCTCATCATCATTTACAGAATCGATGTTAACACCGTCCTTGTATAGACGGATTGAGCTTCCGCCACCAAGGTGAGCAACGATGAATGTGCACTCCTCAAACTTCTTTCCAAGTTTCTCCTCAGCGCACTTGATAGCCATAGCTCTTGTGTTGAGTGTATGTCCTACTGTGAAATGAGGAATCTCAACAACTCCGGATACTCTTGCGATTGGCATCTTCTCATCTGTTCCGATAGCGTCATAAACGCAAGCGAGACATCCGTACTTCTTTGAGAGTTCGAATGCTACCATGCTTCCGAGAAGTGATGCATGCTTAGCTGTGTCCTCAGGTCTTGTGAGGAAGTTGATCATAGCCTGGTCAATCTTGATAGCTCCATGTGGGCATGGGCAGATGTTTCCGCCTCTTGAGCATGCTACTGTGATGCTTGCAGGATCGATGTTGTGCTCCTTAAGTGCATCCATAATCTTTTCATTTCTGAAATCATACTGATCAAGAATGTCGTCGAACTGAGCCATCTCTTCCTGGCTGTGACGAAGAGTCTGAGTGAACAGCTCCTTCTCATCCTCATATACAGCAATCTTACTCGATGTTGAACCAAGGTTCATTATAAGAATTCTTTCCATAGTGGCAAATACCTTCCCTTCGTTATTAATTTAACCATTAACATTCTAATAATATGTTTTTATTGGGTTTTCTGCAACAGATTCTTTAATACAATTTATGAAATTTCTCAAAATCGGCTTAGTTACGTCCTCTTCACGCAGTACCGCATTCATAATGCGCTCGAATTCCCAGTCAAGAAGAACAACCTCCGGCACCTTCCCCTCTCCTTCAGGGTTAAAACCGCAGGCCTGCAGGCTCATGGACGACATAATCGTCGAACCTCTTCCCTGCGCAATCAGATTTACAAGCGCCGGATTGCACAGGCTGTCATTGAGCGGCAGTATATTAATCTCTCTGTCGCGTATCATCCTTGGAATGTTTCGTTCTCTTGAGTAGTCCGAAACGTACATTTCCTTTCCCTGCAAAAAACTTATCGGGCACGGTGAAGGAGCCTTCGTTCCCGGCGGAAAAACCACTACGTACGGGTCATCCGCAAGATGAACCCATCTGAATCGTACGTCCTCCCACGCTCTTTCCGTCAGCCCGATATCGATGTCTCCTGTCTCGAGCCAGTCTTTTATTTCAAAAGGGTCTCCTGTCTTGGCATCTACGAGAACATCAGGAAAACGTTCTTTGAAAAGAAGTATCGCTCTTGGCAGCCACATAATCGCAACGGTGTCTACACACCCTATATGAATTGTTACCTGGCTTCCTTTTTTCTGAGCAGCAAGGGTGGACTCAAAGCCGCCGTATGAATTAACGATACGTCTGATTTCCGGATGAAGAGCCTTGCCTCCGTCAGTGAGTTTTACCCCCGTGGACGTTCTTGAAAACAGCCTTACGCCGATTTCATCCTCCAGACT
Organism: Mogibacterium sp.; assembly: GCA_021442505.1. Lineage (GTDB taxonomy): Bacteria > Bacillota > Clostridia > Peptostreptococcales > Anaerovoracaceae > Crickella. The sequence goes on along the minus strand of JABUTC010000003.1, from coordinate 5,550 downwards.
CTTGATAACATACGATATGCCGGCCTGGGTGTAGCCGGTTTTCTCCGACGCCTTTCCGAAACTTCCTGCATCTGCAACAGCAAGGAAAATCTTCAATTTGTTAATATCCATAAATTACTCCAAAAAAGCTGTCATTTTCCCTTTTCTTTTTGGGTATAAAAACATGCTTATTTCTCGTCAAAAGAATCTCTTATGACTGATTATAATTACCCATTTCACATTCGTCAACCGATGGTCTACATTTATATTGCAAACGTTATGTTTGGTTCACGCATTTAAGAAATGGAGGATAATCTATGGCAAGAGTAGAGATCGTAACCGAGCTATGCAAGAGCTGTGGATACTGTGTCAAGTTCTGCCCTAAGCAGGTTCTTGGATACAGCAAGAAAGTTAATTCTAAGGGCTACGAATACATCGCTCCTATTAACGAGGGATGTGTTGCATGCTGTGCGTGTGCACGTATGTGTCCTGCAGGCGCAATCAACGTGTATAAGTAGGAGGTAACAAATGGAAAGAGTTTTAATGAAAGGCTGTGAAGCTATTTCGGAAGCCGCTGTAAGAGCCGGCTGCAGATTCTTCGCCGGATACCCTATCACACCACAGAACGAAATCCCTGAGTACATGGCAAGAAGACTGCCGGAAGTTGGCGGACAGTTCGTTCAGTCAGAGAGCGAAGTAGCTGCTATCAATATGGTTTACGGAAACGCAAGTTCAGGCGTTAGAGCTATGACTTCATCGTCAAGCTGCGGTATTTCTCTTAAGAGTGAGGGAGTTTCATACTGCGCAATGGCTAGAATCCCTATGGTTTACGTAAACGTATCAAGAGGAGGCCCTGGTGTAGGAACAATTCAGCCTGCTCAGCAGGACTATCACCAGGCTACAAAGGCTTCAGGTAACGGTGGATTCAGAATGAGAGTTTTCGCACCTGCTACCGTACAGGAAGCTGTAGACATGACATACAAGGCATTCGAGTATGCTGATAAGGACAGAAACCCTGTACTTATCCTTGCAGACGGAGTTATCGGTTCAGTTCTTGAGCCTGTAGTACTTCCACCTCAGAAGACTGAGGAAGAAGTTGCTGCAATCAAGGCTGGAAAAGATGAGTGGGCTGCAATCGGCCACGAGCTCGGATCAAGAGCTTGGATCAACCCAGGTGGTTGGGACAATCTCCTGTATGAGAGTGTTAACAAGGCTGCAGACGATATGTATAAGGCATGGGCTGAGGAAGCTGAGTATGAGCTCTTCATGGTAGAGGATGCTGAAGTTATTCTTACAGGATACGGAATCTCAGCTAGAATCGCTAGATCGGCAGTTAAGGCACTTCGTGAGGAAGGAATCAAAGCCGGACTCGTAAGAGCTAAGACCGTATTCCCATTCCCTTACAAGGCATATGATGCAATCAATTATGACATCTGCAAGGGCATTCTCGACGTAGAGATGAGTATCCCGGCACAGTTTGTTGACGATGTTAAGGTTGCTGTTAACGGCAGATGCCCAATCAGCTGCTACGGAAGATCAGCCGGCATCATGCTCAGCAAATTTGACATGATGGATGCTGCTAAGGCAATGCTCAAGTAGAAGGAGGAATTGAAATGGAAGAATTGATTTATACCAAGACCAAGACCATCCAGCCGGGAAAATCCTCCGGATTCTGCCCAGGCTGCATGCATGACACAATCATCAAGCTTATCGGTGAGGTTCTTGAGGAGCTCGATATCGCAGATAAGGCTGTTTCCTGCTCAGGAGTAGGCTGCTGCGGACTTTTCATGGACTACATCAACTATGACTATGTTCAGTGTGCTCACGGAAGAGCAAGTGCTGTTGCTACAGGTATCAAGAGAGGAAATCCTGACAGCATCGTATATGCTTATCAGGGAGATGGAGACTTTGCTTCAATCGGACTTGCTGAGTCGATTCACGCAGCTAACAGAGGCGAGAACATCACAGTAATCTTCGTAAACAACGGCATCTATGGTATGACAGGTGGACAGATGGCTCCTACAACACTCGTAGGAATGAAGGCTACTACAGCTCCTAAGGGTCGTAACCCTGAAGAGCACGGATATCCAATGCACGTTTGTGAGATGCTCGACACACTCACAGCACCTGTATATCTTGAGAGAGTAAGCTGCAACACACCTGCAAACGTTATCAAGACAAAGAAGGCTATCAAGAAGGCTTTCCAGAATCAGGTTGAAGGAAAAGGATACTCACTTGTTGAGATCGTAACAAGCTGCCCTACTAACTGGGGTCTCAGCGCACTTGATTCTCTTGATTTCCTTGAGCAGAAGATGCTTCCAGAGTTCCCTCTGGGCGTAATCAGAGACAGATAGGAGGATAGAATATGGAAACCAATATTTGTATCGCAGGATTTGGTGGACAGGGTGTTATGACCATCGGTAAGTTCCTTGCTCAGGCAGTTACCGACTCCACAGACCTTCAGACCGTATTCTTCCCAACATACGGCGCAGAGCAGCGTGGTGGTACAGCTAACTGTTTCGTAGTTATTTCGGATGAGGAAATCGGAACTCCTAAGTCAGACCTTATGGACGACATGATCATCCTGAACAACCCATCACTTAACAAGTTCATCGATTCTCTTAAGCCGGGTGGAAACCTTTTCATCAACGAGACAATCGTTACTGATGAGATTAAGAGAACAGACATCAATGTTATCAAGGTTCCAGGCACACAGCTTGCACTTGACCTTGGAAACACAAAGGTTCTTAACGTAATCATGCTCGGAGCTTACATCGGTTACACCGAGGTATTCCCGGTAGACGTTATGTGGTCAACAATCGAGCACAAGCTCGGTAAGAAAGTTGAGCTTCTTCCACTTAACAAAGAGGCTTTCGAGAAAGGTCTCGAGTACGGAAGAAAGAACAAATAGTCCCCTTTTTCTACAGAGAAAACTCACGTAAGTGAAATATTAAATGTAGAAGCAAATTAACCTTAACCCGAAAAACTCCGGATGCATAAGCATTCGGAGTTTTTCAATACGCTGATTTGAGTTATAATGAACATATGAAACTATTAAATGACAGAGGCGCTTTTGCAGAAGCAGTATATGAAATAGTCAGACAGATTCCTGAAGGCTGTGTAGCGACCTACGGTCAGGTTGCCCGGCTTGCGGGCTATCCCGGTGCGGCAAGAGCTGTAGGCAATGCCCTGCACGTAAACCCCGACCCCGTAAACACACCTTGTTTTCGCATTGTAAATGCACAGGGCAAATTAGCGGCGAACTTCGGCTTCGGCGGGCCGAAAAGGCAGAGAGAATTGCTCGAAGATGACGGGATTGAAGTGATTAATTACAGGGTTGACCTTGAAGAATATCAGTGGAAGGTATAGAGATGATTGAATTCGGAAGATGTGTATATATAAGGGACAAAAGACCGCAGGAAATATCTGCGGCTATCATAACACCCGGCAATCTTGTATTGCGCTGCGGTTCGGCAATTGCAGACCACGGAGTAATCAATCTTTCAGAAAGCATCTATGCCTGCCTGTATTCTGAGATGGTTAATTACATCTGCCTTGTTACGAAAGGTGCCGACTCAAGACCCCTCGCCTTTTACATCAGAGACGACGAAGACTTTGCGAAGACTGTGGCGTCGATAAAAGAGAATTTCCCCAGCCTCACATACAGTGCACAGAACAACCACATCAACTCCTATGCGAAAAGTGTCGCAGCTAAACTCCGCGAAGGTGTCGAGTTGATCATCATCGACTCTATAGTCGGCGACAATATTGTCGAGTGTCCTGAATGCGGAGCGGCAAACGAGTATAACGAGAATATGCCTTTCTGCATGGAGTGCGGAGCAGCACTCAAATAACATAACAACGAAGAAACAACCGACCTCACGGTCGGTTGTTCTTATTAGGGTAGTTATTGCATTTTTTAATGTATGGTTTCTAGACTATTTCGTATTTTTTGAAGGTTTATATGTTATCTTCTCTTTACAGTTACAGTTTAACCCACTTATGTGATAAAAAACGTTAGACTTTATGTTGAAAATGTGTAGAATCTATAAACTGAAATTGAAGGAGGTCACTTTTTTTTATATAATTAGTATAGACTTAGGCGGTATAAATACCTGCTACAAATTTGAAAGGTGAAATGTATGAACAAACTGACAGATCTCATTAGAAACGACATGAGACCTGCATTCGGCGTTACCGAGCCGGGAGCAATTGCCTTTGCTGTATCGACCGCTCGCTCACATACCAAGGGCGACATCGTAAGCGTTGAAGTGGCACTTAACTCCGGTATGTATAAGAATGCTTTTACCTGCGGAATCCCTAATTCGCAGAACTTCGGAAACCTGTATGCAGCCGCTCTCGGCGCAGTTGCCGCAGACTGTAATCTCGGCCTTGAATCACTTAAGAATGTTACCCCTGAAGATGATGCCGTCGCAGCAAAGCTTGTTGACGAAGGCAAGGTAAAAGTAACAATGAGCGAAGTCACATCCGTGATTTCAATTGTTGCTACGGTAAAGACTGAAAGCGACACCTGCACGGTGACAATCAAGAACCATCACACGGAAATCGTAAAGATTGAGGTGAACGGTGAAGTGGTTTTTGCAGTTGAAACAGAGTCTGCCGATGGCGAGGCAAAGGAAGAACACAAGGCAGTAATTCACGAGTATACACTGCACGACATGTACGAGTACGCTTGTACTGTTCCGGTCGAGGATCTCGCTTTTATAAGAGATGCACACACTATGAACCTCGACCTTCTCAAAGAGGGTCTCTCATCCGGAAGAGCTACACTTGCAGGCGAACTCTACAGAGCAAACGGTGAAAAGATTCTCTCCGACGATGCGCTGGCATCTGCTCAGCTTCTTTGTGGAGGCGCAATCGAGGCTAGAGTTCTGGGTCTCTCCAGACCTGCAATGAGCATCACGGGAAGCGGTTCACACGGAATCATAGCGACAATGCCTCTGTATGCATACTTCAATATCAAGTACCCTGGCAAAGATGACGAGACATTGCTTCGTGCAACAGCACTTTCTCATCTCGTTACTATGTATATCAAGGAGTATTCCGGTGTTCTCTCAGCATTCTGCGGATGTGGAATTGCATCGGGAACAGGAATGGCCTGCGGACTTGCCTTTATCGAAGGTGCAAGCGAAAAGCAGATTGAGATGGTTCTTCTCAACATGTCGAGCGGCATCGTAGGAATGGTTTGTGATGGTGGCAACCACAGCTGTGCAATGAAGGCCATCGTAGCAACAGACGCCGCATTCAGATCGGCAAACTTCGCAATGAAGAATATCTGCATCGAAGGTATCCACGGAATCAACGGTCTTACACCGGAAGACACAATGCATAATATGGGAATCATTGCTTCCGAAGGAATGGTCCAGACTGAGGACACAATCCTCAAGATTATGGAAAACAAATAAAGAGACTAAATTACATTCATATAAAAACTCCCTCAGATTCGAGGGAGTTTTTGCTTGTTTAAAATAATTATTCTAGAAGCACTTGTCCAGAATTTCCGGGTCAAGTCCATCCTTTGATGTCGCAGCACCTACTGCGAAGTACAGG
>JABUTC010000039.1 GCA_021442505.1 Mogibacterium sp. | reverse complement strand
GAACTCATCGACTTCATGGTTGAAATAACAAATAACTGCATGGCACCATACAGGAAATAATTATTTATACTTCATTGTACATGGATGCGTATCTGCCTCCAAGGGACATGAGTTCTTCATGTGATCCCGTTTCCAGAACATCACCGTTTTCCATATACAGAATCAGATCCGAGTTACGGATTGTATATAATCTGTGGGCAATTACGAAGCTGGTACGGTTTTTCATGAGGTTTTCCATTGCCGTAGTAAGAAGCGCTTCTGTCTTAGTGTCCACCCGGGAAGTTGCTTCATCCAGAATAAGAACCTTCGGATCTGATAATACAGTTCTGGCAATTGTAATAAGCTGCTTTTCCCCTTCTGATAGTGAACTGTTTTCTCCTCCTATTAAAGCATCATAGCCATCTGAAAGTTTTTCAATAAAAGAATCACACCCCACAAGCTTCGCAGCATTTATTATCTCTTCCCTTGTCGCTCCGATTTTACCGTAGCCAATGTTCTCCGCCACAGTTCCCTCAAAAATCCAGGTTTCCTGAAGTACCATTCCAAAGGCTTCTCTCAGATTATCACGTGATACCTGAGATATATCTCTGCCTTCAAGAGTAATCCTGCCGCCGTTGATTTCATAAAAGCGCATCAACAGATTTACCAGGGTTGTCTTACCGGCACCTGATGGTCCTACGATGGCAACTTTCATTCCGGGCTCTATGGCAAATGAAACATCCTTCATCAGAACCCTTTCGGGAACATATCCGAATTCCACATGAGTAAATTCTATTTTGCCTGTAACCTCACCTGCGTTTATTACTTCAGATGCATATTCCTCCGGCATCTCTTCTGCGTCAAAGAACTCATACACTCTGTTCAGCGATGCCAGTCCTCCCTGTATCTGGTTTACTGAACTTGCTACTGTCAGGAGCGGCTGCTGAAGCATATAACCATAGAATACAAAGGCCTGGAATTCTCCGATGGTAAGATTATTATCTATAATCAGTTTTGCCCCTATTACGCATAAGGCAATATACGCGAAGTTTGATATGACATTTGAAAGAGGAATAACAAAACCTGTTACAAAACGTGATTTGTAAAACGTTCTGAAGAATTCCTCGTTCTGTTCCATAAATTCGTTTACTTTTTCTTCTTCACAACGATACACCTTCGTTACGAGGTGATTCTGCAGCGTGTCACTTGTGATTTCACTTAATCCACCGACGGCATCCCTCTGCAGACCCGTCAGTTTTCTTCCTTTTCCGGCAATCCATAATGTCAGACACAGGTTGAACGGCAGCAGCACAAGGTAGATCAATGTCAGTTTCCAGTTAGTTACAAGCATGCATGCTGCAACTCCAATCAGCAGCACTGACTGCCCGACAAGGCCCGGAACGGTTGTTTCCATATTGTTAACAAAAGTCTGTATATCGGCGGTCAGTCTCGCAACAACGTCTCCTTCCGGATGTGTATCAAGATAATTAATACTAAGCCTGTTAAGTTTTTTCTGCCCTCTATTGCGCAGGCTATAAGAAAAACCCTCAAATATGGAAACAAGATTGCGGTTCACGAAGGTGTCCGAACCATATCCCACAAAATAAAGCAGCGCCAGTATGCCACAGCTTAATAGGAAATAATTTGTATCCTGCCGGCCACCGTTCAGAAGCTGCGCCAGGTAATCTGTAATGTCACCTGACACCTTTGGTGCAATACTAAGCATCAGTTTAGATACAGCCAAAATAAGGAACGTCACAATGATTGTGAGCCTGTATTCTTTGATATCAGCCATCATTTTTGCTGCTGCTGATTTTTCTTTCTTCTTACTCTTCCTGCTCATTCTGACACCTCTTGATAGAACTGTGTTCTATAAATCTCAATATATTCTTCACATGACTCTAACAGTTCCTCGTGGGTTCCCTGTCCGGCTACAACACCTTCCTTCATTACAACGATATTATCCGCATCCTGTATAGAAGCAATTTTTTGTGCAACCATAATGACAAGTTTGTCTTTTAGGTGCTCGGTGATTGCCTTTAATACTCTCTGTTCTGTTTTAGCGTCAAGTGCTGATAAGCTATCATCAAATAAATAAATCTCAGCATCCTTTGCCAAAGCTCTCGCCAGTGACAGTCTCTGCCTCTGTCCTCCGGAAAGGTTTGATCCCCCTCTGGTAAGCATAAAATCAAGCCCCTCATTCTTATCCTGAAGGACTTCGGTAAACTGTGCCAGGTCGCAGCCTAACTGCACCTGCTCTTCTGTATAGGACTTGTTATACATGCTAACATTATTGAACACGCTGTCCTGATATATCTGCACAACCTGAGTAGCATAGGCTATTTTCTTATCCATTTCCTCTCTGTCAATAGAATTGAGGTCTTTACCGCCAATAATAATTTCTCCTTCCTGCATTGAGTATAATCCGGTCAGGAGATTTAAGATTGTGGATTTACCGCTTCCGGTTGTTCCGATTAATGCTGTCGTTTTACCTGCCCTAGCCGTAAAGCTGACATTTTTTATTGCCGGAGTTTCCGTATTGAATCCAAATGTTACGTTTCTGAACTCAATGTCACCGCATTCCATAGCCTCTCTGCCACAATGCATGTCATTATCCGAACCGTCATAATCCAGCAGTTCAAATATTCTTGCGCAGGATACTGTAAGCTTCGGAATCAGATTTACCCACAAAGGAACAACTGCAAGCGCCGCAATAAAATATCCTACATAAGTGAAATACAAAAGCAGGTCGCTTATCTGTATCATGCCGTGTTTAAGCTGATTTGATCCAAGTAAATAGACAACAACAACCGCCCAGTTCATGATAACCATGGAGACCGGTGCCAGAAAGTTAATATGTTTGTTAGCAATTATAGCCTCATTCCTTGCCTCTTCATTAGCCTGCGCAAGTCTGTCTTCCTCATACTTCTGATTATTAAAAGCACGAACGGGACGGACGCCTGTTACCTTTTCTGATATGAGTAGTGTGATTCTGTCAATTTTATTCTGAAGTTTAAGGAATGATGGCTGCGCTTTTTTACTAAAGAACACAAAACTGGCTATCGCCAATGCAAAAATGGCCAGAAATGTAATTGCCATAATCAGGTTCGTTTTGAGCATAATAATACTGATTCCGATAATCAGAACCGGAACCATCATACTGCTCCTCAGAAGATTGATTGACATTGTCTGAATATTTTCCGGATCGACTATGGTTCTGGTGTGCAGTGTAGATGCTCCGAACTTTGCATAGTCTTCCGGCGAAAGGCTGGTTATTTTTCGAAAACAGTCATTACGTATATCTCTGATTACTCCAGCTGTTACTCTGCCGCTGAAATAACTCTGAAAAATAATAATAACCCCCATGATGCCGGTAAAAATCAGCATTCTGGCACCGCTTGACATTACAAAATCCATATCAGATTTGTATACACCGTGCTCCAGTATTCGTTTGGATTCACCGGTAATATAAATCATCTGAATATATATCTGCACAGCCACACAGATAATATCAGCTATTATTCCTTTTATGTATTTTGGATAATAATCTTTAATTACTCGAAACAAAATGCCTCTCCCTTATTTTTCTATCAAATTCTTGAAGAATCTTTCCTTAACAGGTGTGTCCAGTACGCGTACAGGTTTTAACTGATTTCCCGAAAGACCTCTCTGAATCTGTAAATCTCTCCACAAAGCATGGGTCTCCTGCTGGTTAACAAACACTTCCATTGGAGAGAGAATATTATCTCGCACCTTCTTACCATAGCTTGGGTTTGCCTCTCCCATCTTCTTATCAAGTTCGTCGCGAATTGCCGGTAACAGTGACATATCTATTTCATGATCCGGTTCTATGTAAACTTCATATCTTCCGGGTTCTACATCTGTATTCGGATAAACGGTGTAATCATAAATAGCAATGCCAAATTTCTTCCCTGTTTCTGTAACTGCCCAGAGAGCGCTCTCGTCATTTGTCTTTTCACCGGCAATAGAAAGCACCTGGCTCTTACGGTACGCGAAGCAGATTCTTGGAGTTTCTCCTTCATACCCGGCAACATAGATTACATCCTTAATTTTGTAACGGTAAAATCCGCTAAGATTAGTCAGAACTATTTCATAATACTTGCCAACTTCCAGTTCGTTAATAAGTTTTGTTTCTGTTTCGTCCTCAGCATCCACCGGTATGAATTCATAGAAACAAGAGTCTGGAAGCAGCACATAGTCCGCCTCTTCAGACGCCGTTGCTGATGCCATAAGGGCTTCTGAAGCAGCGTAAACCATCTGGTCAAATACAATATCAGGACCAGTAAACTCTCTCATTTTCTCTGTATATGCCTTGAATCCGCCGGTGCCGATTGACACAATCCACTTCAGCATTGGCCACACTCTCGGGATAAACGGAGTGTCAAAGCCTTCCTTAAAAGCTTCCCGAAGTGCCGCTGCCCTTTTAGGATTTGGTTTGATGTCAGCACACAGTTTCTCTCTGATATCCGCAGGAACGTCTATCTCCTCATTGATTATCCCTTTTTCAATATCATCGCAGAGCATTTTCCAATTGTTCTTTATGTAGTTCATCAGGTCCACCAGTCCGGTTACAAATGCGCTGGTCATATACATGAGTTTTTCCTCTTCCAGTGCAAATCGAACTTTCAGATATTTCATATCCATCCGTGCTTCCGGAAAAAGGACCTCCAGAGGAGACGTCTGCACATATGGCATGAGTTTTTTCACATGCTCAAGAGCCGCCCCTGAAATAGGACCCCTTGTTATTCCATACGGCGTACGTTCAATGCTGATATCCGTATTATTTAAGCCCCGGCCGAAGCCCATTCCCTTGCCGGTTTTTTCTCTCAAAAGCTTGTCTGCAGAAGCAAATGATCTGCTTATTCCATTGAAACTGTAATGGTCAAGGGTTTCCTTAGTTACAGGGATGCTCTTCGGCACTCCAACGCTCCCTGAACTTGCTGCATAATGAACAACAGGATAATTTGTAATCAATCCCTTTTCATCATTTTTTATCATTCTTTCAATATACGGAGCATAATCGTCATAGTCTGAGAACGGAACCTTTTCTCTATAGTCATTTACATCCTTGATTTCATCAAAATGATATAATCTGCCATACTCAGTAGTATCATTATCATGAACAATTCGCATCAGCAGCTCCTGCTGCAATGCCGCAGCATTCCGAGCATTCTCCTCTCTTTTTTTCAGTGCCTTTCTCCCTGTTCTGATTTGTGATGTTATTACTAATCTGTTTAACAATTTTGCCTTTACGCTCATGTTGGACTCCTTATTTTCATTAACTATGCCTTCATTTCGCACAGCAAAAAAATTATATACTTGTGCGTAATTACTGTCAATGAACCCCCACTTTTGTTACAATTTATCTGTAATGAGAGAAAGGAATTTTAATCATGGGTAAGATGTATCAGGTTTCAACATTGCAGGCTTTGGCTCTGGGATATTTCAAGGAAGTTATTAC
>JABUTC010000038.1:19359-20989 GCA_021442505.1 Mogibacterium sp. | reverse complement strand
AGCAGAGTAAACTGCTTTCTGGCTTTTTCATCGCTTTCTTCACCCATACTCGCGGCAACCAGGGCGCTTCCGCCGCTTCCAATCATGTATCCGAAGAAAATTGCCGAGAAAATAAAGCTCAGATACATAATGATTCCGTATGCCGCAACTCCATCCTCGCCTATATACTTAAGGAGCTGCATATTGTAGAGCATTCCGACAACCGAGCCCGCCACATTTGTAAGGAACTCCGACACGCCGTTTGTACAGGTTGCCCAGATACGAGTCCAGCTGAACTTCGCAGGAACGAACTTGATAGTGCTGGTATTCTTTGACGAAAAATATATAAATGGAACAACTCCTCCGATAACCTCGGCTATTACCGTCGCAATCGCCGCACCCGCAATGCCCCATTTGAAAATTACAATGAAGACGTAGTCGAGAACCATATTCGTAAGTCCTGCGGCAACAGTAATCTTAAGACTGTGTTTTGGCTTTTCCGCAACAACCATAAAGCTCTGGAATGCGTTCTGCAGCATAAAGAACGGAAGTGAAAAGCTGGTAATTCTTCCGTACAGAATTGCAAAGTCCTCAAATTCTCCCGCTTTTGCTCCGAGCAGATGAACAATCTGCGGCATGAAAACAAAGCTTATCACCGCAAGGACAACTCCCACGATGAAAAGGAAAATTATAAGCATCGAGAAAGTCCTGCTGGCGAGTTCCTTTTTGCCCTCACCGAGCTGCATTGCGACAAGCGCACTTCCTCCGGTACCAACCATGAAGCCTATAGCTGAAAGCATCATCGACAGCGGAATAATGAGGTTAATCGCAGCCAGCGCCGTTTTGCCGACAAAATTCGAAACGAACAATCCGTCAACGATGCCGTAGATTGATACAAAAATCATCATCGCAACAGAAGGCAGGACAAATTTCACCAGCCTTCTATATGTAAAATGATCTGATAACTTAATCCTACTCTTCGCCATCTTCTATTCTCCTGATAACGTTCTCTATCTCATTTTCGGACACCTTTCTTCCGGTGAAAAGTTCACTCGCCTTTGCGCCCTGTGCCACCAGCATCGAAAGACCGCTGCACGCCTTAACGCCGGCCTGTTCCGCATCCAGAACCAGCTTTGTCTTCAGCGGATTGTACACAAGATCGAAAACCGCTTCAAGTTTCGGGAACTGAGTGATATCGAGCGGTGCCTCATCAACATCCGGGTATGTTCCAACCGGAGTGGCATTAACGATAATCTCTGCATCGGCATGCCTGTCGAGATTTCCATAATTGTCGCTGCCACTGCGGGAAATCACCACTATATCCGAAGCTCCGGCCTCGTAAAGCGCCTTGCAGACTGTCGCTGATGCTCCACCCGAACCGAGCACCAGACACTTGCGGCCCGCAGGCTCGATGCCCTCACGGTCAAGCGCATAATTGAAGCCGTAATAATCTGTGTTTTCACCGATGAGACGACCCTCTTCGTCCACAACAATCGTATTGACACTGCTGGTGTCCCTCGCAATATCGCTGAGCACATCGCAGAGCGGTGCCGCCGCCTTCTTGTACGGGATTGTAACATTGATGCCCTTGAAGCTTTTCGCATTCAGGTAATCAACCAGCTCCTCCGGCTCCTTTTCAATAATGTCATAC
>JABUTC010000038.1:15185-18498 GCA_021442505.1 Mogibacterium sp. | reverse complement strand
CCTCTGCAGCGAGAATCTGTTTGCAGATTCCTCCCGCAATGCAAAGCGGTGCCGTCATTCTGCCGGACCACTTACCGCCTCCGGAAGGAATCCTTCCCGTCTTGAGCCAGGCACCGTAATCCGCATGTCCCGGTCTTGGAACCGTGCTGAACTTCTCGTAATCCTCTTTTCTCACGTCCTGATTCACGATAAATGCCTCGAGCGTTCCGCCGTCCGTAACACCTTCCGGTAAGCCGCGTACAAACACAGGTTTATCCGGCTCCCTGCGTGCAGTCGAGCAGGGACTGTTGCCGGGTGCCCTGCGCGAGAGAAAAGCTTCAAGCTCTGTTATATCAACGCGAAAACCTGCAGGAAGTCCGTCGATAATTACACCGATTTTCTCCGCATGAGACTCGCCGTATATTTCGATTTGAAGATGATTGTTTGACATTTTCCTCACCTATATAAGTCCGATTGTCATCAGAATAAATAACCAGATTGGAATTGTAACACATGAAATAATTGTTGTAAAAACAACTATTTCGCCCGCAAGCCGTCCATTGCTTCCCATCGAGCTGGCCATCGCAAACGACGCGAGGGCCGTCGGTGTTGCCACCATCAGAAGGATGGCTCCGAGCTCTACGCCCCTGAATCCGAGGAAGGCTGCAAGCAGGATTCCAAGCAACGGGTATATAACCAGCTTGCCAATCGTCACAACAGCCAGTTTACCTCTGTCGCTGCTGATTGATTCGAGTTTCAAAGATGCGCCGAGCAGAATCATTGCAATCGGAGCAGTCGCATCACTTAGCGTTGTAACAGTCTGGCTCACAATCACGGGGAGCTGAATCCCAAGACCGATGACAACGAGCGCTGCGATAGCACCGATGATGATTGGATTGGTGAAAACCCCTTTTAGCAGTTTTCCCGGATTTGCCTTGCCGCCGCGCATGATTTCCAGCAGAATGACCGCCATCACGTTGTACAGCGGAACCACCACAAGCAGGACAATTGCAACCGGCGCAACACAGGCCTTTCCGAAAATATGTATGCCTACCGGAAGGCCCATAAGCACGATATTGCTTCGCCACATTCCCTGAATCATCGCGCCGCGGTTTTTGCTGTCTTTCTCAATCACGGACACAAGTCCCCATGAACTTGCAATCTGGAAAAAAGTGAAACCCACAGCCAGCACGACAAGCCATACGTTGAAAGATTCAGCAAGGTTCTTGCCGTAAAGGTTGTCGAACATCATAAACGGGTACAGTGCGACGAAGGTCATCCGGGTAAAACGTTTTACCTCGTCCTCCGTTACGACCTTGCATACCTTAAGCACTATGCCTATCGTCAAATATATTACCGACGGTATAACCGACGTTGCGCAAATAATAAAATTCTGTAGCATCAGCTTCTAATTCTCTGTCTTTTCTATACCTATATTATACTTCCCGATTGTTATGCCTCGGTGAAGACTCCGCCCAAGCTCGCGAAGTCCTCGAAGAATCCCGGATACGACTTTCTCGTCGCTTCGGCTCCGTCCAGAACAACTGGATTCTCGCAGATGGCCGCAGCAACAGCTGCCGCCATCACTATCCTGTGATCTCCGTACGAATCTACCTCGCCTCCGTCGAGTCTTACCTGCCCGTCTATCAGCAGATAATCCTCGCCTTCCTCGACCCTGCCGCCAAGCGACCTGATCATCGCAGCCGTAGACTCAAGCCTGTCGCTCTCCTTGAACCTCAGGCGACCTGCATTTTCAATCCTGGTAACACAGCCTTTTTCCCTCGCACAGGCGAGCACCGCCAGAAGCGGAACCAGATCGGGCGTGTTCCTGACATCAATCACATCAACCTTCTTCGAGTACCCGTTCGTCTCCATCTTCTTATCCAGGAGCTTCACGTACTCTCTGATTGCCTTATCGCCCTGCAGGGAATTCTCGTCCAGTCCGAGAACTATTATCTCTTTATAATCTTCTACTCTTGCTTTATTAAGCGCGTCGAGCACAATCCAGTTTGCAGCGCTCGACCAGTCACCCTCAATCTCAGGCAGGCTCTCAAGAGCATACTTCTGTCCGCCCTTAATCTCGAATCCTGCCTCAGTCTCCTCAACCTCAATCCCGGCCGCACGTACTGCCGCCAGAGTCATATCCACATAAGGCCTCGACTCAAGCTCGCCCTCAATAACAATGCAGCTGTCTCCCTCAAGCAGAGGCAGGGCAAAAATCAATCCGCTCACATACTGACTCGAAACATTTCCCGGAATACGGAATTCGCCCGCAGAGAGGCGCCCGCGAATCCCAATCGCGCCCTCTGCCGGCTGCTCGAACCGGCAGCCGCGCTCTTCGAGCGCCGCTTTCAACTCCGCAAGCGGCCTGTCGGCCAGCTTGCCCTCACATATGAAATCCGCATTCAGACCTAAAGCAGCCGCAAGCGGAAGCAGGAATCTCAGCGTCGAGCCACTCTCCCTCACTCTTAGTTTCAGTACCCCCGAACGGCCGGCGGCCCCATTCAAGCCAGCGGCCCCATCCAAAGAGGTCCTGATTTCCACCAGGCACTCCCTGGTAGCATCCACATCCTCAGACAGTCCCTTGAGCCGGTCTCCGTAATCAAGACCGGAAAGCGCAGCAACAATCAGCCACCTGTGTGCGGCTGATTTTGACGGGATGGCTTGCGCCATCCCCTTATTCGCAGCTTTCTCAATCCTGTATCTCATTCTGTCTCCTTGCGGCTCAAAACGCCCAACGGGCCTACCTGCAGCCCAGCGGGCTTACAATTCCTCAATATCCACGCTCTGCACCTCGCACTTGCCGAAGTCCAGCGGCATTACGAAATCTATTTTTCCCCCCGAAGCCTTCTTGTCCAGCTTCAGATATTTCTTAATCTCAGCAGGGTCCAGGTCGGTGCCTGTCGGAAGTCCCCTGCGCTCAAACTCTTCAATCAAACGACTTTTAACCGAAGTGGCAAGCAACCCCTTTGACTCCGCCAACTCGCAAGCCTTAACCATTCCGATAGCCACGGCTTCGCCGTGAAGCAGTTCATAATTCGAAGCCTGTTCAATCGCATGACCGAAGGTATGTCCGAAGTTCAGAAGTTTCCTGCAACCCGAATCCCTCTCATCCTGCGAAACAATCTCTGCCTTAATCCCGACACACTCCGCAATCAGGTCTTCCATCGGGCCATCAAGCATGCCAAGGATCTCAGGATTGCCAATCACCGCATACTTTAGTACCTCGGCATAACCACTGCTCAGTTCCCTTTCGGGAAGAGTCCTGAAGCACAAAGGATCGCAGATAACTGCCGAAGGCTGATGGAATGCTCCAACCAGATTTTTCCCCGCA
>JABUTC010000038.1:7666-15074 GCA_021442505.1 Mogibacterium sp. | reverse complement strand
CCCGCAAGGTCTCCGACCATGCCTCCGCCAAGCGCAACGACTGCATCCTTGCGTGACAAACCCGCATCCGCCATAGCCGAAACCAACTCATTCAGAGTATCGAAATTCTTATTCTCCTCACCTGCAGAGACAACAAACCATGACAGTTCAAATCCGGCATCTGCAAGACTCTCCGAGACAACAGTCCCGTACAGCGGCGGCAGATTGCTGTCTCTTACCAGCATTATCTTATTGCCTTCAATGCATTCCCTGACAACGGAACCGCTCTCGACAAGAAGCCCCTCGCCGATCAGCACCTCGTATGCGTTCGATGTATTTACACAAACTTTTCTCATATACTGCACCTGTTATCTTATTGTTTTATCGCATTCACTGAAAGCCGGCCTCATATCTTCTATCTGCCCTCGGGTCAAACCGTATTCCTTAGCTAACTGCTCCCAGTTATCTCCAACCGTCTGATATATCTCATGCAGCAATTCTCTTGCATGATTTTCCGATATTCCGAATCGCGGAGCAACACTTATAGCCAGCTCTCCGGAAATGCGGTTATCGTTTTCATCTACAAGAAGAGAGAGCTCGTCTCCGTAAGGAACCGGGTTGACATCATAGAGAGGCGACAGCAACCACCCTTCCTTTGAAAAAATAAAAGCGTGATTCCTCAGGTGATCATCCGTGTTTGAAATCGCCATATTAAACACTATTCTCTTCCATAATTCTATCAAATCTGTTTTCGGTCTTGCACCATAAGACTTAATAAAACTGACAATATCCAGATAACTCGTTCCGTCTGAGGCTCCATCCGTCTTGCCTAGAAGAGTCATTGCGGACGCAAAGTGAACTCGTTTACTTCCCTCTCTGTCAAATCTTTTTACCAGGAACGTGCTGCCGAGTTTCGAGAAAGTTTCTATCTTTGACTCAGGCACATCGAGCCCGCATAAGCGTGCCAAATCGTGTGCAACCTTTTCCCATGCTCCCGTATTGTTTTCATCATTGCGAGAGGGGAACTTGGCTATCCAAAGCTGTCCCTTCGTATCTACAACCGTAGCCTTAGGCCTTGCTCCTCCAAGTGACGAACCCGGTTTGATAAGCTGCTTCAGCCACTTATCCGAAACGCCTTCCTCATCTTGTTCAAACTTTCTTGAAGCCTCCTCCAAAGTGCGAAGCGCTGTCCATGGAGGTGCGGCCGTCTCCCTGTCATCAGACACGAAAGGACCTTCCTCATCTGACTTAAAGCGAATGCCTCCCATTCGTGTCTCATCATAAACTCCAAGCAGGTAGTCACTGTCATAGAGTTTGCGAGGTTTCCTTCCCTCTCTTTCTGCAAAAATTCTTTCTCTCTTGTTCATCAAAACACGACCCCAGCGGTCCGGTGATGCGTCTGCGAACATTCCAAAAATATTTTTGCCGGAGGGAAACTGCCTTCCGGTAAAAGGCTGTATCTCAGGATCGAGGCTGATTGAAAGTTTGTTGTCTATCAGCCATTCCTGGTCATATTCAAAAGAATAGGTTTCGCCACCCTTGATAACATCCACATACAGGTGTCCGAGCAAAACAGGAACATCGTAGGTGAAATCATCATATACAAGAATCTTTTTCCTCTCTCCGCTCAATGCTATCCCCTCCTAGGAGCACGTTTTCTGGTTATCAGATTAAGGTCCTGCATCTGTCGTCCCATTTCGTCATCCTTGGCAACAAGCAGGAGGTCTTTGTCCATATTATTAAGTGCATGCAAAACAGCCGCATAAATACCAATGGCAACAGCAGGATTCCCTGACTCAACCTTCCATAGAGATGCTCTGCTGATACCGGCTCGTTCGGCCACAAGAGTTGCGGAAAGGTTTCTTCTCAGTCTCGCCAGTTTAATCTGCTCCCCCATTGTCTTCAAAACTTCTTCGGTTGCAGGCATTATATTGTAAGCAGCTTTTTTCATTTTCCTATTACTCCTTCTTTATGTTTACTATTATAAACACTTATGGGCTGTTTGTAAATAATAGAAATCATAAAGTCTTTTCGCACAACGCCGCCACCAAAAAAGTCCCCTTCCGGGGACTTTTTCGCATTTCATCTTACTTCAGCGCTTCCGCCCGCAATTACATCAGCTCAATTACTGCCTCTGCAAATGCCTTAACTCCCTGCTCAATCTGCTCAGGTGTCGAATTCGAGTAGTTTACTCTCATTGTTCTTCCGCCGTGGTCGTACTCATAGAACGGATCTCCGGCAAGAACTACAACGCCTTTCTCAACCGCCTTGAACTGTACATCAACAGCCTTGAGTCCTTCAGGAAGTGTAACCCAGAGGAACATTCCTCCCTCAGGCTTTGTGAAAGTAACGCCCTTAGGCATGTATTTTTCCATAGCTGCCATCATGAGCTCAGCGTTATTCTTGTAGATTTCCTTCGCAACCTCAACCTGTGCGTTAACATCGTTGTCCTCGAGGTACTGATTGATAATCATCTGGTCGAGAATACTTGTGTGAAGGTCTACAGATGACTTATATACTGCAAACTTCTCAAGCAGTTCCTTGTTCTTTGTAGCAACCCAGCCTACTCTCATTCCCGGTGCAACAATCTTCGAGAAAGTTCCGTTCAGAATTGTCTGCTCAGGCAGGAAGTAAGCCATGCTGTGTCCGGCCTTGCCTGCAAATCTCAGCTCGCCATAAGGATTATCCTCGATGATGAGTGTGTTCTTTCCCTTCATTATCTCAGCCATCTTAACCCTTGTCTCCTCTGTATATGTAAGACCTGTAGGGTTCTGGAAATTAGGGATGATGTACATAAGTGTCGGGTCGTGCTTTTCCATTACAGCCGCAAGCTGGTCTGTGTTGATTCCCGTATCAGTAAGGTCTACAGTCAGCGCCTTAGGCATATAGTGGTGAAAAACCTGCAGTGCTGCGAGATATGTCGGGTTCTCGAGAACGATTTCATCGCCTTCGTCGAGCATAACGCCTGAAATGATATCGAGCGCCTGCTGTGAACCTGTTGTAATAACGATTTCGTCCGGAGTGTAATCAAGATCCATCTGCTCCTTGTATCTCTGGCAGATTTTCTCACGAAGCGGCAGAAGTCCCTCTGCTGCATTGTACTGAAGTGCACGATATCCGAAATTCTCGAAAACCTTGTTTGCAGCTTCCTTTACAGCCTCTACCGGAAATGACTGCGGATTAGGAAGTCCTCCCGCAAATGATGTCAGACTTGGATCAGCCGCAGCTTTCAGGATAACATCTATAAACTCGCCCTGAAAATCCTCCTGTGTGACTCTCTTTGAAAATTGTAGTTCCATCTATTTGTCCCCTTTCTTCTCTGATGCCAGATAATCAACAAACTGTCTGGCCGCTCTGCACGATACTCCGCCGTGCCTGATGTCCCATGCGTCCGCCTGAACGAGCATCTCCTTTTCGTCCATCTCGATGCCCGCCTTTGCCGCAAGCGTTTTAACGATGTCGTGATACTCCTGCCTTACCGGCGACGGATAATAAATCTGTACTCCGAAACGGCTCGACAGCGAAGTCTTCTCCTCTATCGTATCCGATCTGTGTACATCCCCAAGGTGCTCCATATCCGCTCTGTCGGCGAAAACCTCTTTAATCAGATGCCTTCTGTTCGACGTTGCGTAGATGAGCACATTGCTCGGCTTAATCTCGAGGTCTCCCTCAATGACCGCCTTCAGATACTTATATTCTGTCTCGAAGTCCTCGAACGAAAGATCGTCGATGAAAAGAATGAACTTGTAGTTCCTGTTCTTTACCCTTCCGAGAACCTCGCTTATGTGCTTGAACTGGTGTTTGTGAATCTCGATAATTCGAAGCCCGCGTCCGCTGTACTCGTTAATCAGTGCCTTGACGCTGGTCGACTTGCCCGCACCGCTGTCTCCGTAGAGCAGCACGTTGTTGGCCGGTCTTCCCTCGATAAAGGCCTCAGTGTTTCTCATAATTTCAGCCTTCTGCTGCTCGTAGCCAACCATGTCGCTGAAGCTTATGTCCTCTGTTGCCCGAATCGGCTTGAATTTGAGATTGTCCGTATCCGCTATTCTGAATGCGTCTGTAAAAGCAAAGTCGCCTGTTCCGCGCTTACGGTAATGCTCGTCGAAAGCCGCCTTAAACGCTTCATCGCCCGACGCCTTTGCCGTAACCGCTCGGATGTCGAGAACCATTTTACCCGCATTTCCGGCATACTCTGACGGCTCGCCCCCATTCCTGAAGTCGAGTACCGATGCGATGACTCCATCCTTGACTACAGGTCTCAGGGTTTCAAAGTCGTAGGCCATCAGCCCGCGAAGTATTGCGAAATCCGAAGCTGCCAGTGCCGAGAACGAATCCTCTGCCGATGCGGCTCTTTCTCTTGATAATGTGTACGCATTCTCGTCCGTAAGAGCGAAGTGGATAATGTAGTTCTGCCAGAGATTGCCGTCGATTCCCATGCTCGCCGAGAGCGAAATCAGGCGGTTAACTACCGAAAGAACGGCGGCTTCGAGGGTCTTCTGATCCTCTCCCCCGAAGCACCGCTCTTCTGCGTCAATAAGCTCCGACATAATGCTTCCTCTCGCGGGTTTGAAGAATAGCAGTTTGCTTACTTCATCCTTAAGCATATAGTCTCCTGTCACTTAAAGTTTCAGTTACGGAAGCAGAATTGCTCCCTTATCAGCCGAGGATACCATCTTTGCATATCTTGCAAGATAGCCTGTCTTGATCCTTGGCTCCGGACATACCCATGCTGCTCTTCTCTTGGCAAGTTCCTCATCGGAAACCTTGAGCTCGATTTTGCAGTTAGGAATGTCGATTGCGATAATATCTCCCTCTTCAACAAGAGCGATATTTCCACCGGCTGCAGCCTCAGGGCTTACATGTCCGATTGAAGCTCCTCTTGTAGCTCCGGAGAAACGTCCGTCTGTAATGAGAGCAACACTTTCGTCGAGTCCCATTCCTGCGATTGCGGAAGTAGGATTCAGCATCTCTCTCATTCCCGGACCACCCTTAGGGCCCTCATAGCGGATAACCACTACATCGCCAGGGTTAATCTTCTTGGCATAAATTGCCTCGATTGCATCATCTTCGCTGTTAAATACTCTTGCAGGTCCCTCGTGCGCCATCATCTTCGGCGAAACTGCCGACTGCTTTACTACGCAGCCGTCCAGCGCGATGTTTCCCTTGAGCACGGCGATTCCGCCTGTCTGCGAAAATGGATTGTCAATTGGTCTTACTGTTTCCTCGTCGTTGTTTACAACTCCCTCGAGGTTCTCCGCTACAGTCTTGCCTGTTGCAGTGATAAGGTCTGTGTTAAGAAGATTCTTCTTTGTGAGCTCCTTCATAACCGCATACACTCCTCCTGCCAGATCGAGATCCTCCATGAAGGTATTTCCTGCAGGTGCAAGGTGGCAGAGGTTAGGTGTCTTGGCACTGATTGCGTTTGACTTGTCGAGGTCGAGTTCAACTCCTGCCTCGTGTGCGATGGCAGGGAGGTGAAGCATGGTGTTTGTCGAACATCCGAGAGCCATATCTACTGTCTCGGCATTCATGAACGCCGCCTCTGTCATAATGNCATATCCACGGTCTCGGCATTCATGAATGCCGCCTCTGTCATAATGTCGCGAGGCTTGATGTCCTTTTCGACAAGCTCCATAATCTTCATGCCGGTGTGCTTTGCGAGACGGATTCTTGCCGAGTAAACGGCAGGAATGGTTCCGTTTCCGCGAAGTGACATTCCGATAGCCTCTGTCAGGCAGTTCATAGAGTTTGCAGTGTACATTCCCGAGCAGCTTCCGCAGGTCGGACATGCATTCTCAGTGTAGTCTGCAACTCCTGCCTCATCGAGTGTGCCGGCTTTGTATGCACCGACAGCCTCGAACATATGGCTGAGACAGGTTCTTCTTCCATCCTTCAGACGACCTGCGAGCATTGGACCACCCGATACAAAAATTGTAGGGATGTTCAGTCTTGCTGCTGCCATCAGAAGTCCCGGTACGTTCTTGTCACAGTTAGGAATCATTACGAGTCCGTCAAAAGAATGTGCTGCAACCATGGACTCTGTCG
This sequence comes from Mogibacterium sp., assembly GCA_021442505.1. Lineage (GTDB taxonomy): Bacteria > Bacillota > Clostridia > Peptostreptococcales > Anaerovoracaceae > Crickella. The sequence continues at coordinate 9,050 of JABUTC010000038.1, read as the reverse complement.
AGTCTGCGATAAGGTCTCTTGTAACAAGTGAATACTTCATTCCGGTGTGACCCATCGCAATGCCGTCACATACCGCGATTGCCGGGAAAACGATAGGCGTTCCGCCCGCTGCGCGAACGCCGGCTTTTACCGCTTCTGTGATCTTGTCGATATTCATATGTCCCGGAACGATTTCGTTGTACGAGCTTACGACACCGATGAGAGGGCGTGAGAGCTCCTCATCAGTGTATCCGAGAGCATAGAGTAAGCTTACGTTAGGAGTACGCTCTACTCCTTTTTTAATAACATCGGATCGCATCCTGGTCTCCTTTCGAATTAGTTCGATGCGCTGTCGAGACCCTCGTCGCCATCCTTAGCATCCTTCCAGAGCATGTTGTCTCTGAGCTGCTTTCCAACAACCTCCATAGGGTGCTTAGCAAGAAGGTTTCTCTTTGAATTGAAGAATGTTCTTCCGTTCTTGTTCTCAGCAATCCACTTGCCGGCAAAAGTTCCGTCCTGAATGTCAGCGAGAACCTTTCTCATGTTAGCCTTGATCTCGTCGTGAGGAAGTACTCTTGGTCCTGATACGTACTCACCGAACTCAGCTGTATCTGAGATTGAGTAGTTCATAGCTGCAACTCCGCCCTTGTTGATAAGGTCGATGATGAGCTTGAGCTCGTGGATGCACTCGAAGTATGCGTTCTCAGGCTCATATCCAGCCTCAACGAGTACTTCGAATCCGCACTGCATAAGGTCAACAACTCCACCGCAAAGTACAGTCTGCTCTCCGAACAGGTCTGTCTCTGTCTCCTCGTACATTGTTGTCTGCATAACTCCTGCACGAGCTCCACCGATTCCTGCGATGTAAGCAAGAGCGATGTCAAGGCACTTTCCTGTTGCATCCTGCTCGCATGCTACGAGACAAGGAACTCCCTTTCCAACAACATACTGTGAACGTACAGTGTGTCCAGGTCCCTTAGGAGCTGCCATAAATACGTCAACGTTTGCAGGTGGAACAATCTGGCCGTAACGGATATTGAAGCCGTGTGCGAAAGCAAGTGCTGCGCCTTCCTTGATGTTTGCAGCTACTGACTCCTTATAGATGTCAGCTGCTCTCTCGTCGTTAACGAGCATCATTACGATGTCAGCCTTTGCCGAAGCCTCAGCTACTGTGTAAACCTCAAAGCCATCCTTTGTAGCCTTGTCCCAGCTCTTTCCAGGACGAAGTCCCATGATAACCTTGCAGCCTGAATCTCTCAGATTCTGTGCGTGTGCGTGTCCCTGTGATCCGTAACCGATAATTGCAATAGTCTTTCCGTTCAGTACGTTCAGATCACAATCCTTCTCATAATACATTTTTGCCATAGTCGAATTCTCCCTTCTCCTTCGTATCTTCTGTAATGGT
>JABUTC010000038.1:3077-6158 GCA_021442505.1 Mogibacterium sp. | reverse complement strand
GCTCTTCCTCTTACAACTCCGCCTCCGCAGATAACCATAGGTCTCTCTGACTCTCTGATCATATCAACCAGCTTGTCGATGTCCCCTTCCGGCTCGTGAGGTCTCAGGTTGTGGGTAGGTCTGTTCATGAGTGTTGCCAGCTTTCCGCTCTCTGCATGTTTCTCGAGAGGGACAGGTGTGAACTCGGTCTCAGCCTTACTGATGTTTGTCAGAATATCGATTACTACAGGGCCCGGACGACCTGACTTTGCCATAGCAAAAGCAGCTCTTACTGTGCTTGCAATCTCATCAACATCCTTTACCAGATAGTTGCACTTTGTGATAGGCATTGTCACACCGACAGTATCGCACTCCTGGAAGGAGTCTTTTCCGATAAAAGATTCTCCTACGTTACATGTGATGAATACAACAGGGGACGAATCCATATATGCTGTTGCAATTCCTGTTGTGAGGTTTGTTGCTCCCGGTCCTGAGGTTGCGATGCAAACTCCAACCTTGCCCGTGCTTCTTGCATATCCGTCAGCGGCGTGCGATGCACCCTGCTCATGAGCTGTAAGAATGTGCTTGATTTTGTCGCTGTACTTGTAGAGCGAGTCGTACACATTGATTACAGTTCCGCCCGGATATCCGAATACTGTGTCAACTCCCTGTTCGAGCAGACACTCGACTAAGATGTCGGAACCTTTCATTATCATTTGCTTTTTTACCTTTCCTTATTTGAAATAACTTATTTTATAAATACTTTATTATTGTATCTGTCATCTCGCTGCAGCTGAGGGCTCCCTCTGCGCCGCCTGCGATATCAGCCGTTCTGTAGCCATCGTCGAGAACCCTGTTTACAGCATTCTCAATTGCGTCTGCCTCTTCGGCAAGGTCAAATGCATATCTCAGCATCATTGCTGCCGACAGAATTGTTGCAATCGGATTAGCCTTTCCTGTTCCTGCGATGTCAGGTGCCGAACCGTGAATCGGTTCGTAGAGACCTCTCTTTGTCTCGCCGAGTGACGATGATGCGAGAAGTCCGATTGATCCTGTAATCTGCGAAGCTTCGTCGGACAGAATATCTCCGAACATGTTGCTTGTAACCACTACGTCGAACTGCGACGGATTTCTTACAAGCTGCATTGCCGCATTGTCTACAAGCATGTCTGTGCAGCTAACCTCAGGATACTCTTCAGCTATCTCGTGAACGATTTTTCTCCAGAGTCTTGAGGTCTCGAGCACGTTTGCCTTGTCGACGCTGATGAGGTTCTTGTTTCTCTTCATCGCAGTCTGGAAAGCAACATGTGCGATTCTTCTGATCTCCATCTCGCTGTATGCCTCGGTGTCGTAAGCCTCGTTTCCGTACTTGCCCTCGCGGTATCCTCTGTCTCCGAAATAGATTCCGCCGGTAAGCTCTCTTACGATCATAATGTCGAAGCCCTTTGCAACGATGTCTGCGCGAAGAGGGCTGTCGTCCTTAAGCGCACTGTACAGCTTAGCAGGACGGAGGTTTGTGAAAAGTCCAAGTTCTTTTCTCAGGCCCAGCAGCGCCNTGGCAACGATGTCTGCGCGAAGAGGGCTGTCGTCCTTAAGCGCACTGTAAAGCTTAGCAGGACGAAGGTTGGTGAAAAGTCCAAGTTCTTTTCTCAGGCCCAGTAACGCCTTCTCAGGTCTTGCATCTCCGCCGAGACCGTCCCACTTAGGCCCTCCGACTGCTCCGAAAAGCACGCTGTCGCTTGCCAGACATCCGTCGATTGTCTCCTGCGGGAGAGGCATTCCGCATGCGTCGATTGCCGCGCCTCCTGCGAGATATGGTGTGAAGCAGAACTCGTGTCCGTACTTTTCGCCTATTACTTCAAGGACTCTTACGGCGCTGTCCACGATTTCAGGACCGATGCCGTCGCCCTTAATCAATGCTATATTGTATTTCACTTTTTCCCTCCTTCACTACTTACTCTTAATCGAGTTAAGCAGTCCGCCTTTCTCGATGATGTTCTGAATGAATGGCGGGAATGCCGCAGCCTGGAAGCTCTGTCCTGTAGTCTCGTCCACAATCACGCCGGTGTCGTAGTCAACGCTTACGATGTCGCCGTTTGCGATTGCCTCTGCAGCCTCAGGGCATTCGAGAATCGGGAATCCGATGTTAATCGAGTTTCTGTAAAAAATTCTTGCGAAGCTCGCTGCGATTACGCAGGACACGCCTGTCGCCTTGATTGAAACCGGCGCATGCTCTCTCGATGAGCCGCATCCGAAGTTCCAGCCGCCGACCATGATATCTCCCTCATGACTTACTTTTGCGAACTCAGGGTCGATGTCCTCCATGCAGTGCTTAGCCATTGCTGCAGGATCCGGGTCGTTGAGATATCTTGCAGGAATAATAACGTCCGTATTTACGTCGTCGCCGTATTTGTATACTTTGCCTTTTACCATAACGCCCTCCTACATAATATCCTCAGGTCCCGCTACGAAACCTGCAATCGCTGAAGCCGCGCATACTGCAGGGCTTGCGAGAATAATTTCACTGTCTACATGTCCCATTCTTCCTACGAAGTTACGGTTTGTTGTCGAGATTGTTCTCTCGCCTTCGCACATAACTCCCATGTGACCTCCCATGCAAGGTCCGCAGCTTGGTGTGTTAACCGCACATCCTGCCTCGACGAAAGTCTTCAGAATTCCTTCCTCGATGCACTGGATGTAGATTGCCTGAGTAGCCGGAACGATGTTTACACGGATTCCGTCAGCAACCTTGCGTCCCTTCAGAATCTCAGCAGCCATTCTCATGTCGCTCATTCTTCCGTTTGTGCAGGAGCCGATAACAACCTGGTCAATCTTTGTTCCCTTAACTTCCTCAACTGTCTTTGTGTTTGAAGGAAGATGCGGAAGCGAAACGGTGTTCTTGAGTGTTGAGAGGTCGATTTCAACTACCTCGTCGTACTCAGCGTCTTCGTCTGCTGCGAAAATCTTATACTCTCTGTCCACTCTTCCCTTGATGTACTCAAGTGTCTTCTCGTCGACAGGGAAAATTCCGTTCTTGCCGCCGGCCTCGATAGCCATGTTGCAGATTGTGAATCTGTCGTCCATACCGAGCTCAGCAACTCC
>JABUTC010000038.1:0-3032 GCA_021442505.1 Mogibacterium sp. | reverse complement strand
TGGTTCCGATGAGATGAAGAATTACATCCTTACCTGTTACGTACTTGCCCGGCTTTCCTGTAAGCACAACCTTGATAGCCGAAGGAACCTTGAACCAGCACTGTCCGCTTGCCATTGCAGCTGCGTAGTCTGTCGAGCCTACTCCTGTTGAGAAAGCTCCGAGAGCTCCGTATGTGCATGTGTGTGAGTCAGCTCCGATTACAGCCTCTCCTGGTGCAACCAATCCTTTTTCAGGAACAAGCGCATGCTCGATTCCGACATTTCCTGTATCGTAGAAATTTGTGATGTTATGCTTTCTTGCAAAATCTCTCGCTCTCTTCGAAAGTCTTGCGGACTCGATGTCCTTGCAAGGTGTGTAGTGGTCGAGGATGATTGCAATCTTATCCTTGTCGAAAACCTTTTCGAAGCCGCTTTCCTCGAAAATGCCGACCGCCACCGGTGTGGTAATGTCGTTACCCATAACGAGGTCGAGTGGCGCCTCTATGAGTTCTCCCGCCTTCACGCTGTCTCTTCCAACGTGTGCTGCGAGAATCTTCTGTGTCATTGTCATTCCCATAAGTTTTATCTCCGATTCCTAACTCAGATTATTCTTCACTGCCTGTCTTTTTGCCGAGCTTGTTGATAGCTCCGATGTAAGCGATGATACTCGACTCGATTACGTCTGTTGAAAGTCCGTGACCTGTGAGTGTTCTGTTATCGCCTGCGTGCAGCTTGATTGTTGCATCACCGATAGTGTCCTTGCCCTCTGCGATTGAGAAAATCGAGAAGTCCGCGAATGTGTGATACTCCGGCTTAACAATCTTGTTGATTGCGCCGAACGCTGCGTCGAGAGGACCGTCACCTAAGCATACTTCCTGGAACTTTTCGCCGTTCTTCTCGAGGCTTACTGTGCAGGTTGCAGTTGTGAAGTTGCTTGTGTTAACCGAGAACCAGTCGAGCTTGTATCCGTCTTCGATATCCTCTGTGATGATGCTGTGGTTTACGATAGCCTCAAGGTCATCGTCGTTAACGACTTTCTTCTTGTCGCAGATTACCTTGAACTCCTCAAAGCAGCGTACGAGCTCTTCCTTGTCGAGCTCATAGCCGAGCTGCTGAAGTCTTGTCTCGAATGCGTGCTTTCCGGAATGCTTTCCGAGTACGAGGTTGTTCGATGTGATACCAACCGACTCCGGTGTCATAATCTCGTAAGTTGCCTTGTTTGCGAGAACTCCGTGCTGATGGATTCCTGCCTCGTGTGCGAAAGCGTTTCTTCCTACAATCGGCTTGTTGAGCGGAGCCTGCTGTCCGATGATTGTGTATACGGTCTTCGATGCCTTGTACAGCTGTGTGGTATCGATTCTTGTCTGAGCCTTGTATACATCAGGTCTTGTTCTCATAGCCATTACGACTTCTTCAAGTGATGTGTTTCCTGCTCTCTCTCCGAGTCCGTTGATTGTACACTCAATCTGTCCTGCTCCTCCGAGTACACCTGCGAGTGAGTTCGCTGTGCCCATTCCGAGGTCGTTGTGACAGTGTACCGAGAAAGTGATTCCATCCGGATTATCGATATGTCCTTTTACATATGAGATGAGTTCTTTCATCTCGTCCGGTGTTGTGTATCCTACTGTGTCAGGCAGGTTGATTGTTGTAGCTCCGCTTGCGATTACTGCGTTTACAACTCTTACCATGAAGTCGTAGTCACTTCTTGTAGCATCCTCGCATGAGAACTCGATGTTCGAGCACTTGCTGCGTGCGTACTTAACTGCAGCTGCCGCATTCTCAACAACCTGGTCCTCTGTCATCTTGAGCTTGTACTGCATGTGCAGAGGTGATGTTGCGAGGAATACGTGGATTCTCGGGTCTGCTGCGCCCTTAACTGCCTCGTATGCAGCATCTATATCCTTTTCAACCGATCTTGCAAGAGATGCAACCTGACAATCCTTGATGATCTCTGCAACGGTCTTTACTGATTCAAAATCTCCCGGCGAAGAAATAGCAAAACCTGCTTCAATGATATCTACCTTAAGTCGTTCCAGACACTTTGCTACCTCGATCTTTTCCTTTAGGTTCATACTGCAGCCCGGTGACTGCTCGCCGTCTCGAAGTGTTGTGTCAAAAATCTTAATGTGAGTATCCATTGTTCTTCTCCTTTTCTTTACTTTGATTAATTGGTTTAAAATAACTTTTGGATTAGCTTGGGATATAACGTACAAAATTAAAAGCCGCATGCTTTTTCGTTAAAAGTCACGCGGCTCATAATCAACGATAATGCTCAAGGCAAGGGTTGGATTATCTGCAGTTCATGGCACGACTTTTAACGCTATCTCCACCGACGAGTAGTAGGCCGAGTATAGCGCTGATAATAAGGATGCTGATGATTACTGCGATATTCTGCATAACATTTCCTTCCCTTGAATTTACTGTGTTTATTATATTCCCGGCTATATGTACTGTCAACAATTTAAGTGCCTTTTTTTGTGCGAAAATAACAAAATTTGTGCTTTTCCGGAAACAAAATATATTCTCCGCACGCAAAAAACTCTTTTTGTCTTCAAATCCTACTTTACAACATTTGTGAACGATATTATTATTGTCGTAGCCGGTCAATGCGGACAATTTAGTCCGTCATTAACCTATATAACCCCCCAAAGAAAAAGAAACGCATCTGCGTTTCTTTTTCTTTGTATTTTGCAATATTTTCGATTAATGTTTCCCTGATTATTTCTCCGCTTCAGCTTTATCTTCGGCTTTCTTTTCTTCCTTAGCAGCCTTTGCCTCAGCCTTAGCAGCTTTCTTCTTTTCCTTCTCAGCCTTCTTTGCTGCATACTCCGCATCTGTCAGATAGTAGCAAGGATTCTGTGAGCGAAGCTCCTCGAGAATATATCCAGCCATAAATATAATAATTGCGCTTGCAAGCGGCTGAACCACTACTGAAATCACAGATGAAACAACATATCCGAGCTCATCTGACATGCTCATTCCGTATGTCGCAAACTGCGATGAAAGATATGATATTGTCGATCCGATTGCATAGCATGTGTAAACCAGCAGAA
>JABUTC010000037.1 GCA_021442505.1 Mogibacterium sp. | reverse complement strand
AAAAAGAAAAAGCTTGAAATGAATAAATCATTTCAAGCTTTTTTTAGCTGATGCTGTACTCTCCTTTGGATGTCGACACCTCGTTCTCATCGCAGCTTATCTGATAATTGTCTTTTAGCATACGTATGAACTCTTCTGCCATCTTAGGGTCAAACTGTGTTCCTGCGCATCGTTTTATCTCGGCAACCGCCTGCGATGGCGGCATTCCCTCATGATAAGGTCTTGTGCTTACCATAGCATCATATGCATCGACTATACATACAACTCGTGCGAGTAGCGGAATATTTTCACCCTCGAGTCCACTTGGGTATCCTTTGCCATCCCATCTCTCGTGATGGTGAAGGATATGCTTTGCGATATCGCTGAGTTCCGGAGAAGCTTTCGCGATTCTGTATCCCTTAATCGGATGTGTCTTCATGATTTCCCACTCTTCCGGAGTAAGCTTCGCCGGCTTGTTGAGAATCTCAAGAGGTATTCCGAGTTTTCCTATGTCATGGAGAACGCAAAGGAGCGAGAACTGGCTGAGCTGCTTATCGCTGAAACCAAGTCTTTTTCCCAGTGCTGAGCCAAGCGCCTGTGTTCTTCTTACATGCGCCTCAGTTCCCTGATCACTTTCATAAAGTGTCTGGGCGAATGAATCGAGAAGCGATGTGTGTCCGGAATTCTTGTCTATAAGTTTTCTTGTCTTGAGAGTATCTACTACACTGCTTGCAGCATCCATAATATTTGCAGAAGCACCTGTTGTCATACATACAGCAGACTGAATAGTAAATATATGTCCTCCCGGATATCTGTTTTCACATTCAAATTCTATCTCCTCGAGATAGTTGTGCATTTCATTGCTTGTCGTTCTTTCTGTAATTGCCAGCAGCTTAGCGTCGGCCAATCTGACAAATTGTGTGCGGAGCGGCATATACTTTCTCATAGCTTTTGCCAGGAACTGAATACATCTGTCTCCTTCTGCTTCGCCATATTCCTTGTTAATCCATGCGAGCCTGTTAATATCACATGCAGCAACAGCAACAGGAGCCTTTAACGATGTCTTTGTTGCATTGAATTTAGCCTCATAGGCATTTCTTGTATAGAAGCCTGTAAGGATATCTGTCTCTATGGAAAGATCCGTGAAGATAAACAAGCGGCCAATTATATCTTCCCTCTTGTCCCTCATTACACTGAAGTCTACCCTGTATACCTTCGGATAGCCGTTTTCCTCGGTATAATTCCACTGGAAGTGACAGTTTTCCTCGGCAAACTCAAGATTTCTGTCTAAATCATATCTTTCAAGAAAGTCCACAAGTCTGTATGCATTTCCGAAAGCCCAATCGGGAACAAGGAATTTCGCAGCCTCATTGCAAAGAGCTATTCTATTTGCATCCCCAAACAGAATCATCGGCTGCTGCAGCTCGTCCACTACAATCTTTCTTAAATGATCGAGCATTTTTGTCTGACGGTTGTAGAACATATCATAGTAAACAAACAATCCAAGCACCGTGCAGCCAATTAATGAGTAGTCAGGCACGCCTTCATCGTGAAGAGGAATAATCAATCCGTTCAGGAAACTAACAAATATTATTCCTCCTGCTATAACAGTCATGCGCTTTCTGTAGATTCCTGACATGCTAAGCGTATAGTGAATTACGTGTATTACAAGCAGAACAACGATGAAATAGCAAACCATAATATGCAGATAATATATTGGTTTAGGCTCAATTATCCAGCGCACAACCGAATTCTCATGAAAACGGAAAGAACCTGCAATTTCAGTGAATGGATTTATCAGCTGCATTATTACGTCTGCAATTGTAAGAACAAACATTGAAACGCGAACAAGCCAGCTGAAGAAAGTCTTCTTGGTCGGTAAGTAATCGTCAAAAAATCTTAAAAGCAAAAAGAGCATTACCGGTAACAGACTCAGGAACACAGCAAACAAAATCTTCATTGCTGTAAAGTTGTCAACCATAATGCTCGCAGTGTAAAAAGTCTGAAGAACAGCACAGACCAACAGAGTATGCGCTAAGTATCTGGTCCTCTTTGCATTCTTCTTTATAACCTTATATGCAATTATTAGGTCTATCAGTATACAGATTGTAATTACCGACAGAAAAATATACAAACCCATTGTTGCTCCCCAGTACAAACCTGTAGTTTCGGTACCTTCTAGCCGAGTTCGCGTGCCTGCTTATAGTAGAATATACCATAATTAAATGTATTTGCAAACAAAAACGTAAAGAAAACTTTACGTTTTTGCAAATAATTCTCATTATTGATAATATTTTCAGATTCTTTACTGAAGAATTTCTATAAAAGCGTTAATTCTGGTGCTTAACTGTGCCCTGTCTGAATCGCCGTAATCAGATGTCAGACAAAGATAAGGAATTCCGATTTCTTTCTCAACATAGTCACGGATTGATACCGCTTCTACTGCATATGTATGACAGCACTGAAGTACGATTTCTACCACTCCATCGATACCAAACTCTTCACATGCATCTTTAAGAGACTCATATCTTCCCGGATTTGGACTCATAACCGAACAGTTTGCAGCAAGAGTTTTCTCTGCCAGAGCACGATAAGGGTCGCCCTCTTCGTCGATCATTTTTCTCATTGTCTTAACTCCATTGCAGCTATCGAACGCTACAATAGAACCGCCGCATCTTTCGATTTCATTAAGGATTTTGTCGCGAACGCCGATGTTAGGGCAGCCGGTAATCAGTATTCTAGGTTTCTGTGATTTAACCTTAACACCCTCACCTGTCAGCACAGCACCGTTAGCGAGCGCATCCTCTTTGAATTTTCTTGCTTTTTCAGCAAGCTTGTGCAGTTCAACACCGTAATCGAAAGCAAATCCCGCAGCATCAACAGCCTCATTAAATTCCATAACAGTTACAGGACATGGTTCTAGTCTGCCTACCTCATATATTTCTAGCATATCTCTTCTCTGCTGATTTCCGCGAACGATGGCTTCGTGCAATGCTTCATCTGTAATCNACGATGGCTTCGTGCAGTGCTTCATCTGTAATCTCAACTCCAAGAGTCTCCTCGAGAGCATCTTTACATCTGTGCATCTCGTTTGTCCAGAAATCCAAAGCCATATCGCTGCTTAGTCCCTGAGGAAGCTGCATTACATGTGTTGGACGAAGTTTTGCCAGAAGTTCGAGCATTTTCTTCTTTCCGTCACATGTAGTTTCAGCGATAACCATATCGCAGAAATGGAAGAACGGGCACTTGTCGGTGTACGCAAGACCATAGCTTGCTTTTACCAGAGGGCAAAGTGTTGCAGGCAGAACCTTCTCGCCCTCGATAACACCTTCCTGCGAAAATGCGCAAAGCGTTACCTGATATGCGCCGGCTGCCTCAATAAGCTCAACCGGTGTATAAGAGCAGTATGTTCCTACTACCTTTGCTCCCTCTTCCTTGAGTTCCTTTAATCTGACGAATCCGTTTCCGCGGGACTCGCTGTCACCTGTCATAATAAACATCCGGGCCTCCTTTACTACCTGAGAACAACGGTCTGCATAATACCGTTCTCAAGTCTGTAATCAACATTCTTAATGCAGTTTTGTCCTGCAAAGTTCACCTTTCCAATAAGCTCTATACATGCATCACTGTAGCGCATTGGGCCGCTCAGTTTAACCGGTTCAAAGCTAGCCTTCTCACATCCGATTAATGCAAAAGAAGTTTTCGGGCACATAAGAACTATGGTGTTCTCATCGCATATTTCTTCCTCTACCTTTTTCATAAACTCATATGTAAAGTTCTCGACAACCGACTCGGAAACCTTTGGGCCAACTATACCAAGTGCTCCGGATGAATCTGCGTAGCTTATAAGCTGGACTCCGTATTTCTTAGCCTCTTTCATAAACTCCAGAATCTCGTTGCCAAGTCTCCGGATTGCCTCAAATGCGACATCGGGTTGCTTGCGAATTGCCTTGAAAACCTTTGGTGCATCGAGGAGCACATTCAGAATTGTAAATGGTCCTGAAATCTCAAGTACTACCTGCTCACCCTGCTCTCTCAGCATCTGACATGCAACAAGCACCTCGTGGATTCTGCCCTTGCTAAAATCTATTGGTTTAAGAGCAAGTACATCCTCCATGGTTTCACAACAATATCCTCTTGCTCGAGGACCGATGTTTGCATCCCCCAGGGTAACTAAGCCGCCTAGCGCCTCACCTTCTACTGTGTGGCAGAAAGGAAGCTCGCATACAGATGCTCCGTCATGTTTTTTCAAGGCAAGTGACAGTATTGCCATGCTCTCAGCTTTCTCATATGCCTCAGGGAAAACGAGGTCAAGCCCGTCTGTCACTTCGGAATTAATTCCCGACGAATTAGCATATGTACAAAGAAAATCTTTAATATCTGCCATTATCTATCCTCCAAACCTTCAAAGGTTCAATATCTATTCCGGAAATACCAGACATTCCGCGAAAAGCCTCTCGTAGTTCTCGCTTGCTCCAAGTTCCATATAATCCATGTTGTGCGCAAGCTCTTCCATTTCGCGCTTTACTGTCTTAGACATAAGTGCCATATATGCACCTGTCTTGGAAGAATTGCCGACATACACAATCTTGTCTTCAAGACCCTTAGGAATGATGCCTGTTCCTGTAAGACTGTCAGCAGGAAGATGCGCTCCGAACTGACCTGCAATCATAATCTTATCAAGTTCCTCCATCGAAACTCCCGCCTTGTTCAGAAGAGCATAGAAACCGGAAAGTATTGCGCCTTTTGCGAGCTGAACCTGTCTGACATCGCCCTGAGTGATAAGCAGTCTAGGTGTCTGCTCGTCGCCTTCGCACATAACAAACGATCTTTTTATTCCGTCTAGTTCAATCATCTTAAGCCTGAAGTCATCCTCGGCGAGTTTCTTCGGTTTGACAAATGCGCCTTCCTTAAGGACAAAACCTGTACGAATGAGTTCCTTTACGACAGCCAGAATACCGCTTCCGCAGATGCCCACAGGTGTTACGTCTTCACCTCCGATTACCTTAAGCGAAACACCTTCTTCAGTGATTGTTACATCTTCAATGGCACCCTCCGCAGCTCTCATTCCGCAACTGATGTTCATTCCCTCAAGAGCCGGACCGGCAGCGCACGAGCAGCTGGTAAGTTTGCCGTTGCTCGCAAGAACTATTTCGCCGTTTGTTCCTATGTCAATAAACAGAATGTTGTCGTCGGTTTTCTGCAGTTCGCAAACATAAGCGCCTGCGACAATGTCCGCACCTATGTAAGCTGAAACAGAAGGCAGGCAGTACAGTCTTGCACCTTTTGCCCCGACAATACCGATATCCTCTGCAGGAATGTCTTTTGCCTTTACAAACATCGGTGCATACGGCGACTTGCCAATCGGCTTAGCGTCAACGCCAAGCAGCATATGCATCATTGTGCAGTTTGCTCCAACGCTGACCTGATAGACATTGCTGCGGTCAACACCCGCCTGAGTGCATACATCTTCAATCATGTCATTGATTGAATCTACAATTGCCGTCTGAAGATTCTCAATTCCGGTATCCGTATTTTCGAATTCGTATGTAATTCTTGTCAGAACATCAAGGCCATATGTCTTCTGCGCATTAATCATAGAAGAATTAGCCAGAGCCTCTCCTGTTGTCATGTCTACAAGCTCAGTAACTACAGTAGTAGTTCCGATGTCTATTACTATTCCATACAGCTTGTCTGTAGTATCGCCATCTTCCAGTGCTATGAGTTTCCTGTTTCCGTCAGCAGACTCATATGTCACTGCGGTAAAAACGCCTTCATTAAAGACCGCCGTCTCAAGTACATCGAGAGGTATCTCCACGTCCCCTATTTGATTTATTATCTGATCTTCGAACGCTGTCTGGTCCTCAAGTGTCGGCTTATGTATGCTCACAGCCTTCTTGCAAATATCGAGCTCTGTATTAAACTCTGGCATATATCCGGAAGTGAGCACCTTGCCCTTTCTGTCCACCTGCAGCTGTTCAACCACAAGGTCAGACTCCGGATACGCCTTGCATGAAAGTCTCACGCCACTCTCGATTTCCTGCGCAGTAAGGAAGTCTGCTTCTTCCTGAAGCATTTTACCCGCATCCCCGGAAATTACTCTGACTTTACATTTGCCGCATACACCCATGCCTCCACACGGATTATCTACGAAAACATCGTTTTCAAGCAGGATGTCCAGCAGGCTCTTTCCCGGCTCATATTCAAATGTCTGTCCTTTTGCCGAAACTGTGATTGTGTACATTACGACTTAACCTCTTCATCTAAGCCCTTAATAATGGCCTGAATATTTTCAAGCGGTGACTGTGTTCCAAGACCGCACGCAGGTGAGATTATGCTTGATCCATCCTTCCAGCACTTCTTTGCTAGAGTCTTAACCTTTTCCTCGTCACCGAACTCAAGCGTGTATGTGCTTACATTTCCCATAAGCACTCTGTCCGGAAGATTGTTCTTTGCTTCCCTCATAGCCACACAGGAGTCAAAGCTTAACACGTCTGAATGCAGCAGCTTTGCCTGCTCGTAAACCGGCTTCATCTGCCCGCAGATGTGGATAATTGTTCCCATCTTCTCTTCCTGCAGTCCATCGATTATCTGATTCAGATACTTAACCGCAAATTCCTCGAACATCTTAGGTCCAAGAATCTCGCCGGTGCCGCTCGGGTCGGAAATTGCGATGATATCTGCTCCGGCTTCAATCTGAGCCCTTGCAAAATCAAGTATCTGGTCTGTTACAACCTGCATATACTTGTGAGCATCCTCAGGATTCTTTCTCAGCTCTTTATAGAAAACAACCGGCTCCATAATCGAGCTTGCTGTGCTGATAGGTCCTGTGATATTTCCGATAATCGGAGCGTCAAGATTCTTTTCTTTAAGAATTCTTATTGCGTCAAGAACAACCTTGGCTCTTCCCGAGTTGTGGTCCATCTTCTTGAGCTTCGGCCACTCGGAAACAGAGTTCACGTAGTACTTGCTTACATGCGGCTCATAAACCTTGTTTCCCATGTTAACCTCAGCACCCATTCCTTCAGCCTCAATTGTCATGCAGAAAGGTACGCCCACATTTTCAAAGCAACCGTTCTGATAGTTGGCTGCTGCAAGGTCAGCCATCATCTGCGGATTTGTGTGTGCTTCCGGCCACATAACGCCACAGGCATCCATAAGGTCTGTGGTAATCATATTCATCATTCCGCCCGGGCAGATGCAAGGAGGTCTGTCAACTATTTCTCCGTGCAATGCCTTTTCCAGTCTGTCTCTTGAATTCATATATCTATCCTCTTCTTACTTTACTGCTGTTATTATACTATCTTCGTAGCTCGGTTCCGAATGGTATCCCGGTGGAACTATGAGAAAATCTTCTTCGTTCCATTCGCCGTCTACAAGTTTGCGAAGTATTGAGTCATTTCCCTGAATTATCTCATATTCCCATGACTTGTCTGAAGCCCAGCCTTGTACCATTCTTTCATAGTCGGGAAAATCCAGTTTATCCCATTTAATATATGTCAATCTTTCGTATGCCGACCGCATCGACCTCTCAACGGCCACAGCCTTCTGTGCTTTTCGCTCGTTGCCCTTGTATCTTTCAAGGTAAAACTGCAGTCTTCTCTTCCACTCATCCTCGTCGTCGAAACAATCCCACTCGACAAAACCAGGCGTATAGTAAAAGGTACCAGGCTTATTCCTGTAGTACTCGGAATAAGTATCCTTACTGCCCATAAACACTGCCAGACAGTCGTGTGCTCTTGGGATAACCAGCTTGTATTTTTTGCTGCTAAGCCCCGTTGTGACATTAGAACAAAGACCGTATCCGAGCAAAATAGCATCGAAATCAGTCTTCAATGTGTCGTTTGAGTATTTGTTAATATTAGCATCTATCTCGTCGATTTCACGCTGCAGTACATCACGCAGATTTTCAGGTCTTGCATGAAGTTCCTGTCTGACCAGCGTTACATCGATTACATTCCTGCAATCATATATTACGCTTGCAATCTCGCGCTCGAAAATCTTGCAGCCAAGCAGTTTATATCTCATTTAAATCCTATTCAAAACATACAGCAGGAAGACCTTTAAAAGGCCTCCCTGCTTAAAGTATTAATTATCCGAAGATTACCTTCTCTGCATCCTTTGCAGCCTTGATAACTGCGAAAATGTTCTCGTCCGCTGTATCAGGCGGTACGTCACAGTCACCGGAAAGAATGAATCTTCCGTCCTGTGCTGCATCGATGCACTCCTGATATGCAAACTTGTAAACCTCATCTGCTGTTCCCTCAAGAAGAACGCGTACGCTTGGGATTGTTCCCATTAGGGACATCTTATCTCCGTAAAGGTCCTTAATCTTCTTTGTCGAAGTATCTGCAAGGTGCCAGCATGTGTTGTGCTCCTCAAGACAGAGGTCAAGTCTGTCGTCGTAAAGACCGCAGGTGTGGTGAATCATGCGAACTCCGGCATCCTGCATTCTCTTATAGAATCTCTTGTTGCTGTCATGTATGCACTTGATGTATGTGTTTCTGGAGATACAGTATCCTCCGAAGTTAGGTGTCGGGAACCAGAAAGCATCAATCTCTGAATCCCAGAGTGCTTCGTAAGCTGCAACAGCTGCATCTTCAACTCTGTCGCAAACTGCTCTGAAAAACTCGTGATCCTTAACCATTGACTTGAATCCGGTCTTTGCTCCCATAAGGTCAAAAGCAAGTCCGGATG